>JAQGOU010000282.1 GCA_028293445.1 Verrucomicrobiales bacterium | reverse complement strand
TCCCCGTTCCGTAATCGCCGTCCGGAATATTCCTTGCGGAATCCCCGTTCCGTAATCGCCGTCCGGAATATTCCATGCGGAATCCCCGTTCCGTAATCGTCGTCCGGAATATTCCATGCGGAATCCCCGTTCCGTAATCGCCGTCCGGAATATTCCGTGCGGAATCCCCGTTCCGTAATCGCCGTCCAGAATATTCCGTGCGGAATCCCCGTCCCGCAATTGGCGTCTGGAATGTTCCGTGCGGAATTTCCGTTTAAGAATTGTCGTTACAAATATCTACGGAACTATTTCTTCAGCTGAACTTGCAGGCACTTCCGCCCGCCCTCCTTTTCCAATTCGGCATCACATTCTCACCTCTCCGCCCCGCCCCTTCCCTTGACATCGGGGTGTCCTTAAAGAAAACTCTCCCACTCTTATGGCCGAACCCAAAGAAAATGTGTTGATGGAGAAGATCGTTTCGCTCTGCAAACGACGCGGATTTGTTTTTCAATCGTCGGAGATCTACGGCGGCATCAACGGTTTCTGGGATTACGGTCCGCTCGGGGCCGAACTCAAACGCAACGTCAAAGAAACGTGGTGGCGTCATATCGTCCATAACCGCGACGACGTCGCTGGCCTTGAAGCCACGATCATCATGGCGCCGCAAATCTGGCGGGCGTCCGGTCACGTCGATACCTTCTGCGATCCGATGTGCGATTGTCTGCTGACCAAGAAACGTTTTCGCGCCGACCAGGTCGATGAACAAAGCGGAACCGCCTATCATTATGCTGGCGCAAAGGATTCCGTCTCCGCAAAGCAATCCAATGACGCCTTCTCGGTCTTGCTGCAACCGGGCAAACCGCCCGAGAGCGCGCGCAAGGTCGCCACACAATTTTATACCTTACGCGGTCTGCAGAACGTGGAACTGCTCGGCGAACGCACCGAGAAGGTGGAAAAGTCGACGCGGTATAATCCCGAGAACGGCGCCCTGCTCACCGAACCGCGTCCGTTCAACCTGATGTTCAAGACGTACGTCGGGCCCGTGGAAAGCGAAGACAACGTCGCCTACCTCCGACCGGAAACCGCTCAGGCCATCTTTGCGCAGTTTAAGAACGTCCTCGATACGTCGCGGCAAAAAGTTCCATTCGGTATTGCGCAAATGGGCAAAGCATTCCGCAACGAAGTGACGCCGCGTAACTTTACGTTCCGCTCGCGTGAATTCGAACAGATGGAATTGGAGTTCTTCATTAAACCTGACGAAGTCATCGAGGCCATCCACGGCAGCGTGGCGTCGGTTCCTGAGACCGGTCACCCAGGCGAACCGCAGCCGAATTGGGGTTGGCAGGCGTGGCATCAATATTGGGTCGAAGAACGCGTTCGCTTTTACGAAGGGATCGGTTTGTCCCGCGACACGCTCGGGTTCCATCGTCAGACGCCCGAGGAATTGGCACACTACGCCCGCGCGTGTGTGGATATTCTTTACAAATTTCCTTTCAGCAAGCGCGATGAGAATGGCGAATTGAAAGGTGAAGAACTCGAAGGGATCGCTGCGCGCAGTGACTTTGATTTGTCACAGCACGAACGCTTCTCCGGCAAACCGATGGGCGTGTTTGACGACGAACTCCGTGCCGCCTGGGGCAAGCTCGACGAAGCCAAAAAGACAGAACTCTCAACGCGATATTATAATGCTCGTTACAAGTATCTGACGAAGTCTGGTGTCGAAGTGCCGAAGGCCGAGCAACAGGCGAAGGAAAGCGTCGCCAATCTGGCGAAGGGCCAATACATCCCGCATGTCATCGAACCGTCGGCCGGTGTCGATCGTTTGATCCTCGCGCTGATTGCCAATGCTTACAGCGAAGTCACGGAGACGGACGATAAGGGCAAAGTGGAAACCCGTTTCGTGATGCGCCTGCATCCGCGGATCGCGCCGGTAAAGGTGGCCGTGTTCCCGTTGTTGAAGAACAAACCGGAACTGGTCAAGAAAGCCGAAGACGTCCGCAATCTGCTTCGTCCGTGGATGACCGTTTTTTACGACGACGGCGGTTCCATCGGCAAACGTTACGCACGCCAGGACGAAGCCGGAACGCCATTCGGTGTGACCATCGATTTCGATACCCTCGGCGAAAAAGGGCCGGAGTTGCAGGACACCGTTACCCTGCGCGATCGCGACACGATGAAACAGGAACGCGTGAAGATCAGCGAATTGCTTCCGTTGTTGTTGCAGAAGGTTCGTTAAGGTAATTTGCGCATCATGACGAATTCGGCCCGCATTTCCTACCTGATCATGGCAGTGATCCTGGTCCTGGTCGGCTGGTTGCATATGGGCATGCTCGTCCTGACGACGCTGTTCGGTTATTTCATCCTGCGAAAACTGCGCTTCGGAAGGACCAGGAGCAAAGGTTTCGCAGCGGCTTTATATGTCATAGCCATTATCACTCTCGGCTATGGACTCCTGTTCTTTACCAAACAGGCCTCAATCGTTCTTCCGCAGATTGCGGAAACGAGCATTCCCAAACTGACGGAATACGCCGAGCAACAAAAGATCGATCTCCCGTTTACCGACTACGCGAGTCTCAAAGCGGTTGCAATCGCACACGTCCGGGAAGAATTTTCGAATGTCGGCAGATATGCTGGCGTAGCCTTTGTTCAGCTGGCGATGTTGCTGATTGGTTTGGTGGTGGCTTTCAGTTTGTTCCTGAATTCCAAATGGGAGCTTGAGGACGAACCGAATGGAATCAAAGACAGCATGTACTCGACGGTGGCCCGGGAGTTAAGCCTGCGTTTCGAGCGCTTCTACACCAGTTTTTCCACGGTCATCGGCGCGCAGATCATCATTTCCGCAATCAATACCGCGTTCACCGCCGGCTTCATTCTCTGGAATGGGTTTCCTTACGCGATGGTGATGATCGGCCTCACCTTCTTGTGCGGTTTGCTACCGATTATCGGCAACGTTCTTAGCAACAGCCTCATTGTCGTGGTTGGTCTAACCATTTCACCGAAAATGGCGATCGCGGCGCTGATCTTCCTGATTGTGATTCACAAGCTGGAATATTTTTTAAACAGCAAGATCATCGGTGATCGCATCAAAAATCCAATGTGGCTCACGTTGCTTGGTATCGTGCTCGGTGAAAAATTAATGGGTATTCCGGGAATGATCCTCGCGCCAGTTGTTTTGTATTACATCAAAGTTGAAGCCTCACAGCGCATGATGTCGGACCATCCCGCGCCGAAACCGGAACAACGCCCTGCCGCCGCCGTGGTGAACTGATTGGGATGAGTTCGAGCGCGACCACTTCAGGATCCAAACAGCGAGCTCCAACGCTCTACGCTATTATCGCGATCAAGTTGCTCAAAGGTTCCCTGTTCCTCGCGCTGGCGGTCGCCGCTTATACCTTGTCTGATAATGATCTGCCCGCGGAATTCAAAAAACTTCTCCAGTGGCTGCATTGGAATCCGGAACGAAAGTTCTTCATGGAACTCGCTGGGAAAATTGGAAAACTTACGGAGGTGAATTTACTGTGGGCCGCTGGCGGCACGTTACTTTACAGCCTGTTCTCTCTCGTCGAAGGAGTCGGCTTGATCTTCCGGATCAGCTGGGCGGGTTGGCTGGCCATCGGCGAGTCTGCGTTCTTTATCCCGATTGAAGTCTACGACCTCATCCACCGCTTCTCGTTCAAAGTGTTCGCAATCCTTGCGATCAATATCGTCATCGTGTGGTACTTGCTAAAGAACCGGCATCGGCTGTTCCGCCATCATTAGCCCGCGCAGGCGATTTCTACTTCGCGCTGGAAGTTTCTTCCACCTGGAGATCGTAGTTGTATTTGTCGAAGTAAATGTTTTTCCCGGACTCGAGTTCGCCACGCTGAAAGTCCACGTCGTCGGAACGAAAGCCTTTCTTCGGGGGTTGCAGTTGTTGGGAATGATCCGCGTTCGCAGACATCCGGTATTGATCCAGGCCGCCGAAATAAAAATCGCGCAGCTCACGTTTTTCATCGTTCGAAAGATCGGTGCAATAATGCATCACGTAAATGCCCGCCCAGGGATCGACTGGAACCCATCCGTAAGGCTCCAGATAAATTTCAGTCCAATCGTGAATACCAACGTGACTCGGGAACAGATTCCAACCGGATTGCCAACGGGCGGGAATCCCTTGGGAACGGCATAACGTAATGAACAACAGGGCCTCCTGGCCACAATCACCGTAGCCATTGCTCAAGCAATAATCGCTGATGTTCGTGAGCGTCGAGTACTCGCGCGCAAAGCTGTATTTAATATTTTCAGAGATCCAATTGTAAAACGCACGCGCCTGAAGCAACGGATTCTTTTCAGAAACAATAATATCTTTGGCCAGCGCTTTGAGTTGCGGGGTAAAAACAACGTGCGGGGCCTGCTCGGTGAATTGTCTTACACTTGGGTCGACCGTTCCCGAAGAGACTTCATTGGCTTTGAGATCAAAATAGATTCCGTTACGCACATATTCATAGCTGGCGGAAAATTTCGTAGGCTGATTCTCAATCGCGTTTTGCTCCAGATAAACTGAACGGATTGGGCTGTCTTCGTGCGAGAGATATTTCACGGGTGAAGAGCTGTCGAGCAGAACAAAGTCCTTTTGAAATGGATAAGCGCGGGGTACCGGCAGCCAGGCGCGAATCATTTTGCCGTTCTTGGCGGAATTTTTTTCCGCAGTAACCGTCATGGTGCATTTAAAATGGGTTGGAAGAACGAGCGCCTTTTTCTCCTCCAGTGCCGCAGTCTTGACCCGGTGAGCGGTGTCAAAGAGCGAACGATGATAAGCGGCTAATTCTTTCGGAGGCTGGCGACGCGAATTCAGATCGGGATGACGCCAGAACAAATTATTGATACTTGTGACAACATAACGCATCTCTCCATCGATCTTGCGCCCATCAAAACGATGTTCCTTCATCCATGCGTTGAATTCATCCTTGGTCAGACCTTTGACCGCCGCTGAAAGTTTTTGAAAAAGTCTTTCCTCGCTTAAGCCATAATCCTGGCGAATGCGTTCCATCAACTCTGTCTCCCATTGATATTCTCGATTTAGCTCTGCGGATAAGCCGTGCTTTTTGCTCGCCTCGGCCAGGAGTTCCGTTGCCTTTTTGAAATCACCGCTTTTCTCCAGCTTTCGAGCATTCGTTAATGTCGCATCGGCTGCGCCAACGCGTGAAACGGATAAGATCGCCAGACCGCAAATAAGGAAGAACTGATTGAAAGTGCCCATGGGCCAAAAGGATTAGGCCATTGCCGCACCTATTTCGAGAAAATTTGTCAGGCAATTATTTGGAGAAATCCGGCACCGGAGGGCGAGCCCGAAAACGTTTGTCCCCTTCAAAAATGATCTTCCGCTGATCAATGGTGAACGTGGTCTTGCCGGCAAAAGCCATCACCTCGAGAATTTCAAAATCATTCAGGTTCCATGCGGCAAAACTGTGTCGATAAAAGTGATTGGACTCCCAGGAACCGGAGGCCGGTAATATTTTTGTATCGAGTTCAAACGCCAGGGTCGGTCGGAGGGAATTCCAGTCGCGATCATTGTAAACGACGTGCCGGATGAATTTACGCTTCACCAACTGATCCACTTTGGTTTCGCTATTTACATTATAAAACGGTTCAAGCGGATCCTCGTTGCTATGCACCAAAATGTAAGGCGCACGGAACGTAACCCGCACCAGGCTTTGATTCGTCAACGCTCGAAGGGCATCCAAAACAGTCGGAGCGCTGTTCGTCAACGTCGCGTGGGCACGTCGAAAGAAATAGAACTCGTCCGTTGCACCCGGCATAAAAATCAGCGCCTTGGCGGCGTCGTTCTCCTGAAAACTTTCCACGAGGAGTGGAATATAATCATAGCGCCCCAACTCGGTGACATTTGTCTTTAAAGGCATTTTGGCCAGCGCCGCCTCCCACGGCTCCAGCGCGAAGAGTGGAGCGCGCAGAAAAAACAGGCATAGAAAAATTCCGAGCAACACACTATGACGCGGCACTGTTTGCTTCCTTTCGCGTGGCTTCGTGTTCATGGATCGGCTGAAATTAAAATGAGAGTTGCACGACGCGTTCCTGGATTTGCTCCGTCCACCGGGCAATGTAACTGAAGACGCGATAAATCTGTTCCAATCTTTCCAGTGGCAAGGTTTGCAACCGGTCAGGAGAACCGACCGCAGGCGCTGATTCCCAAATGGAATTCATCTGCTGCAATTCCATGGTCAACTCCTCGCGTTTCGCATTTATCTTTTGTTGCAGCAAATTCAGCTTATCCGTCCAGTCCATCGCTTTCTCGAACATCTGAACTTTGAGCAAGGGTGAAGTAACGTTGCTTTTTTCGACGATGAAGGCATCTACGTCCCGGCAGGTCTGGCCAACTTCTACGAACAAATCCATGGTCCCGGGCGGAATGCGCTGGATGTCCTTTGGCTTCTCTCCAAGTTCCACCTCAAGCAAATGGAGAAGACGCTCTTTGGGCTCACGCAAACAATTGTAAGCCGCATTCAGGTCCGCATAGGATTTGTTGGCAGCCGTTTTCTCTGTCGCGCTGGCTTCGTGAACTTTATCGGGATGAACCGTGGAGGACTGTTGAAGAAACTTCCTTTTTAAGAGGTCCGCATCGAGCCATGGCCGACGCGCCTCATCAAACAAAACAAAATTGTCAGTCATCGAATCGATTTTCCACGCCTATGAAATCAGGCGCTGAAACTTTCCCCGCAGGAACAGGTGGTTGCTGCATTCGGATTCTTCACCTTGAATCCACCCTCTTGCAATGCGTCGATGTAATCCAATTCACTGCCGGTCACGTAAAGCGCGCTTTTAGGGTCCACAACCACTCTGACGCCGCTGCTTTGCACCAAGATGTCGCGATTCGCCGGTGCATCCTGCAGATCCATCTTGTATTGCATGCCAGAGCAACCGCCCCCCACAACGGCTACGCGCAAAACCCCATTCGGCCGGCCTTGCCTCGTCAAAAGGGAAGTGACCTTTTCTGCTGCGGAAGCTGAAACTTTGATCAAGCGTTCGTCACCCACGCGAATCGTGGGTTGAGATGGATTCTGATTTATTGCTGCGGCCGAAATCATATATGAAGACACAGGCTAACTTTATTCGCCCCAAGCGTCAATGAGCGTGCGTAACCGGCAAGTTGTCCCCTACTCCGTTTCCTCAGAGGCTTTCGCGGTCGATTCCTTTTTCACGCGCTCTAACTCGCCCAGTTTAGTTGTCGCAACATCTCCCCGACGCTCGAGATCGTTCTCAGCGTCCGCAGCAAAGCGCGTCCATGGAATGGCGTTCAAGCGTTCACGAGAAATCGGTTTACCGGTCATTTCACAAATCCCATATTTTTCATCACGGATGCGTTCGAGCGCCTGCTCGATTTCATAAATGGCGTCTTGTTCTGACGAAAGCATGCTCAAGGCGAAATCGCGATCATAGCTGTCCGTAGCGGCATCGGCCATATGCATGCTGAAGCGCGGAGTGGCGTTGTCAGCATCGCTTTTTAAGACTTGCCGTGAATGCAACAGATAATCGCGTAACTCCACCAACCGGTCGTAATAAGTCTGCCATTCGGGATCCACCCGGTTCCCAGCGGTAAGATTTGGAACTACCTCAGAAGTACTGGCCTTGCGCCGTTGCAAACCGGTCCCACTTCCCTTGCTTCGCGCTTTCATAAGTTAATTTAAAGCGGTTTTCGAAGGGCGCCAGTGACGAATCACTCGACGGGCGGGACTGCCTCCGCTACGTTGCCGCTGTGAGTAATCTTCTCGTCGGCCTTTTGGGTGCGCTGGTGGCAACAAACCAACCGGCAGCCGTCAGCAATTTGGTGAAACAAACCACGGGCATTTCGATCGAAGTCGTTAACCCGAATGATCCGATCGATGTGGCCTATCACAAAGTCCTCACCGAAGACGATGATGCCCGCGCCGAAGTGGATAAATGGATCAAGGAAGGGAACGCCTTCGCGGAACAAGGCGCAGGAGCTCCGACTGTGACCTTAAATGCGCGGATCGAGCAGCGCTTTGCTGAAGTGAAAAAGGCGTACGAAAACTTTCTCCTGAAAAATCCGAGTCATGCCAGAGCGCGCCTCGCCTATGGTTGTTTCTTGAATGAGCTGGGCGAGGACTACGAGGGCTCGCTCCAAATGGAAAAAGCGCGCGAACTCGATCCCAGCAATCCGGCCGCCTGGAATAATTTGGCTAATTATTACGGCCACCGCAGCCCGGTAAAAAAGTCCTTCGAATATTACGCCAAAGCCATCGAACTAAATCCGAAAGAGACGACTTATTACTGGAACTTTGCGACGACTGTTTATCTCTTCCGCAAAGATGCGATGGAGTTCTACAAAATTGATGAGCAACAGGTCTTTGACAAAGCACTGGATCTCTATCGGCAGGCACTGAAGCTCGATCCCACGAATTTTGTGCTGGCGACAGATTACTCGGGAAGCTTTTACGGCACAAAGCCGCCCCGCTACGAAGAAGGGTTAGTCGCCTGGCAAAATACGTTGAAAATCGCTCGTGACGATATTGAACGCGAAGGTGTTTACGTGCATCTGGCGCGCATTGAAATCAATCTCGGACGCATGGACGACGCGAGAAAGCACCTCGATGTGATCACCAACCAAATGTATTTAAACTTGAAATCCAGCCTCTCCAAAAAGCTGGAGAAACAGAAGAGCAAGTAGAACGGTCTTCGTTTATTTAAAAGATATTGAACCGGTCTGATTCGTTTTTGTTCCGCTCAGGTCCAAACCAAGGAACATTCCGTAACCGCGGGCTTGTCTCTGCAACACTACGCCCGAGAACGGCACAATCCGGTTGGTCATATTTGGATGCGCAAAGCTTCCGTTGATCGAACCGAGCTTGGTATCAAAGGTAAACTTCAAACTGGGGATCAGGAAGTTTGCTATGTCCACTGAATTGTCTTTGTCCAGGAAGAACTTGTTGGTCCTCAAGGAACTCAGGTTACCATCCATCAGAGTGATGACTCCGGTCGTCATCGTTATAAGACGAGTTGTCGACGGGACGAGGGGCGGCACATAGTTTTGTCCGGTAAGAAGCATGGAGTTTGTAAACCCTGCGGCGTAGTAGGTGTTTGTCGGGCTTAGCGTTGTTTTTATCCACAGCGCCTCGCCACCAATATCTGTATTATTCGTAAAGTTCAGCCATCCCAACAAACAACCTTTGTACTCACCATTGGTATAGGTCACTCCGTTGGTCGCTGTTGCGATCAACTTGCCCAAATAAAGTGGCGCATAAAGCGGCCAACGACCCGTCTCTGAAATCGGAACGGTTTGGTTATAAATACTTCCATCCCCGAGTTTACCCACAATGACAATATTGCCATTCGTGGAAACCGTCAGTGTTCCGTAGCCAAAACCGCCGGGACTCAAATTAGCATTTGTGTCATGAGGCAGTACCAGCGTGTATCGTCCCTGGAACGGATTGCTTTGGCTCTTGGTGTAAGCGGCTCGATCCGCCACGATATTGGCAGTAGCAACACCATCGGTGAGCGTTCCGACAATCTGACGATCCGCAAAGTTAATCTTTAGGTCGATAACTAAACTGGATTTCGCCAGTTTGAGACGGGGCACTACGATATGACATCCACCTTCTAAACTAAACTTACCGCCGAAGGTCAATGTGTCGCCTTCAACGATCACCTTACCACTGAGAACCTGATTGCTGGATACGGAGATGGAGACATATCCTGAAATTGGATAGTCTATGTTCGCGTTCGTAAACAAACCGTTGTAGGCCCCCGATGCCTCAATGTAAGGGTTGTGAATGAAATTGGCGTTCAATACCAGATCCTGCTGCATCAAAAACGTATAAAGCCGGTTGGTGGAGACAATGACTTCCGTTGAATTACTGATCTGCGTCCAATTCGTGAATAGCTGGGTCCGTCCTGGATTTGCCGTCACGGCGTAAGGGCGATTGACTTCCAGGAACGCCTGGTTCGTGGGTGTGCCGGGAGGATTCGCAAGAGTTCTCTGGGTTATGGTCCCCACATCATCCGTAGTTCCATCTGCATTCACCAGGTTAAGGGTTAACAGCGACGGAGCTACGTAGAAAAATACCGACTTCACAATCGGGGACGTGCGACCGGCAACGTCGAATCCTTGCACCTCAAGAACGTTCGTTCCAGGATTGAGGTTCAGGTTAGTAGACCAGTTGACGGTAAGGACTCCAAGTGGGCTCGCAAGAGGCACCATGACGGGTGCCCCCCATTGCCCGGCGTTCAGTCGACACAAGACGTTCGACAATCGGCCATTATCCCGACCGATTCCCATCGCGGTAATACTCGAAATATTCGTCCACCGCGACAGGTTTAGAGGCAAACTAATGGTTACGGATGGTGAAATGATATCGGCATTCACAGTCAACTTCGCCGCCAATGTATTTGTTGTAAACGCGTTGGTTCCAGTACCAACCGTGACGGATGCCGAATACAACCCCGTGTCGTTCGTCGTGGTCAGCGGAATAACGAGATTGGTCGCCGTTGCTCCGACGACAAGATTGGTTTTATCTTTGTACCATTGGATCGACGGTGTAACCGCTGCCGAGAGCCCAAACTTCATGTTGGCTGTCTGTCCCTGGACAATGGTGACCGCCACTGGTTGCAAAGTAATTTTCAAGACCGGAGTAATGGTCAATTTCCCCGCGATCATATTCGTAATGTAATTTGCCAGCCGATTGTTCGGGGCACTCAGCTTGGGGTTGATTGGATAGACGCCGACAGGACTGCTGATCGTCGCGGTCGTGGAGTAAGTTGCAGTCAGGCCGTCACCCGCTAATGCGCCCGTGATAACGCCGCTCAGCACTGGAAGAGGGCTGCCAACTGACATTCCGGCATCATTCGCTTTGACGGTGACCGGTGCCTTCGTAATGGTTAAAAGGCCGGGAGCAAATGCTAAAGTGTAATTGCTTGAGCTCAGAGTTCCATTGGTAACGGTGATGCTGTAGGGACTCCCTGCTACCGTGCTGGTCTGAGTTGCTGACGTTGAAAACAGTGGAGTGCCAAGGAGGTCATTATGAGCGGTGCTATCACCGTTGACAAAACCGGAATAGGTTACGGAAAAAGAAGGATTCGCTGCACCGTACAGACGCGTTGTACTGGTTACCGTCGCCGTCAGTCCCACCTTTGTTACTGTAAAGGACTGGTCGACATTCGTGGCAGCCCCAAATGTTGTATCTCCACTTTGCGATGCTCTGATCGTTACCGTTCCGGCACCCGTAATCGTGACGATGTTACTCGACATCGTAGCGGGACTTCCCGGCAGGACGGAAAAAGTAACGGGTAAACCAGATGAGCTGGTGGCCGTGACTCCAAATGGCGCAGTCCCATAGGCTTTCGGAGACAAACCACCGAAAGCAATCGTTTGAATCAATCTATCCACGGCGAGTTGGGCGGGACTGCTCAGCACGCTGCCGATACTATTGGACACTGCGACCCGATAGTTGCCCTCATCGGTCACACTGACCGAGGAAATCACGTAACTACTCAACGTGGCTCCTGGAATAATCACGCCGTCTTTTTGCCACTGATATTGGAGCGTTGCCTGTCCATCAGCGGAAACCGTGAAGGTGACAAGATTGGAAGCACTTGCCGTTTGGTTCTGAGGTGGCGTTATAATCGCTGGAGAAACGGAAAGAGTCGCTGCGGAAGTGGTGAGCACATTGAAACTGTTACTCACCGTCACAGAATACAAGCCCGCATCTGTCCCAAGCACAGTCGCGATGTTGTAGGCGCTTTTTGTGGCTCCTGAAATCGGACTGCTGTTCTTCATCCACTGAAAGCTCAAAGGTGCAGACCCAATAATACCCACCGTGAAGTTGGCCTCTGCGCCGGCAACGACCGATTGATCAACGGGCGCGGAAACCAGAATCGGATCATTCACACTTAACGTCGCGCCAGAACTGGTGGCGGTCCCAAAGTCATTGGACACAATCACGGAGTAGCTTCCCCCATCGGCGCCGAAAGCACTTGCCAGCACGAATGTCCCGTTAGTGGCTCCGCCCAGTGGATTTCCATCCTTTAACCACTGATAGCGCAACGGCTCGGTGCCAATCGCACTGACAGTAAAACTTGTGCCGGTTCCGGCGTCGATTGCATGACCCACCGGATTGCTCGTAATCACCGGTTCAATTACCGTCAGGTACGCCGCGCCATCGCTTGAAACGGTACCGGCGATGTTTGAAACGAGAACGACGTAGTTTGTCGCATCGGCTGATAAAACATTGCTGACGATTAATGTCGCCGTTGTAGCGCCAAATATATTGTTCGTGTCCACCAGATTCGTCCCCCCACGCTGCCACTGAAACGCAAATGGACTCGTGTCGGAAAGACTGACCGTAAAAGTCGCAACCGTTCCTGCATTATTCGTCCGACTGACAGGCTGAACGGTAATCACGGGAGAATCCACCACCGTCAACGTTGCTGAAGCCGTTGCGGAACTGGTGATGTTTGTTACCAACACCGAATAAGAAGCTTCATCCAAGGACGTGACCGCGAAAAGATCCAACACAGTATTAGTGGCGTCGGAGATATCGACACCCGCTTTTCTCCATTGATAAAATAATGGCGGAGTTCCAGCGGCCGTGACCGTAAAGGTCGCATTACTGCCCTTTGCCACGGATTGACTCGCTGGTGGCACAGTGATCGATATCGGCGTGCTGGCGGACCGAAAGCGCACAGAATCTGCAATCCATCGGCGCGCTGCGGACAACTCACCACTCGGGGAATTCTTAGTAAACTTGATACTCGGAGTCGTCACCCCGGGGCTTACAGTAATGGTTCCAATTTGGGCCCAGTTTGGGGAGACCCCTTGGTTCTGTTGAAAGGCTGTGGTACTCGGGGGCAACCCGGAACAACCAGTCTGAGTAATATCGGCGATCACGCTCAAGGAAATCGCAGTAGAAGACGCGTGGGTGATTTCCACGTAATAAGTGCCTCCCGCAGTGAGCGTCGGTGTGACAGTAAAGGAAACGCCATTATTTGTGGCGAACCTTGCGCCCGTCCCGACCAACCCGAAGGCCGCGCTTTTGAGAGCGGTATCCTGCCAGTTACCCGTCCCTGGAGACGTAACCACATTAAACTCCTGATAAGACGGAGTACCCGTCAAGGCGCCGCTTGCTTGACGACTTTCAATGACAACGGTTTCGCCAAAAACTGCTGGAACGAGAAGTAACGAAACGGCAGCAAAGAAGCGGTGGCTAAGTTGAAATTTCATAACTGGGTCAGGTTTTTATCTAAAGCACCCGAAGATAGCGGAAATCTTCTAGGGCTTTACCCTATACTTTCACCAGAAATGTTCCTCGCCGTCAACGGTTTCTCCAAGAAATAACGGGACTCAGCTCTTCTTCGCGAACTGGGTCAGTAATTTGTCATGAATTCCACCGAAACCACCGTTACTGAACACACAGACCACATCTCCACCGCTGACGTTTTTCTTCATGTGCGCCACAATCGCATCCGCGTCTGGCAAGTACGCCGTCGGCTTTCCACTGGCCCCAATCTCTTTCATTAATTGTTCAGGATTAAGCCGTTCCTCCGGCGCGAGAAGCTCCAGACGCGCAATTTGAGCCAGGACCACCGCATCGGCTTCCGCAAACGCGCTCGCGAGTTCGCTTTGAAAAATATTGCGGCGGGTGGTGTTGGTCCGCGGTTCAAAGATCGCCCAAATCTTTTGTGTCGGATACTTAATGCGCAAAGCACGCATGGTTTCACGAATAGCGGTCGGATGATGTCCAAAATCATCGATCACGGTCACCCCGCCGGCGATTCCGCGAATTTCCATGCGCCGTTTGATGCCTTTGAAGGTGTCAAAGGCAGATTGGATCTGTTTGTTGGAAAGCCCGCAATGTTTGGCCGCCGCCACTACCGCGAGCGCGTTTCGCACATTCAATTCTCCGACAAGATTGATGTGGAATTGAAAACTTGGAATCTCGAACGTCGTCGCCGTAGGCCCAAACCGGAGATTAAAAGCCTGGACGGAATTTTCCGCACCCAGACCAAAACGTTTCACGGGACAAAAGTTCACATCCATTAATGGCGCGAGATTTTTGTCGTCACCGTTTCCAAGCAGCACGCCATTTCGTGGAATGAGCCGGATGAATTGCCGAAACGATTTCTGAATCGCACCGAGGTTTTCGAAAATATCGGCGTGATCAAACTCCAGATTATTAATGATCACCACTTCAGGGAGGTAATGAAGGAACTTGCTGCGCTTATCAAAAAATGCGGTGTCGTATTCGTCGCCTTCAATAATGAACCATTCGCTATCCGTGAAGCGCGCCCCCTGCCCCAGGTTTGTCGGAATTCCGCCAATTAAAAAACTGGGGTTCAGTCCGTTATGCTCGAAGACCCATGCGAGCAACGAGGTCGTCGTTGTTTTGCCGTGCGTACCGCAAACAACAACAGAACGTTTACCTCGAATGAAAAATTCTTTCAGCAACTCCGGCAAGGAACAATAGCGCAGCTTGTGTTCCAAAACGGTTTCAGCTTCGACGTTTCCACGGGAAATGGCATTGCCGACCACCACCAGATCCGGCCTGTAGGCGAGGTTCTTTTCGGAATACACAGGACTGACCTCAATCTTCCGTTCCGCCAGGAACGTGGACATCGGCGGGTAGACATCCTTGTCCGAACCGGTGACGTGAAAACCCTTTTCCTTCATTGCAGCCGCAACGGAAGCCATCGCTGTACCACAAATCCCAATGAAATGAACTGATTTGATTTCTGAAGCAAACATCGGTGCGGAATATGACCAAACCGAAACCCAAGCAAAATAAAATTTGTGAAAATTTTGCGCCCAAGGCATCTCACGAATCAAAACCGGGAGAGGTAGACATCAATTACACAGATTTTCACTAATTGGAATTTCAGCAATTCGTACTACTATCCTGAAAAGTTTTGTTTTTTCTGCAACACGTTTCCATCCGTGGTGAAACCGTCTTCGACCGCTTCCTTTTAGTTAAACACTCTGTTCTGCCTGATCTTCAGCGGGTTAAAATGGGTACAACACCGTTGTACCCACTTTTCTGACGATGGGAAAGGGAGGTACACCGCATTGTACCCATAAAATCCGTGACCAGAAATTCCGGTACAACGGCCATTCTCTATTTTCCCGTCAAAAAAAGTTGGGTACAACGCGTTGTACCCTGTTTTCCGATGACCAGGAAAGAGGGTACAACGGTGTTGTACCTTCTTTCCGCTACAAAAAGTCGGGTAAAACGCACTTTGCGGAAGAATTTCTCCAGGAAAAGGAGGTACACCAGCGTTGTACCCTGTTTGGACGCGACCGGGAAACAGGGTACAACGCGGTGTACCCACTTTTTTTTCGCAACTTTT
>JAQGOU010000276.1 GCA_028293445.1 Verrucomicrobiales bacterium | reverse complement strand
TCGCGCAACGGATGCCCGGCACGCCACTCGTCGGACTCTTCGAAACCGCCTTCTACCAGTTCGCTCCCGAAGCCGCCATGCGATACGCGGTTCCGGATTCATGGAACGAAGCGGGCGTTCGTCGATGGGGTTTTCATGGTGCGAGCCACAAATTTGTGGCGGAACGGTCCGCTGAATTATTGGGACGTGAAGATGTCGCGCAACGTGCTCGAAATCTTTACGTGGATAGTGGAAAGACTGCGGTAAAAGGTCCCAATCTGCGCGTCATTTCCTGTCATCTGGGCGGCAGTTCGTCAGTTACAGGAACATTGAACGGCGTTGCCATCGGCAACAGTATGGGAATGAGTCCGCAATCTGGTTTGCCGCACAATAACCGCGTTGGCGATTTGGATGCGTTTGCCTTGCCTTATCTGATGCGGACGACAGGCATGAGCCTGGACGAAGTCGAGCGCCTGATGTGCAAAGAGTCCGGTCTCAAAGGCATTTCCGGTGGATACAACGACATGCGCGACATTGAAGCGCAAGCCGCACAAGGTAATCCGCGCGCAAAATTAGCCTTGGATGTTTTTGTTCACCAGACGCGTCATTGGATCGGCGCTTATTTTCTGCAACTCAATGGAGCTGATGCTCTCGTCTTTACTGCCGGTATCGGCGAAAAGGGCCACGAATTTCGCGCCGATGTCTGCGCTGGCCTCGACCAACTCGGTATTATCCTCGATCCCGAACTGAACGCGAAAACCAAAGGAACCGAAGCCATCATCAGTGCCTCAAACTCACGGGTGAAAATCATCGTGATCCCTACAAACGAAGAATTAGTCGTGGCTCGCGAAGTAAAACGCTTTTTAGAAAAATAGAATTCTCAATTTAACCCTTAAGACTCAATTAATTTATGTCACATCAAGCAATTGGAATGATCGAAACGCGTGGACTCGTCGCCCTTGTTGAAGGCACCGACGCCATGCTCAAAGCCGCGAACGTCGAACTCGCTGGCCCCATGACACAAGTTGGCAACGCTCTCTGCACCGCCATTGTTGTCGGAGACGTCGCAGCCGTCAAAGCAGCGACCGATGCTGGAGCTCAAGCGATCAAAGCAATCAAAGGCGAACTCGTCAGCGTGCATGTCATCGCACGTCCGCACAACGACGTTGAAGCCGTATTGCCAAAACGTTCCGTTAAATAATGGCCGGGCTGTGCTGAAGCGCAGCTCCAGTTAATTCATCGTGAGACGCGGATCACCGTGTCTCCAACAAAGGAAAACGCCATGTTCCTCGCAAAAGTCGAAGGCTCAATTGTCGCGACAAAAAAGGATCCGTCCATGAATGGGCGCAAACTTCTTTTGTTGCGCCCGCAACTGGTCGATGACAAAGACCCAACGAAGTTTCGTTCGGGTGCGAACACGATCATCGCTGTCGATAGCGTTGGCGCCGGCATCGGAGAACTGGTGATGTTTTGCCAGGGAAGTTCTGCGCGCCTCGCTCCTAACCTTAAAGACGCCCCCGTGGACGCCGTGATCATCGGGATCGTCGATGTTGTCGACGTGTTTGGTAAAGAAATTTACAACGCGAAGACCTAAGCAGACCTAACTTTATAGTTTCCCAAATAAAATGAGTGCCGTTAACGAAGCTTTAATCCGCGATGTTGTTCAGGAAGTTTTAGGCCGCCTCGGTGGCGCGCCTGTTTCAAACGGGAAAGCCGCTGCGCCTGCTCCCGCAAAAGCTGACTGTGGTTGCCATGGCAATGGGCACGCCAGCGCGAGTCCAGGTCGACGTGGTAAATTCGGTGTCTTTCAAGACGCCAATGAAGCGTGCGAAGCGGCGCATGAAGCCTATCAACAGCTTTCCGAAAAAGGGGTGGCTGGACGCGTCAAAGTCGTTCGTATCATCAAAGATCTTTGCACCGCCAATGCGAAGGAATGGGGTCGCATCGAACTCGAAGAAACGAAGATCGGTCGGCTGGACCATAAAATCGAGAAGCTTTACGCACAGCAGGGTATCCCGAGTGTCGAATTTCTTAATCCCCTTGGCTTGAGTGGCGACCACGGAATCACGCTCGAAGAATATGCACCCTTTGGTGTCATCGGCGCGATTACGCCGAGCACTCATTCCATTCCTACGATGGCCTGCAACATCATCAGCATGGTGTCGGCCGGAAACGCGGTTGTCTTCAATTCGCATCCGGGCGCTTACAAGTGCGCCGTGATGGCCGCCCGTGTTTTCAATCAAGCGATTCATCGCGAACTCGGCATTGAGAATCTCGCCTGCATCGTTGAACCACCGACGCTTGAATCTTTCAACGTCATCGCGAAGAACGAAAACGTTAAACTTCTCTGTGTAACCGGTGGTCCTGGAGTCGTTAAGGCAGCCATGGCGAGTGGCAAGCGCGCCATTTGCGCCGGTCCTGGTAATCCCCCCGTTCTGGTCGATGGAACCAGTTGCCTCACCAACGCCGCAAAATGCACGATCTTCGGCGCGTCGTACGACAACAATCTCCTGTGCATCGGTGAAAAAGAAGTGTTCGTGCTCGATTCCTTTTTCGACAAGTTCATGGCAGCGATGGAGCAGAACGGTGCGTATCGCTTGAATGACGGCCAAGTCGATCGCCTCGCTAAAGAAGCATTCACCTTCCCGCAAGGACAAGGGGCCGGTTGTCCGGATCCTGTCGTAAATCGCAATATCATCGGCCGCGATCCTGAGGTTCTGGCTCGCATTGCTGGCGCGACGATTCCCGGTGGCACGCAATTACTGTTCGCTGAAACCCGCGCTGACAACATCTTTGTTCATGAAGAGCAGATGATGCCGTTTCTCCCGATCGTTCGCGTTCGATCTGTTGAAGAAGGCGTCGCCGCGGCGAAGAAAGCGGAGCACGGCTATAAGCACTCAGCCATCATTCATTCCCACGATGTTGCCAACATGACCATGATGGCGAGGGCGCTCGAAACGACTCTGTTCATCAAGAACGGCTCATGCCTCGCTGGCCTCGGTGCCGGTGGTGAAGGTTATTCTAATTTCAGCATCGCGACCACAACGGGCGAAGGTATTTGCAATCCGAAAACGTTCACACGGGTCCGCCGTTGCGTCCTGGTCGATAAGCTCCGCATTTTTTAATTATGCTTCTGGCTCGCGTCGAAGGCACTGTCGTTGCA
>JAQGOU010000268.1 GCA_028293445.1 Verrucomicrobiales bacterium | reverse complement strand
TCAGGCCGCGCATTCCGGCAGCACGCCGATGAACCGGCGCAAGGACGCTTTCCTCGCCGGGGCCAGAATAGGTCTTGAGATTTATTTTATTGCGGAACGGAGCAACGGCGGTGTCTGCACCATCGGTTCCTGCACCACCAAACCAGGCATCGTCACGAGCGTTGTCGAGGAATGTCGGATCACATTGGATCAACGGCATCTGGATGCGAAAGCACTGGCGACCATGTTGCAGGAAGCCAAAGAAGCGAGCGAACGTTTCGCTATAGAAGGAAACGTGCGCGTTTCCTGGGAACGCCTTTGGCAAATCGAACCGGTGCTCTTCAACAAAGACCTTATCGATATGTGCGCCGATTCCATCGCAGAGCTCTCCGACCAAGCGTATCGGCTCCCTTCCGGCCCATTGCACGACGCCGCCGAAGTCGCCCGCGCCGGTGTCCCGACCGTGATGATGTTCGTCCAAAGTCTCCACGGCATCAGCCATAATAAAATCGAGGACACGAAGGAAGAGCATCTGGAAATGTGTGTCACCGCCTTTGATAAGTTGGCGGAAAAAGCCATGAAGTGGATTCAGTCCAAGTAATTGAATGTTGTCGTTCGTCGGCGCGTTCGGTTCTCAGTCCAATATGTTCTGGCGCGAGGAAAACATCTTCAAACCAATAGTAATTCGGGTCCCAAACCGGAAAAGATCGGTAGAAACAGCTTTGTTTTTGCCGTGCGGAACGTTTTTGTCACCTCTCCCGTGATGGGAACGACGACAAATCTAGTTTTCCCGGTGTTCCCAGAATGGGAGGTACATGAATTCTAGTTTTCTCGGCGTTCCCAGAATGGGAGGTGCATGAATTCTAGTTTTCTCGGCGTTCCCAGAATGGGAGGTACATGAATTCTAGTTTTCCCGCCGCTCCCATCACGGGAGAGGCGACAAAAACGTTCCGCACGGCAAAAACAAAGCTGCGTCGGGCACGAAAACTAGTTTTTTCGGCGAAAACAAAGCTGTTTCAGTCGGGAAAACTAGTTTTCCCGGTAGCACGGCGCTGTCAGTCAGCAACTTGCAAAAATTGTCCGATTTTCAGGACCTGATAGAGGTCCCGATGAAAACCAGGCCATAGGATGGGCGGTTTTGCCCTTGGATGAGAAACCGAGGGAATCCTCATGTTTGTTTAAGCGGAAGCTTTCTTCCTGGACTTCCTCCTCGCAAATGACCCCCTTCATGGATTAAAAATTGCTTTAAGACCGTCCATGTCAGCACCGCATTTAACGTTTGCCCAGATCAACGCATTGACTCAGGACGCCTTTGCCATGGTGGTCGGTCCGGTGTTCGAGGATTCGCCTTGGATCGCTGCACGAACCTGGAACAAGCGACCCTTGACCAGCATTTCGCAATTGCACGCCGCGATGTGCGACACAGTGCGGCAATCGAGTGAAGATGAAAAGCTCGCCTTAATTCAAGCGCATCCTGATCTCGTCGGACGCGCCGCCTTGGCCGGAACTTTGACGCGTGAATCCACCGGCGAACAGGCCAACGCCGGTCTCAACAAACTCTCTCCTGAAGAAGTCGCGTTATTTCAGAAACACAATGCTGCTTATCGCGAGAAATTTGGTTTTCCTTTCGTGATCTGCGCGCGCTTGAATAAGAAGGAAGCGATCCTCGCCGGATTCGAAAAACGTCTGCAGAATTCATCCGACCAGGAAATCAAAACCGCCCTCGAGGAAATTTTTAAAATTGCCGAACTGCGATTGCGCGATTTAATCAGCGAATAACTATGTCAGCGAAACTCAGCACGCATGTCCTCGATACGGCCAACGGCTGTCCTGCGCGGAACATGAAAATCGAACTCTGGTCGCGAGACGGAGATCGCAAATGTCTCCTGAAGAGTCTCGTGACAAACGCCGATGGCCGCACTGACCTGCCGTTGCTTTCCTCCAGCGAAATGAAAGCGGGGGAATATGAATTGGTTTTCTTTGTGGGAGATTATTTCTCGAAGAGCACGATAGATTTCCGCAATCGCTTCCTCGATAAAGTTCCGGTTCGTTTTACCATCGCGGACGCCAAAGTCCCGTATCACGTGCCGCTCCTCTGTTCGCCATTTAGTTACAGCACTTATCGTGGAAGCTGAATGAGTGACGCGGCAAAAAAAATCATGCAGCGCATCAATGCGCTCGCAAAGATTAGTGACGAGCAACGACAACTTACCCGTACCTTTGCTTCTCCCGCCATGCGGCGTGCTAACGATACGGTTGCTTCATGGATGCGCGACGCCGGCATGACGACGCGCGCAGATGCGATCGGTAATTTGATCGGTCGTTATGAAGGAACTTCGCCGAACGCCAAAACTTTGATTCTCGGCTCCCACCTCGACACCGTTCGCAACGCAGGCAAATTCGATGGCCCGCTCGGAGTGATCCTCGCCCTTGCGTGTGTCGAAGAGTTGCAACGCACAAAGTGTCGCCTGCCATTTGCGATCGAAGCCGTCGGGTTCTGTGATGAAGAAGGAGTGCGTTATCAAAGCACGTACCTGGGCAGCCGTGTTCTCGCTGGATGTTTCGAAGCAACGGATTTACTGCGCAAGGATGCCAGTGGCGTGACCATGGCCGACGCGATCAAAGCCTTCGGCGGTGCGCCTCAAAAGATTCCAAGTGCAAAGCTCAATCCTAAGAAAGTATTGGCTTACGTCGAAGTCCACATCGAGCAAGGGCCAGTCCTCGAAGAAAAGAATCTCGCCGTGGGTGTGGTGACCACGATCGCCGGGCAGAGCCGGATCAAGCTGACGTTTACCGGCAAAGCAGGTCACGCTGGCACAACGCCAATGTCGTTGCGACAAGACGCTCTGTGCGCTGCGGCGGAATTCATTTTAGCCGTCGAACGATACGGCAAAGAGATGGCCGGACTCGTCGCGACGGTCGGGCAGATTCAAAACACGCCGAACGCGAGCAACGTTATTCCCGGAGAAGTGTCGATCAGCCTGGATGTTCGTCACCAACGCGATGCCGTTCGACGCGCGGCCGTGAAACAGTTTCAAGCGGTGAGAAATGACATCGAGAAAGAACGTCGGGTGAAGATCGCGTCGCAAGTAATACAGGAAACGGACTCGGTACCCTGTTCCTTGGCGATATCTAATTTGCTCCAAAGCTCTGCGCTGAAAAAGCAGCGGAGCGCACCTCAGCTTTCCAGTGGTGCCGGTCACGACGCAGCGGTGATGGCGCAGATCACGCCGGTCGGCATGCTCTTCGTACGCTGCAAAGGCGGCGTAAGTCATCATCCCGACGAATCAGTTCAAACCTCCGATGTGCAGGTGGCGTTGGAGGTCATGAACGATTTTATCGATTCACTCGCCAAACATCATGGCTGATTTCGCCATCATTTTGCGGAACGGAATGGTTGTCGGACACGACACGACACGCCCGCTCGATATCGCCATCGCTGAAGGGAAAATTGTTGCGTTACAGGAGAGTCTTCCCGGAACGGCCATTGAAGAGATTGACGCTACCGATCTTCACATTTTCCCGGGCGTGATCGATGCGCACGTTCATTTCAATGAACCTGGTCGCGCGAACTGGGAAGGACTCGAAACCGGCTCTCAAGCCTTCGCTGCCGGCGGCGGAACGCTTTTCTTTGATATGCCGCTCAACGCTCATCCGCCGACTATTGATGCGGAAAGCTTCGATCTCAAGTTGGCGGCGGCGCAAAAAAGTTCTCTGACGGACTTTAGTTTATGGGGCGGATTGGTCCCCGAGAATTTAGATCAGCTGGAAGAGTTGGCAGACCGCGGAGTCGTTGGATTCAAAGCCTTCATGTCCAATAGCGGCATTGATGATTTCCATCACGCTGACGACAAGACACTCAAAGCCGGAATGCGACAGGCCGCGAAATGGAATCTGCCGGTGGCCGTTCACGCCGAAAGCGAAACGCTCACCAGCAAGCTCGCGAAGCAGAAAATCTCGGAAGGCAAGACGTCCGTTCGCGACTACCTTGATTCACGTCCTATCGAGGCAGAAGTAGAAGCCATTCGCAGAGCGATTGATTTGGCGGGTGAAACCGGTTGTGCGTTGCATGTGGTCCACGTGAGTTCAGCCGAAGGCGTCGCCATTATCGCCGAAGCAAAGGGAAGAAATGTAAATGTCTCGTGCGAGACCTGTCCGCATTATCTCACGCTGACGGAATCTGATATGGAACGCATTGGCGCCCTCGCAAAATGTGCGCCACCGCTGCGGTCGACCGAGGAGCAGGAAAAACTGTGGCAACGGTTGTTGGCAGGAGACATTGATACGATCGGTTCTGATCATTCGCCTTCACCGCCGGAGATGAAGACCGATGTAAACTTTTTTAAAGTGTGGGGCGGGATCTCCGGAGTGCAGCATGCGTTGCCCCTTCTCTTATCCAACGCGGAACGTGGAGCGGGGAGCGCGGAAAAGTATAAAAGCCTGGTCGCGCGACTGCTGTCATCGAATGTGGCGCGACGCTTCAATCTGCCGAAAACAAAGGGGGCCATCGCTGTGAGTGGTGATGCCGACCTCGCGCTGGTGAATTTGGACGAGGAGTTTGAAGTGCGTACGAACGATTTGTTTTATCGACACAAACAAACCCCTTACGCGGGGCGCAAACTCCGGGGCAAAGTCGTGCGCACCCTCCTGCGCGGTCAAACCATTTTTCATCAAGGTAAAATCGTCGCCAAACCAGCCGGTCGTCTGGTAAAACCTTTGCGATGAACGAGCTTTTTGGATCTACGCGAGATGTCGTCAAAGAACGTTACGCACTCCGCACTCCCAGTGGTTTTGTTCCCAGTTATCTGCCCGGGTGGAGCAATTGCGTCGTCATCATTCAAATCTCGCAGGCGATGGGCGCGAACTTTTGCCAGTTCCTGATCACGCTCGAAGCGAACGGCGAAGGCCGGGGGAAATCCGCTGACACGGAATACCTCGTCTACGTGATGGAAGGAAAATGCGCCGTCAAACTGGGGGCGAAGAAGCACGCGGTCACCGCTGGTAGTTTCGTTTTCATTCCGCCGAAAACTGATTTCCTTTTTAACGGTGCTGCTAAAGGAACCCAGCTGTTGATTTTCCAAAAACGGTTTGAGCCGCTCGCAGGAGTGAAAGTGCCACCGCCAATTGTTGGCCACGAGAAAGACATTGCCGCCAATCCGTTTCTCGGCAACGACGACGCGCGTTTGCAAGTCTTGCTGCCGAACGAACCCGCATTCGACATGGCCGTGAACATTTTCACCTACCAATCCGGAGCGACGCTTCCGTTCGTCGAAACGCACATCATGGAACACGGCCTCGTTATGACGAAAGGCCAGGGCGTCTATCGTCTCGATGCAGATTATCATCCGGTCCAGGCCGGTGACGTGATTTGGATGGCGCCGTATTGTCCGCAGTGGTTCGTCGCGATGGGGAAGACACCGGCGGCGTATATTTATTATAAAGATGTGAACCGTGCGCCGCTGTGACGTGAAGCTCCAAGCACCAACATCCAAGCTCCAATCGCAGTTTGGCCGAAAGATTTAAGTTCGATGTTTGGCGCTTCTCTGGAGCTTGGATGTTGGTGCTTGGAGCCTTTCCCGAATGAACATTGATATCAAAAGATTGCAGCTCGAAATCGATGAGCTCTCATTGATTTCGGAGAATCCACCGCCGGTCGTCACGCGAGTTTTGTTTTCTGAGGCGGATCTTAGAGCGCGCGACTTCGTGAAGAATCTTTGTCGTGAAGCGGGACTTCTCTTACGTGAAGATGCTGTCGGAAATATCTTCGCACGCTGGGAAGGTTCCGACAAAAGTGCCGCTCCTGTCGCAACCGGGTCGCACATCGATGCTATTCCCAATGCTGGAAAATATGACGGGGTCGTGGGTGTCCTCGGGGCGATCGAAGCCATTCGCTCTCTGCAAAAAACTGGCGTCAAACCAAAGCGCTCCATCGAGCTCATTATCTTCACAGCGGAAGAACCCACACGTTTTGGCATTGGTTGCCTGGGCAGTCGTTTGATGTCCGGCGTGTTGTCTCCGCAAAAGGCGTCCACCTTGCGGGATCGAGAAGGAAAAGATCTGGATTTCTGGCGGGCGCAGGGACACAAAAATGAACCAGTGGAGTCCGTTCGTCTCGCACAGAATTGTTATTCCACTTTCGTTGAGCTTCACATTGAACAGGGGCCTATCCTGGAACGAGAATCGATCGACATCGGCATTGTGGAAAAAATCGCCGCACCGAGCACGTTGCAAGTGCAACTCACCGGCGTCGGTGGACATGCGGGCGCTGTCTTAATGCCCGAGCGGCATGACGCGCTGCTTGCTGGGGCTGAAATCGCGCTTGCGGTTGAAGCCGCGGCCAAGACCAGCGGCAGTCCGGATACAGTCGGTACGACTGGCGTTTTCCGCATTGAACCCGGCGCAGTGAACAGTGTGCCCTGCCGTGCATGGTTGGAGATTGATTTGCGTGACACTCAGCTCTCCACCCGCGATGCCGCACTGCAGAAAATCGAAGAGGCCGCTCCAGAAATTTGCGAACGCCGTGGCGTAAAGATTGAGATGAACCGCCTGAATGTGGATCCTCCTGCAATCTGCGACGCGAACCTCGTGCAAATGATTTCGACGATCTGCAAGGACGCTGGTGTCTCGCACAAGCGAATGATCAGCCGTGCCTATCACGATTCATTGTTCATGGCGCAGATTTGTCCGACGACGATGATCTTCATCCCCTGTCGTGGTGGAGTGAGTCATCGACCCGACGAATACTCTTCTCCCGAGCAGATTGAAAAAGGAGTCGCTGTGCTTGCCGCGATGCTGGCGCAATTAGCAGAGTAACGACTCAAACTACTCGCCCTTGAGTCGAGCAATACGCGCGAATGGCACCCCATCAACGGAATTAAAGGCTCCCCCGAGCACGATGTTTTTGTCCTTCTGAACTCCGATCGCCCTGATTACAAAATTCGGACCGCCCTTCGGATCAAATTGCCGGTCGAGGCTTCCATCGGTATTCAGTCGCGCCAGATAACCTCGACGCACCCCGGCGATGCTCGTAAACATGCCGCCGATCACAATTTTTCCGTCACTCTGCAACGCGATTGCCTGGACCGTGCCGTCATCGATGCTGGGCGCAAATGCGGTGTCGAGCGAGCCATCGGAATTCAGCCGCGCCAGTGCGTTGCGAACGATTCCGTTCGCCTTGGTAAACTTTCCTCCGATGATCACTTTTCCATCCGGTTGCGGCGCCAACGCGTAGACAAGATCGCTAACGCCGCGGAACGATTGAAAGGATTCATCGACACTTCCATCTGCATCGATGCGCAAAAGACGGTTGCCGGCTTTGTGGCTAAAATTCCCGCCAAGGTAAATTTTTCCGCCGACACCCGATGCCATAGTCCAGACAACATTGTTCAAGTTCAGATGAAAATTCTTGTCGACGGAACCGTCCTGATTCAACCGAACAATGCGTGAGTGAGGTCCGCCGTGGAACTTCGTAAAATGTCCACCCACCAGAAGCTTGCCTGCCATGACCCCAAGCAATGCGCGCACCTCGTGATCAGCCCCCCCGCCGGGGTTGAAACTCTGGTCTACAGTTCCGTCCGCATTTAAGCGAACGACGCTTCTGCTTCGTGTTCCGGAGACCCAACCGAAATCACCCCCCATCACGATTTGTCCACCTGGTAAAATCTGAATGGCATGAACGGTTCCATCCGTTGTCGTGGAAAAAATCGCGTCGACGCTCCCGTCTTTATTGAGGCGCACAACCCCGCGATGTGACGTGTTGGCGAAGGTCTTGAAAGGTCCACCGACGAGAATCTTTCCATCGTCTTGAATGGCGAGACACCGGATCTCCTCGTCCGCGCCCTCGTTCGGATTGAAACTCTTGTCGATTGATCCGCCTGAAACCTGTCCGCCATCCGACGTGCTGGTCGTGCTTCCATTGGTGCTTTTCGCCGGATCACCATGTTTTGCGGAGCCAAACGGCATCTTCCAAACGATAAGTCCTGCCAGCGCAACGACCACAGTTCCTGCGGCGACCGGCAAGAGCCAGCGTGGCTTTGGCTTTGCTTCTGTAATGACAGGCTCAACCACTTCGAGCGCAGGCACACTCTCCACCACCGCTGGTCGGGGCACTTGTTGTTCATTCCGTTGCAGTAGCCGTAAGATTTCCGCCGCGCTCTGCGGTCTCTGGGCAGGATTTTTGGAAAGACAACGGGCGACCGTCTCTTCCCAAACCAACGGCACCGAGCATTCCACACCGCGCTCCTGCAGGCGGTCAGTCATGCTCGGTGGAGTAAGCTCCTGAAGTTGCGCGAGCACTTCACCTTTATAAAAGGGCGGCGTGCTCGTCAGTAGTTCATAGATGGTCGCGCCAATGGAATAAACGTCATCGAGCACCGATGACTCTTCACCCATTGCCTGTTGCGGGCTCATGTAGCCGATTGTGCCGGAGGTAACATTCGCGCCGCTGTGTTCACCGGAAGGCCGCCGGAGATTTCGTGCCAGTCCAAAGTCGGAAACTTTGATCTGACCGCGCGCATCGATTAGCAGGTTGGAAGGCTTTAGGTCCCGATGAACAATATGCTGCTGGGAATGAGCGTATTCCAGGGCCTCGCAAAGCTGGCGGATCCACTCCGTAGTTTCTTCGACGGAAAAGCAGCCGTGTGGCTTATCAACCTTCATCGCCCAAAGCGACCAGCCATCCACATATTCCATGGCGATCGCCGCGCCCGTTTTGTCTTCCACCAGATCGTAGATGCGAACGATGTTCGGATGCGTTAGTTGCAGGTTGTGGCGGGTTTCCCGTTTGAGCCGTTCGAGCGCATTCGCGTTGTCGAGCATCCGATCGGAAAGAAATTTAAGGGCAACATCCTGTGCCAGTTTGACATCGCGCGCCAACCAAACCACTCCCATCCCGCCCTGGCCCAGGACGCGTTTGAGGGTGTAACGATCGAATACCTTCTGCCCTGGGGTAAACTTGGTTGAAACAGCTTCCTGATCTGAAGATTGATTGTGGGAGCCGTCGTTTGCCATGGAACGGCTCTTGAATAATGGAATGCGAGAACAGCGTCGAGGTTTAACACGAAAACCTTAGCATTCAGTTTCAACAATCGATTTGGTTCGAGATCATCATGAATTGAAAAGCTTTTGCGGGTGCTGGATGGATCAGTTAAGGTGCCGGGCGATATGGCCCTCGCAATCCAGTTCACTTTGAATGGCCAAACTGTTCGGACCGAGCAGATTTCTCCCAACACCACTCTCCTTGAATTTCTCCGTGCCAGCGGGCGCACCGGAACGAAGGAAGGTTGTGCCGAAGGAGATTGCGGCGCGTGTTCGGTGGCCATCATCGATCGCGACGCAAACGGCAAGCCCGCGTATCGCGCGATTAACAGTTGTCTCGTTCCTATTTGCCTGCTTGCAGGGCGTGAGGTGATTTCGGTCGAAGGCGTCAGCTGCGAAAAGAAACTCCATCCGGTGCAGCAGAAGATGGTCGAGTGCCATGGATCGCAATGCGGTTACTGCACGCCCGGTTTCATCATGTCGCTCTTCGAGGGGTATTACCGTGACGATATCAATACCGCCGACAAACTGGATGATCAACTCTGCGGTAATCTTTGTCGCTGCACCGGCTATCGACCGATTCGCGATTCCGCGCTGGAAGCCTTTGCAGAAAAGCGGAGCCGTGGTGAAGACAGTTTTTCGAAACGACTCAAAAGTGACGCGACCCTTCCGTCGGTTGAATACGAATTGTCGGGTGAGAAGTTTTTTCGGCCGGCGTCGATTTCTGAATTGCTTCGAATCCTGCGAGACGTTCCCGGGGCACGACTGATCGCCGGGGCGACCGAACTGGGTCTCGATATTACGAAGCGGTTCAAAAAATTTCCGGCGCTCGTTTCCGTTGAGAGCGTCGAGGAACTCCGCACCATTCAAAAAACGGATTCTGAATGGCGCATCGGTGCCGCCGCCACGCTAACGCAGATCGAGGAAACAGTAGCGTCCGAGTTTCCCGCTCTCGCCGATATGTTGAGGGTGTTTGGCTCACGTCAAATTCGCAACCGCGCGACGATGGGCGGCAATATTGTGACGGCGTCGCCGATTGGTGACAGCGCGCCAGTATTGCTGGCGTTCGATGCGAAAGTGATTTTGGCCTCTCAGAAAGGTGAGCGGGAGGTCGCGATTTCCGAATTCTTTGTCAGCTATCGGAAGACGGCTCTGCAAGCAGGTGAGATTCTGAAGACCATTGTTATTCCGCGCTCGCGAGCTGCCAATGGAGTCACGCGCTTGAGTCGCTGGTTGAAAGTTTCGAAGCGGCGCGAAATGGACATCAGCACAGTGGCAGGCTGCTATGTCCTGGAATTGGATGCAGCAAAGAAAATCCAAAGCGCCCGGCTCGCTTACGGTGGTGTCGCTGCTACTCCAGTCCGCGCGGCGAAAACGGAACGGGCACTCCTCGGCAAAGTGTGGAATGAACAAACTGTTGCTCAGGCGTTACCGATATTACGCGAGGAATTCGCTCCCATCTCTGACGTTCGCGGCAGTGCGGCATATCGCCGTGAGTTGATCGGCAGTCTCTTCGAGAAATTTTACTTCGACGTAACTGGAGCCACTCCTTCCAATTTAAATCCGAGCCTACTCACGTCGGCTGCTACGAAAGCGTTGCCGCATGAGAGCGCACACAAGCACGTCAATGGCGAAGCCGTCTACACTGATGATAATGGGGCGCGCAAAGGAATGCTGGAAGTCTGGCCGGTTTGTGCGCCACATGCCCGGGCCACGATTTTGAAACGGGATATCTCCGCAGCGAAGGATATGCCGGGCGTGGCAGCTGTTCTCCTCGCGGAGGACGTCCCCGGGGTCAACGACGTCGGTGCCGTTCGGAAGGATGAGATTCTGCTCGCGGACAAGGAGGTTTTCTTTCATGGACAGATCGTCGCGCTTGTTGTGGGGGAAACGCAGGAAGCGTGTCGCGCTGCAGCAGCGAAGATTGTCGTGGAATACGAACCACTCGTGCCGATCCTTCACATCGAAGAGGCGATCGCGCACAGCAGTTTCCACACGGAGGCGAATTTTATTCGTCGTGGGGAAGTCACCGCTTCATTCGCGAAGGCACCGAACATAATTGAGGGAGAGTTCTCTTTCGGTGGCCAGGAACATTTTTATCTGGAGATGCAGTCGGCCTGTGCGGAACCCGGCGAAGATGGCTCGATGTTTGTCATGTCCTCG
>JAQGOU010000260.1 GCA_028293445.1 Verrucomicrobiales bacterium | reverse complement strand
GAACCGCGGGTTATTGGAGACTACAAAGGTAAGATCGAAGTCAGATTCAAAAATCGAGCTGTTTCCAATTTAGTCTACGCGGTCACGGGTGAATTTGTCGGGGCGACCGGGTTTTCAGCATCCACCGCCGTTTTCGTTCCGACAGAGAAGAAAGCCAAAGAGTCGCAATCATCCAAAAGGCTTGCGCTCACGTTTATCGGTGGCCGGACCGAATGCAAAGCACAACTTGAATAGCGAAGGGTTTGGCCGCTTTGCACATTCGGAGTTGCTCTTCAGCAGTGCGGCGGGACGTTCGGTTTTTCGCACCAGCCCCAGTAGTCGTAAGCAGTCTTGATCATCTCTTGGAATTTTTCGAAGTTCAACGGCTTCACGATGTATGAATTAGCGCCGAGCTTGTAGGCGGCTGCTATATCACTCTCCTCCCGTGAGGAGGTCAGCATAATGGCTGGGATCACGGAACATTCGGAATGGGCCTTCAGCCAGCTCAGGACATCCAATCCACTCTTTCTAGGCATTTTGAGATCAAGAAAAATAACGCTGGGGAATGGGTATTTGGTTCGGTCCGCGTAGCTGTCGATGCCACGCAAATAGTTTATTGCTTCCTCGCCATCACGACAGACCTGGACCGGATTGGTGATCCCGTTCTTGCGCAAAGCGCGTTCTAATAAATGAATGTCGTTTTCATCATCTTCCGCAATAAGGATAGTCAGGTCTCGATCCTTGGAAAACATTGCTCGCCTCCCTTGTGTTCAACTCAAGTTCGTCGAGTGAAAGAAAAACAGCAATAGGGCGGACATTCTCCCTCGTGGCTAAGAGTTTCACCGGCATGCACAAACAATTTGCGCCTTATTTTTCCGGCACTAAATTGAGGGGAAGGAGGTTGGATAATGAGCGAGTCGCTACGCATTCTGATCCTGGAGGATGATCCCAATGACGCACAATTGATGGAGTTGGAACTGCGAAGAGGCGGCCTGAAGGTGATGTCAAAATGCGTCGTGGAAAGGGATCAGTTTCTGCAAGAACTCGAACAGGCGCCGCCTGACGTGATCCTTTCCGACCATGGTTTGCCGAGCTTCGATGGTTTTTCAGCGTTGCGCCTGGCCAAGCAGAAAGTTCCCGATATTCCTTTCATTTTTGTTACCGGCTCCGTTGGGCTGGAGAAGGCGATTGAAGCGTTCGAACATGGTGCCAGTCACTACGTATTAAAGAGCCAATTGAGAAGCCTGGCCACGGTCGTGCAACGTGAGCTGGAGAAATCGCGGCGGAAAAAGACGTTGCAGGAACACGAAGCACAACTGCGGTCCATCGTGGAGAGCGCCCGGCACTTTGCGATTTTCACCACGGATTTAGACGGGAGGGTGACTACGTGGAACAGTGGTGCCGAGCATCTCATGGGTTACACCGCCGAGGAAATTACGGGTCAAAGCACCACAATTATTTTCACCCCCGAAGATTTGGCGAGTGGTCAAGCCGACAAAGAAATGAAGAGTGCATTGACGGACGGTCGGGCGGTCAACGAGCGATGGCACGTGCGTAAAACGGGAGAACGATTTTGGGGCAGCGGACAGCTCATGCCGTTCGTAAATTCCAAAGGTGATACGAGCGGGTTCTTGAAGATAATGCAGGACCATACCGAGCGCGTGCACATGGAAGAAGCACTGCAGAAAAGTGAGGAACTCTATCGTTCGATGGTGCAGGCCGCGAAGGATTACGCCATTTACCTGCTGGACGCCGATGGTCACATCACAACCTGGAATCCCGGAGCCGAACGAACCGAAGGCTATCGGTCTGAAGAAATCGTTGGTCAACACTTCTCTGTTTTGTTCACCCACGATGATGTGAGTAAAGGCGTTCCCAACCGGGAACTAGAGCGGGCAAGAACCACGGGGAAATCGACATCCGATGGTTACAACGTCCGCAAAGATGGGACGATGTTCTGGGCGGAATGGACCCTGACAGCAATCTTTGATGCCAATCACAACCTGACCGGCTTTTGCCGAATCGCACACGACATTACGGAGCGGAAGAATCTCGAAAGCGAAATCCTCGCGCTGAAAGAAGATCTCGAACAACGGGTTATTCGCCGCACTGCGGAACTAGAGGCGACTAATAAAGAATTGGATGCGTTCAGTTACTCCATTTCGCACGATTTGCGGGCTCCCTTGCGTCACGTCCTGGCCTATGTCGATTTTTTGAAAGAGACGATCAATGATCCTCATGATGCGCCGCTCTATCTGGATAAAATTTCTATGTCGGCGACGAAAATGGAGCATTTGATTGAGGATCTTCTCACATTCTCGAAAATCGCCCGCACGGAATTGAGGTTAAGTCGGGTAAACCTTGCGAGACTCGTGCACGACGTAAGGATGGAACTTCAGGAGGACATTCAAGGTAGAGATGTGGAATGGAAAATTGGCGAATTGCCGACCGTTCAGGGAGACGAGACCGCGCTGCGACAGGTCTTCGTCAACTTGATGTCCAACGCTTTGAAGTATTCGCGCAGCCGATCGCCAGCGATCGTAGACATTGGCACTCTTCGGATGAACAACGAACTGGTTTGTTATGTGCGGGATAACGGAATCGGTTTCGATATGCACTTTTCGCAAAAGCTCTTCGGACTGTTCCAACGGCTGCACGCCGATAAAAATTATCCAGGAACGGGTGTTGGTCTCGCAATCGTGCGACGCGTCATTCGTCGCCATGGCGGCAGAGTCTGGGCCGAAGGATCCGTCGGAAAAGGTGCGACTTTCTACTTCTCGATCCCTGACAAACCTGAAACTCATGGCGATGTGGCGGCGAGGGATATGCCGGCGGCTTCGGTCAAATAATCAGCGGCGAATTGGGATCTCCTGATTCCATGTGACGATGAAACAGACAAATGCGTTGCCTGCCTGATACCCGCTGCTTACGCTTTTCCCATGCCGAATGCCACCGAAACGCAGCGCGATTATTCCTGGGCCGAGTATTTGCATTGCATGGAAGGCGGTTCGGATGTGCTCACGCTGCCGCAGGCGAAAGCTTCCTCGGCCAAAAAAGAAACCCCCATCGTTGGTTTCATGGTGGCCATCGCGATCACCGTCTCTGCGCTTTACTTAAGTGAACTGCCAGTCTGGCCTTTCACGGTTCCCGGCGGTCGACACCCGATCGAGCCGGTCATGCTCGCGATCGTTCTTGGGATGATCCTCAGTAACTTTCTCACGCTGCCTAAGACGCTCAATGCCGGGATAAAATTTTCAGTAAAGAAGATTCTCCCGATCGGCATCGTCCTGCTCGGGGCGCGGTTGAATTTTCACGAAGTCAAGAACGTAGGATTGGCTGGGGTGATGTTAAGCCTTTTGGAAACGGTCGTGGCCTTGACTCTCTTGCTTTTCCTCGCGAAGAAGTTCGGTCTTCCGCAAAAACTCGGTTTACTCCTGGGCATCGGCACTGCGATTTGCGGCGGCACAGCAATTGTCGCAACCGCGCCCGTCATTGAAGCAGATGAAAAAGATGTCGTCTTCAGTGTGGCCACCGTGACGTTGCTCGGCTTGATCGCGATGTTTGTGCTGCCGATCATTGGTCATGCGATGAATTTGAACCAAAAAGAATTCGGCATTTGGGCCGGACTCTCGATTCATCAAACGCCGCAGGTCATTGCGGCAGGCTTTGCCTATGGTCCGGAGGCGGGAGCGACGGCGACAATTGCGAAGTTGGCCCGGGTATGTTTGCTGGCGCCGATTGTTTTCCTAGCTGGTGTCTGGCACGCCCGCAGTGCTGCGAAAACCGCCATCGTCAAGAAGCAGATCAATTATTGGTCGCTGTTCCCGATGTTTGTGCTCGGTTTCCTGGCGATGGCACTCTTACGAAGTCTCGGATGGCTACCGGAGATTGCCTTCAACAAACCGGCGTTCTTCGCGGCGAGTGCCGCGCCGGTCAGCCTCGCGACGATCTGCGACACGCTGTCGAAATACTGCATCGTCATCAGCATGGCGGGGGTTGGGCTGGAAACGAAATTCTCCGCCATGAAACAGACCGGATGGAAACCACTCATCGCGAGTTTGATCGCCGTCCTCGTGATTGCCACCGGAATTCTCGCACTGATCAAGCTGATTGGGTTTTAACTCCGGCTCTTCCGCCATTGTCTTAGAGCGATTGCCAACAGAAATTTCCGGATAGATCGTAGAGGCGCTGGCGAAAGGAGCGCGGCGTTTACGCCGCTTCAACGTGGTCACTCGAGTAGGCCCTGTGAATTCTCAAAGGTTTTCGTCAGTCCGGCAGTGAAGCGGCATAAATGCCGCGCTCCTTTCCGCAGCGCGGACAACCTTGGTCTTCCGGAAATTATTTTTGGCAACCGCTATCGATCCCAGCGGGATTCCGCCCCAAAGATCACGGTTGGGAGGAACGAGCTATCCTGGGTTAACGCGGTTAAATCGTATCAACCACAAAGTGTTGCGTCACAAAATGAAGACGCCGAGGCAACCACGTTGTGGTTGAAGGAATCGCTCGGACCGTTGACCCTCGGGCGGCGTTGCCAACCAATCCTTACTGCGCCAAAATCCAATCACTCACCGCTTTGATCTCCGCTGCTGACAACGAATCAAACTGCGGCATTGGAACTGTACCCCACTGACCGGAGCCGCCGTGCGTGATCTGATGCGCAATCTTTTCCGGGCCTTCTTTGTTCCCTTTATATTTTGCGGCGACCGCTTTATAGGCTGGTCCGATCTTCTTATCTTCGGCGTGACAATTGAAACAACCCATCTTCGTCGCCACTGCTTCCCCATCCAATGCACCGGACGGCTGGGTAATCACCTGCGTCACGACCGTGTTGCTCGGCGTGTTTGTTTCCGTTCCGTAATTTTTCGCGAAATATTCCACGAGCGCGTCCACTGAATTAGTTGGAATCGGCGCTGCATATTTGCCGATCATTTTGTCCACGGCACCCTTCCAAAACTTGGCCGGCATCGGCGGCTGCATCAGGATGTAATCGGCAGAATGACAGGTGAGACATTGCGCATTCGCGAGATCGGCGCCGGGGCCGGACTTATAAACGGCGGTTTCCACCGGCAGTTCGATCTTCACGACTTCTGCCTGCGCCACGACGGAGGTGGCAACCAAACCGGCAATGAGAAAAAAGTGTTTCATGACAGTGACAGCAGGTTAAGCGGAAAGAATGTTGACGGTTTCGACCACGTTGCGCATGTAACCCGGAGGGTTCCACAGCGCTTCCAACGGCTGGCTTTCTCCCACGCGATTCACCGCGCGCACTTTCAATTCAACTTTGCCCGGGCGACTCGGCGTGAACGACGCCTCCCATTCGCGGAAAGAATATTTACCGAGATCATTGCCCAGTTTCGCTGGGACCCAACTACGGGCGCCATCCGTGGAAATCAAAACTTCACGAATCCCATAACCGCCATCAAACGCGATGCCTTTTAAACGCAACGGTTCGCCGGTTTTCACCATGGCACCATCTGTCACGTTCGTGATGAAAGAGCGCACATTGTAGCGCTTGATCGGCGTCGTCTTCGCAGGCGTCGTGCCGGCTTCGACAAACCCGCAGCCATTATCAGGAATCCGATAGGCGGGGTTCATCCAGAAATTATTCAGCACCTCATCCATCACGGTAATCTCGTTGACGTGCTTGACCCAATACGTTCCGAAATAACCGGGAACAATCAGGCGCAGCGGATAGCCATTCAACATCGGCAACGCTTCACCGTTCATCTCGTAAGCGAGCATCACTTCGCCATCGAGCGCGTGGTCGACGTCCAGCGCCTTGACGAAATCGGGCGTTTTATCCAGCGGCGCTTTATCCAGGCCATTGAACGCCACCTGTTTCGCGGTCGGCTTCAATTTGGCTTTTTCTAAAATGTCTTTGAGACGCACGCCTCTCCACTTGGCATTCCCCATCGCACCGTTGCCGAGTTGGCCGCCGCCGACGCGCGGTTGGGAAAAGCCGCGACTATTTCCCGAGCATTGCAACACACCGACAAGTTCCACCGCTTCCATCTTCTTCAAATCAGCGAGTGAAAGGCTCAGCGGAGTTTCGACCGACCCTTTGACTTCCACACGAAATGTTTCGGAATCAATCGAGAGCGGGATATTGGCCAAATGGTAACGAACGAAGAAAGCATCATTGGGCGTAATCACCCCTTCGTTGAAAACGGAAAACGGCGTCTCCAATTGCGGCGGCCGCGTGGTGAGCCGGATCAGCGGACGTTTCTGCGGATATTTAACGAGCTGCCGTTGTCCGTTGAGGAACGGCATCACGATATTCTCACCGGCAAAGACGTGCCCCGCGCTGGCCGCAGCAGCGGCGATCAATCCTGCGGAACGTAAAAAATGTCGTCGATCAACGACGACGCCAGAACGCGGAACTTTGGGCATGCGATGGAAATTAAAGAAACGCTTCCGGCGAGGCAATCAGAACATATTGAGACTCGTAACACGTTTTCACCCAAGAGGCTCACCAAGCTTTCCCAGGGTAGCTCAGATGCCTGACAACTCCTGGGCTTCTCAGACGAAACAGACTCGGGCAACGCTCAGGTGACCGGCAGAGTGTCAATGGCGACCCAAGCGGGAAACGGAGTTCTCGAAACGATTCAACCCAGCGTGGAATAGCCTAAAATTGATAAGGTTTCCTTCTGCAAGTGGAAATGGAGGAGCAAAATGGACCATTCAGGGTTGGGACAGCGGTTCCCGCAAACTTCCAGCGTTTCTTTCGTAAGGGCATTTTGGTCGGAAAGGACCAAAAATCACCCAAAAGTTGTAAACCCTTGTAACATCAGGGCCGTATAACTTTTCTTTGCTCCAGGAAAAGTTTTCTGGGAGTCAGAAAAGTTTTCGGCGATCCAAGAAAAGTTTTTTGATGTTCAGAAAACTTTTCTTGGAGCAAAGAAAGACAATTTCATCCTCAGAAAAGTTTTCCTGGAACAAAGAAGACCCTTCCCATGTTCAGAAAACTTTTCCTGGCTCCAGGAAAAAGAATCTGAAGGTCAGAAAACTTTTCTTGGATCGGGGAAAACTTTCCTGAGGTTCAAAAAAGTTTTCCTGGCTCCAAGAAGGTCCTTCCCATGTTCAGAAAAGTTTTCCCCGTTCCAAGAAGGACAATCTGAGAGTCAGAAAACTTTTCCTGGAGCCAGGAAAAGATTTCTGAACCTCAAAAAAGTTTTCCTGGAACGCCGAAAGAGAATTTGGGAACAGAAAAACTAATCCATCTTCAAAGAAGGACGTTTTGGAAGCAGAAACTGGCTCCTGCATTCCACGAACGGTTTGGTTGCCTCAAAAATGCCATCCCGCGATCGCAGGTCGAGTTTTTGGCTTTCAAAAAGATCTACCGCGTTTCATCCAGGTTTGAAAGTTGCCAAGGCTTATCAATATCTTTGGACTTTGGAAAAAGCTGTTCACCTTTGTTGCTCATATAATCCTTTGGAGCAAATTCGCCGACGACTCTCCCCCAGGTCCAAACTTCGCCATCGGGGGTCATGACCATACCGATGTTGTCGCCGCCGGCGGTGAAGGCAGCAATGTCTTTATGCAGGTCGATTTTTCGGAGCGTTATCGGCTTGTATTGTTTAGCCTCTTTAACCGTGCGATGTTCCGAGGCGTCCAGAGCCCAGAGTGAGCCATCTGTTTTTTGCAGAATGTGATAAAAGCATGATGGTGATGAAGCGCAGGATTTCCAATCGTTCTCCGTTCCCACCTGCATCGGAGTTGCGTTCGAACTTTCATCCGCAGCCTTGGTGTAAAAATTTGCCTTCAACCCCCAGCTCCAAAGTGTTCCGTCTGACTTGATGCCGAACATGGTGAAATAACCAAAACAGGCATCCGTCCAGGCTATGTCCGATGAAATCCGCGTAGGAATGTTGAACTGATTTGGACCTTTGGAATCGCCGGTGAGAGAACCCCAGAACCACAGACTGCCATCGTTTTGCAAACCGAGCGTTTGGATGCTTCCCGCCCAAATTTTTGCCCAATTAGTTGAGGCACCCACTTGCACGGCTTTGATGCTGTCTTGAGCTCTTCCTCTTCCCGGTTGTCCTGTCACATTATATCCCCAGGCCCACAAGGTGCCGTCATTTCTTAAAGCAAAACTGTTCGCGCCTCCGGCTGCCGCTTGTTTCCAATCGTTGCCAGGGATGGACGCCACCGGTGTCGGTCGCGTGGTCTTTGTGCCGTCGCCTAATTGATAATCGAAGTTGCCGCCCCACGCCCAAAGCGTGCCGTCCGATTTAATCGCAAGAGCATGCGAGTCGCCGGCGCTGATGTTCACCCAATCAGCATCGCGTCCGATTCGACGCAACGAGACGGTACTATGGATATTGCCTAACCCCAATACTGGCCATCCGAGTCGTTCTTCACCCCAACTCCAAATGCTGCCATTGGAAGCGAGAAAAAGTCCGTAGCGACTATAACCGTACGCAACCATCGGTGTGACATTGCCAGTCGGCAATTTCAGCTTTCCCGTTTGAGCCGGTGGAGTGTGTCGGAAATGGTTCGCGACCGTAACCGTTGAAATGGTTGCCAGAATAAGTGCGGTGCTGGTCACAGCCGCGATCTTCATTTTTGTCCATGCCATAAGTTTTATTGTTCCTTTCACGAGGGTTAAGGTGGAGGTCGCTGCGGTTGTCCCTTTTACAGCCGTAGCAACAATGGATGTGTTTAAACCAACCGGCGCGGCTTGAATCGAATGGGCGGAAATCGCCGCCGCGATGACTACAGTCGTGCCGCGAACACCGCGTTTCAAAAAGGAATGGCGCAGCTTTTCCAGTGCACGGCTGACCCGCTTCTTGGCTGCATTTTCAGTCCCGGACAGTGCCGAGCCAACTTCCTCGAAAGATTTTCCCTCAAAAAACCGCAGGACGATCGCGCTCCGATCCTTTGGACTCAAGGTTCCCAGAGCATCATCCAAGAGCGGCGCAATCGCCGGCCATAAATCCGGTTCAGGTTCGTTGGAGAGCGATTGCATATAGGCTTCTTGTTCGCGTTGCAAACGCCTGGTTTCACTGCGAAGGAAGTTCGCGGCGGTCAGGCGAGTGGTTTCATGGAGCCAACCGGAGAGGATTGTTTCTTTGCGCAATGACCCTGCTTTTTTGCCGAGAATGATGAAGACGGCCTGCGTGATTTCCTGCGCGGCGTCGGGACTCCCTGTTTTGCGCCATGCGGTCGAATAAACGAGATCTACATAACGCGCCACGAGAACCGAGAACGCCTCTTCGGAATTCTGATCCGCGTAGCGTTGGAGCAATTCTGTGTCATCGAGTTCCTGCATCTACTCGTTAATGTCCGCGGAAAACGAATAGTGCCATCTTATTTTTCGAACGACGGAGCGCGAACGCATCAAAATCGACTGGGCGACAAGGAGTGTTAGTGAAATGGATCGCCGTGGAATGGACCAGAGATGTTTATACTAGTTGCCAAAAGAAATTTCCGAATAGAAAGCGGAAAGCAAAAACCTCACCGGTCTTGCTTCGTTAGATCTTCGTTTGATAGCAATCAACGTTATGCCGTTGAATGTGCCGCTCAACGTCACGGTGGTTTGATCGTTCACAATAACAGCCGAACGCCCGGTGCGTCTCGATAACACAAGGCCGCCTCGGGAAACGGGGC
>JAQGOU010000251.1 GCA_028293445.1 Verrucomicrobiales bacterium | reverse complement strand
GCAGCGCGGGATGCTTGAAGACACGCTGATTATTGTCGGTGGAGAATTTGGCCGCACGCCGACCGTGGAGTTAAACGACAAAGGGGAAACGAAATATGGGCGTGATCATAATCCGTACGGATTCTCTGTCTTGCTCGCGGGAGGGGGAGTGAAAGGTGGGACCGTCTACGGCGCCACGGACGAGTTTGGTTTCAAAGCCGTGGAAAACGTGACGCATGTTCACGATCTCCACGCGACGATTTTGCATCTCATGGGATTCGATCACGAAAAGTTTACGTATCGCTACGCCGGTCGGGATTTCCGGTTGACCGATGTTTACGGAAAAGTGGTGAAGGATATTCTGGCGTGACGACTCGTCGCAGCGCTGCCCAAAGAAGCATTATTTTTGCAGGTCGAATTGCAAAACGGTTTCGGAACTCTTCTTCGGCGAACGAATCGTCATTTTCTCCAGCTGCATCCGCCCGTTAACTTTTTTGAAACTGCTGCCGCTCAAGGAAAATACTTTCACCTTTTCGTCTTTGGCATTGTAGCCTTCGGCGACCAGGAGACCGACGCCTTCGGATTCCTTATCGATCCAGGATTTTACCCGGACCATTTCTTTTGCTGCCGGATTTCTGCTTTCCAAGAGGTAACAGTCGCGTCCGAGGCGCGGAGTAGCGGTGAGGCGGATCTGCTCTGGCCAATGCAAGAAGTCCATTCCCAGGTCGGCGATCGTGAAATCGGATCCAGCCAGTGACGTTTCTGCCGCAACCTGACTATTAATAACAATGGGTTTTTGGAAAACCGAATTAGTGTCAGTGGCGCGAGCGTAGGAATATTGATTTGGGGCATTGCTGGAATGGATCACCACGATCTGCATTGCCGGGATATTCTTCACAGAACTAGTCGTGTAAATGGTTTTCCATTTATCGTCTTCCGTAATTGCCTGGGCACGCACAGGAATCTCAACGCGATTTGTTCCAAAGGTAATTTTGAGAACCCCAGAAACTTCGGACCCTTGGCTCGGTGGCGCATTGCGCAACTGAGCCGCGAGTTCCTGTCCGGCCGCATTGGAGGTCAAAGCAACGGCATTTGCCGATGGAGACGTCGCGGCTAGAAGCGCGATGGCAATAAAAGCTGCTGCTTTAAATTTCATTTCGTAAGGGCCAGAGGAATGAGTTCAGAAATCTGACGGACAAAGTGAACTTTCATTTTGCGGCGGACTTCGAGAGGAACTTCTTCCCAGTCGGGTCGATTTTCTTCTGGCAAAATGACCTGCTTCAGGCCGGTTCGCGCGGCGGCCATAACCTTTTCTTTTACGCCGCCAATGCGGAGCACGCGGCCTCGCAAACTGATCTCGCCGGTCATCGCCGTGTCCGAACGAACCACCCGATGGCTGAGTAGAGAAGCCAGAGCGACCACAATCGATGCGCCAGCGCTCGGGCCATCTTTGGGCGTCGCGCCGGACGGGACGTGAATGTGAATGTCAAACTTATCGTAGTCCGTGAGATCAATGTTCAGGAACTGTGCCTGGCTCCGCAAATAACTCAGCGCGGCGTGGGCGCTTTCTTTCATGACATCGCCAAGTGAGCCGGTGAGGATCAGTTGGCCTTTGCCAGCCATGCGCGTGGCTTCGATAAAAAGAATTTCGCCGCCGACCGGTGTCCAGGCCAGGCCAATGGAAATTCCCGGCTCGCGGATGGCTTCGGCAACTTCGGGGAAAAACCGGCGCGGTCCAAGAAGCTCTTTTAGGTTCTCCGGCTTGATCACGAGTGTCTCGTGGTTCTTCCGGTTGATGATTTTCCGCGCGGCTTTGCGGGTGAGCGCAGCAATCTCCCGTTCGAGTTGGCGCACGCCGGCTTCGCGCGTGTAATCTTCAATGACTTTACGCAACGTGGTGTCCGGGAACTTCACCAGCTTCTTCTTGAGACCATGTTCTTCCAGTTGACGCGGCACTAAATGAAGTTTGGCGATCTGAAGTTTTTCGACAGCAGTATAACTCGGCAATTCGATCACTTCGAGGCGATCGCGCAAGGCAACATGAATCGGGTCGAGCCAATTGGCGGTCGTGATGAACAAGACCCGCGAAAGATCAAACGGCACGTCGAGATAATGATCGCTAAACGTGTGGTTCTGCGCGGGATCCAAAACCTCCAGCAAAGCCGAAGAGGGATCGCCGCGAAAATCTGAACCGACCTTGTCAATTTCATCGAGCAGGATCACGGGATTGCGGCTGTCGACACGGCGCAGCGTTTGAATGATGCGTCCGGGCAAAGCGCCCACGTAGGTGCGGCGATGGCCTCGAATTTCTGCTTCATCGCGCATACCGCCGAGAGAGATGCGCGCAAACTTTCGTCCCAACGCATCGGCGACACTTTTTCCGAGTGACGTTTTCCCGACTCCTGGAGGACCCACGAGGCAGAGGATCGGCCCTTTGATTTCGTTTCTCAACTTGATGACCGCAAGAAATTCCAGCAACCGATCCTTCACCTTGCTCAGGCCAAAATGCTGTTCATTCAGGACCCGCTCCGAGGCGCGCAAATCGATTTTATCTTCCGTGAACTTATTCCAGGGAAGATTGACCAGCCAATCGAGATAATTGCGGGTGATCGTGTATTCCGCGACCGCCGGCGACATCTGTTCCAGTCGCTCAATCTCTTTCAACGCGACTTTTTTGGCTTCCTCGGGAAGTTTGTTTTTCTCCACCAACTCGCGCAATTCTCCGGCTTCGGCGGCGCCTGCATCCCCATCGCCGAGTTCCCGTTGGATGGCGCGGATTTGTTCCCGCAGGAAAAAATCACGCTGCGACTTCGACATCGATGTCACGACTTCGCTTTGAATCTTTGAGCCGAGAGTCAGCAGTTCGACTTCGCGGCTGAGCAGAGGCAGCAGGCGCACGAGGCGATCCTTGACGATATGAGATTCGAGCAGATGCTGCCGTTCCTGCAGTGAGAGATTAAGATTGGCTGCGATGAGGTCGGTAAGTTTTCCCGGCTCCTCTGTATTCAATGCCGCCACCTTGATCTGTTCCGAGAGAGTAGGGGAGAGCTTGACGATTTCCTGAAAAAGAGTTGCCGCCTTGCGCGCGAGGGCTGTGATCTCGAGCGAGTCTTCGATCGAATCTTTAAGCACCTCCACTTTCGCCTGCAGATATGGATCTTTCGAAGTGTATTCGCGCACACGGAAACGACGGAGCCCTTCCACCAACACGCGCACGGTGTTGTCCGGAAATTTCAACATCTTTAACACGCGGCCCGCGCAGCCGTGATTCCACAAATCATCCGGAGCCGGGTTCTCGACCTCAGCTTTTTTTTGGAGGATCAATCCGATGAAGCGATTACCCGCGACGACATCGTCGATGAGTCGTGTGCTTTGCTGCGTATCCACGAGCAGCGGAACAATCATCCCGGGAAAGATAACAATGTCGGAAAGGCCGAGGATCGGAAGGCTCTCGGGAAGCGATTTGGACCAGATCTTGGTTCCGGTTGGTGCAGGGTCGGCTTCCCCGGTGCTCCGGAGAATGTCGATAAATTCAGTATCAGGCGACGTCATCATGCCATTTGGTTTTAGACGCCATCGCCTGTTAAAGCTTCATCATGCGTCCGTAATCTTCACCGCAAGTTTTTTCGCAGACTGCCGCGAAATGACCGGAACGTCAATGCGGAGAAATCCGTTCTGATACGCTGCTTTCGCCTGAGAGAGGTCATAGCCCTCGGGAAGTTCGATGACGCTTTCGAAGAAACCGTAATTAATTTCCATCACCAAAAATTTGCACTTCGGCGCGCGGCAACCGTCCGGACGCTGACCGCTGATGCGTAAACGATTCTCTTCGATGGTGAGTTCCAGGTCTTCCCGACGCATTCCTGCGAGTTCGACTTTAATCACCAGCCCGGTCTCGGCGGAGTAAACATCTGTGTTAGGTACCCAGTGGGCGTCGGAATCTTTACTACTATGGCCGTGAGGTCGTTTCTGAAAATGCAGTGCCGAGTTAACTTTACACATGGGCTTAATTTAAAATTATTTTACCGACCGCCATTCTGCAAGAAACTTATTTCATCTTAACACTAAGCCGAGGCGGTTCACCGCGACGTCCTTGCAGAACGAACCCCTTTTGACTCGACCCAGAGCAGCCGCAATTTGTGTCACAAGGTAACTTATACTTCCGTTTCCGAAATTTTCCCCAAAGCAAAAGCGATGCAGCGAGCGCAACTATGCTCAACGCCACCACTTCCTGCCATGTTTGAGAATCCACAGGCGCTAAGATAGCTCAATTTCCGCGAGGCGCAACCGCGAGACATAAAGGATAAGCGTTCACGTAATGATTCCGTCCTCGCTTTAGGGGCGAACTCAGGCCGCGGGAGGTTTTTTGGCGCGCAGAACGATTTCGAGTTTCGAAAGAAAGTTTTTGCCAGTAACGACCCTTTTTTCAATCTGGAAAAGCATGTGGTAGCGGTACGGGCGGGATTTCCAGGCTGGAATTTAGACCTTCTAACGTTACCAGCCTCCAATGTTAGCCTGAAAAGAGGCCTGGTAACGTTAGAAGGGTCAAATTCCAGCCTGAAAAACCGTCTGGTAACGTTACGGACCGAAATTCCAGCCTCACATTGGCGTCTGGTAACGTTACCAGACGCCGTTTACGGAATGGAAATTCCGCAAGTTACGCCACGGACCCCGTTTTCAGCGTAAAATTGAGGTGGTAGCGTTACCCGACCAAAATTCCAGAGTGGATTTGGACCCTTCTAACGTTACCAGACGTCTCCGTCAGCCTGAAAATCGACCTTCTAACGTTAGAAGGTCAATTTTCAGGCTGGAAAAACCGTCCGTAATATTACGGACGGAAATTCCAGAGTGGATTTAGCGTCTGGTAACGTTACCAGCCCTCAATGTCAGGCTGGAATTCCGGTCTGGTAACGTTACCAGACGTTTTTACAAGACTGTCAGCCAGCAGCTTACGCAAATTCAGCTCAATTTCCTCCACAATCACTAAAAGTAAGGGACCTTCTCCGTTCGCCAGCTTGCCAATCGGTCGGGTGGCAGGGACATGAGAAATTCACGAATAAGAATAATTATTCCGCAACGAAATTCTGGACTTTCATTTGGCGAAACACACAATTCGGGTGTGCACGAGATTTTCCAATACCAACATCGCGTCACCTACGCGGAATGCACGGTCGGCAACCATATCTATTACGCTCGTTATTTGGACCTGCTCGAAGCAGCGCGCGGCGAGTTTATGCGCAAGATCGGCAAGACCGCGTTGCAACTTCAGCAGGCCGACATGATTTTCCCGGTCGTCGAAGTGCATCTGAAATATAAAGCGCCCGCGCGCTACGATGATTTGCTGACAATCGAAGCCTGGCTGACTGAGCTTGGAAAAATCCGCGCTAACTTTGGCTACCGCATTCTGAATCAAGACGGGAAGTTGCTCCTCGAAGGGGAGACGTGGCATGTCTGCACGAGCCTCAACGAAAAACCAAAGCGCGCTCCAGAAGATATGGTTGCTGCGTTACAGCCGTATCTCGCCAAACCTGTCTAAAGACCGGTTCTGCGCATGTCGTTCCTCACTCCATCCCGACGTCGCTGGTTCATCGTCGCGCTGATTTTCGGGGCGATGGTGCTGAATTACTTCGACCGCCAAATTGTTTCGATTCTCAAACCGACGCTGAAAACGGAATTCAGCCTGGATGACAGCGGATACGCCAGGCTCGTGAACGTCTTCGCCATCTGTTACGCCGGCATGTATCCAGTCGCGGGTTGGCTCGTCGATCGTTTCGGTACTCGTGGAGTCATGCTCACCGGAATTATTGGCTGGTCGACGGCGTGCCTCGGCGCAGGGCTCACGAGAACGTTCGGTCAACTCGCATTTTTCCGTGGGATGCTCGGCATGGCGGAACCGCTGGCCTATCCCGCGCAATTGCGCGCCATCACGATCTGGTGTCCGGGCACGATGCGCGCCACGGCAAACAGCCTGTGTGTGTCGGGCGGTTCGATTGGGGCGATTCTGGCGCCGCCGTTGGTCGCGTCGATCGCGCTCAAGTTCAATTGGCATCTCGCGTTTGTTATCCCCGGCGTTATCGGCTTTGGAGTCGCCGTTCTCTGGTGGTTCATCTATCGCGATCCGCCGGTTGAAATCGCTGCGCAGTCGATCCGCGACAACGCTGCGACCCAGGCGTTCACCTGGCCGCAACTCTGGCGCACCCGCAGTTTGTGGGGAATTCTGCTCTGCCGTTTCATCAGCGATCCGGTCTGGTATTTTTGTTTGTTCTGGTTGCCTGGTTATTTGCAGGAAAATTCCGGCCTGACGCTCAAACAAATTGGCATGTATGGATGGATCCCGTTTCTCGTCGCCGACATCGGCGGGATCGGAAGCGCGGCGTGGTCTGATCGTTTGGTGAAAGGCGGGACCGAACCGCTTCGCGCCCGCAAAATCATGCTCACCGTTACTGCGCTCTGCGCACCTGTTTGCGCGTTGACTCCACATCTGCCACACGCCGTCGTGACGCTGATTCTGTTCAGCATCGTCTGCGCTGTTTGCCTCAGTTGGTTATTTAGTATGAGCGTCGTGATTGCCGAAACGTTTCCGGCCGCCAATATCGGTAGTGTCATGGGAATTACGGCCGGCTTTGGAACGGCGGGCGCCATACTCTTTAATACCTACGTTGGTAAAATGATGCAGACCGTCGGTGCTCCCCAAATTTTTGCGATCATGGCGCTGCTGCATCCTCTCGCCATGGTGGTTCTCTGGACGATGGTGCGACCGGAGAAACCTGCCGAACCCAAACCTGTGTTAGTTCCTGCATCCTCCTTTTCCTAAAATGAAACGAAGAAACTTTATCAAAGCAATCGGGCTTGTCGCAGCGTTGCCGAATCTTGCGCAATCCTTGCGTGCCGATGACAGCGCCCTCAAGAAAACAGTGAGCACACACAAAGTTCTCACGTGCAATGTCCGCGTGGATGTGCCTGCCGACAGCAAAACCGGCGACGGCTGGAAGCACCGCAAAGAAATGTGCGCCGACATTATCAAAGCGCAGAAGGCCGATCTCTTCGGGTTGCAGGAAGCTCAGGAGATACACTGGAAAGATTTGAAAAGTCGCATGCCGGAATACGACACTTACGCGCTGTCGTATTTCCCGACAACCTTTCATCCGATCAATGCCATTTTCTTTTTGCGTTCACGGTACGAATTGATTTCCGCGGGTGGATTCTGGCTCTCGGAAACGCCGCATATTGCGTTCGCTAAGTCGTGGGATTCGGCCCTTCCGCGTCTCGTCAACTGGGTCGATCTCAAGGAGCGCAGTTCCGGAAAAGAATTCCGATATTGGAACACCCACCTCGATCACAAGGGACAACAAGCTCGCGCGAAGAGTGCGGCACTGATCGTGCAGGCGAGCGACGTCTTGCCCAAAGAGTTTCCACAAATACTCACGGGCGACATGAACGCAGGTATTGAGAATCAGGCCATCACCAATTTCACCGAAGGAGGCTGGGTAGATACTTTTGCCGCCGCAAATCCCGGGAAGGACCCGGGACAGACGTTTCACGGTTTCCGCGGGCCGAAAGCTGCGCCGCATAAGAAAATCGATTGGATCTTTTGCCGCGGTGCGGTCAAGCCGCTGGCCGCCGCGGTGATCCGCGATGGGCGCAACGGTCATTATCCGAGCGACCATTACTTTGTTTCGGCCGTGGTCGAGTTGTAATTCCGACGAACACTTTATATGTCACAGAATCCAATGACTTCTATTACAGAGCCACAAAGAACCATTCCCGTTCGCGCGCAATACGATGTTCTTGTTGTAGGCGGCGGTCCGGCGGGGCTGACCTCCGCGCTCGCAGCAGCTGAGGACGGTTTGAAAGTCGGCTTGATCGAGAGCCGAAGTTTTCTCGGCGGCAATATGACCATCGGTCTGCCGATCCTCGGATTCCTCGGTCAAAAAGGAAACCAGATCATCAAAGGTCTGCCGCAAAAATTCATCGACCGCCTCAAGGTCCGCAAAGGCGCGAGCGAACATCGTCCGTGCCCGTTACACATGGGGATCACTTTGGTGGAACCGGAAGCGGTGAAGACCGTTGCACTCGAAATGCTCACGGAAGCCGGCGTTGATGTAACGTTTTACACCGCCTGCGCTGGAGTAGTCATGGACGGCGATACAATCAAAGGGATCATCACGGAAAGTAAAAGTGGGCGCGAAGCGGTGCTCGCTAAAATTGTGATCGACTGCACCGGCGACGGCGACGTTGCGTTCCGTTCCGGTGTGCCGTGCGAGAAGGGGAACGAGAAAGGCGGGATGCAACCGCCCACCCTCATGTTTTGTCTCGCAGGCGTGGACACAGAGAAGCTGCGCATGAGCATCGCCAATCAAACGCGCACGTATCTCACCGATTTCATTCCGGCAGAATATTTCGGCCAGAACAATCAGTTCATTGTCGTCGGCCTGCGCGAACTCATCGCGAAGGCGCGTGCGGAAAAAGGTCTGAAGATTCCGAACGAACGCACGATCATCATCACCGGCTTGCGCGAGGGTGAAGCGTGGTTGAACATGACACGCGTCGCCGGCGTGGACGGTACGGATGCGCGCAGTCTTTCGATGGGTGAAATAGAAGCACGTCACCAGATCGACGACATCTATACGTACCTGAAAGACTACGTGCCAGGCTTCGAGAAATCCTATTTCACCAAGACTGCGCCCTTCCTTGGCATTCGCGAAACGCGCCGCATAGTCGGCCAATACGTGATGACGCAGGAAGATGTTTTAGGCTGTCGCAAATTCGACGACGCCATCGCGGTCGCGAGCTATCCGATCGACATCCATCGTCCGGGGGACGAAGGCTGCACGTTAATCTGGTGCGGCGATTGTTACGACATCCCATACCGTTCACTCGTCCCGACGAAAGTAGATAACCTCTTGGTCGCGGGCCGTTGTATTTCCACCACGCACGAAGCGATGGGAGCAATCCGTGTCATGGCGACCTGCATGGCGATGGGCGAAGCTGCCGGACGCGCCGCGAAAATGTGTGTGCGTGATAATGTATCGCCAGCGAAGGTAAACGTATGCCGATTGCGCGATGAACTGGTGGCAAAGGGCGCGTATTTGAGAAGTTAGGGCTTATGCGAGAGCCACGCCGTTTACTGTGCGTCCAGAATCGCGAGATCCTTTTTTCGGGCGCGTGGCGTAACTTTCAGTTGCAGCAGTTTGCCGTGGCGGTAAACGCCTTCCACGGTTGTGTTCATGGGCGCGTGCAATTTGAATTCCACGTCCCACTCCTTCGGCCATGCGGGGAAGAGCAAGAGCTTTTGTCCGTCGCATTGGAGCAACATGCTCTGCAAGGTCATGAGTCCGTTGGCGCCGTGGTCCTGATCAGGAGTCCAGTCGAAGTTCGGTCCCCAAAAGGCCGGGAACCGGCTGTCGGGGTCTTTTGTTGAGAACCGGCTTACCAACATTCGGCGCGCTTCGTCGGAGAGTCCGAGCAATGCAGCTTGCGTATCGTCCTGTTGCCAGCCGCTATTTCCTTTGACGGCTCGTTGGGCAAACGTGCGTCGTGCCATTTCCAATTCAGGTTTGCCCACGCCAAAAAGTCGGTAGGGAAACACAGCGTAAAGTTCCGGGATTTCCTGGTTTTGTAGCGTTTGAAATTTCGCGGCGGGCGCGAGTATTTGCTTTCCGTCTGCTTCACGCATGGGCACCGGCGGCAATGCGGCTAACAGATCTCGCCAGGCTTTGCGTTGCAACACCTGGGCGTCCGGTAAGTCCAACAAACGCGGTAACACAAATTGAAGGCCCGCGATTTCCGGTAATGGATTTTCACAGTCCCACCAGGTTTCCAAGGCTTGCGCGGGCGCGATCAGCAAACGTCCATTGGTTTCGCGTGGATAATGTTTCTCGTAAAATTCAATGATGTCGCCTGCAAGTGGGAGCAGTGTCTTGTGCAAGAATTCGCGGTCTTTCGTGAACGCATAATAGTCCAGCATGACGGCCGTCAATTCGATTCCACCCTGCCAATGGTAACGGATGTAACGATTCACGGTTCGGCCCAATGGTTCGCCCTCTCGATCCCAGCCATAGCCAGAACTGTTGTTAAAATAAGCACCCCAAAAATACATTGTCTCGGGGAAAAACGCGCCGCCATGCGAGTAGTAAATTTCAGTTCGCCTCTGTGCGAGTGGCAAGGCATCGAGATACATCCGAAACCACGGCTGCATCATATCGAAGTCGCCACTGGCCAGCATCGGCCAATAGTTCAGACGCGTGTTTTGATTCCAGTAAGGACCACCCCATCGTCGATAATCGGCGTCGAATTTTCCGGAAACGTCCACCGTGAAGATCGAGCCGTTAAACTTGATGGGTGAACTGCCGCGTCCTCCGCAAGCGCTGATGAATCGCTGCAAGGCGTAGGACTGCGAAACGATTTCCTGTTCCGAACGTATTTTATCGCCGCCAGTGATGCGAATCCAACTGCGATTCCAAAACGCGTCCCACCAGTCCAAATGCTGCGAAAGCGCTCGTCTCACATTGACCACGTCAACTTTCTTCTTGCTCGCTTCAACTTGGGAAAGCCAGTCGTTGGTTGTCGATGTCTGAGCGGTCAACGGATAAATGGAAAGCACGACATGGCGAACAGGTTGAGCAGACTTGAATGTCGTATCGTTCGTGCGAATCAATTCAGCGCTTGTCATCACCGCGCCGAATGTCCGATGCAAAAGAGGGTCATTAAGTTTTGGAATTAGACTTTCGAGCCCTTGATGTCCCAGCGTCGCGGGCCAGAGTGATTCAACATTACGATGAAACCATCCCACATACGTTTTGTGATTCTCGACGATGGTGTCGGGATAGCTAAAGGCTGGCTCGTTTTTCGTAAACGAATCCACACCGGCTGACATTTCGTCTTCCGTCAATGGACGCTTTGTCGTGCGCCACAGCTCCAACGCGGCCTCGCAATGAAAAGGTTGCTTCCCTTCGGCTTCCACGTGAATGACTGGACGATTTGCATCAACCCAAATGTGAAGAATAATCTCGGCTGCCTTTTCGCCCGCGTGAATTTGAATTTCGCCCTGACGCAATTTCAGTTCCTGACGAAACGGAGTTCCCGCGCGAAATGGATTGGGCGAGAGCTTCATCCGGACGCGGCCCAGTTTAAGCAGGCGTCCATGTTCGTCCCACGCATCGGTTTTGCTGATGTAAAACAGGAGATCACCATTTGTCTCCACCCAAACGTTCAGCCCAATGTCACCGTTGCCCAGCGGCATGGAACCAGACGAATTCTGACTGGGCGTGTCCCAAACCACGTTGTAACGGTCGAGAGGATCAGGGGTGGCCGCGGCTTGAACGACGTAGCAAGCGAGAAGCATTGATGCCAGAAGGCTAAATAGTATGCGGGCTTGATTCACGCGACGCATGTTAGCGAACAATTAGCCCTTTGTCATTGAGCCAACGTGCCGTGACTGATAAATCATCGCCGTGAATCCCGTTCCTCGAATCTTACTGGCCACAGTTTTCTTTTTAGCGCTGACGGATATGCCCGCGACCACGTTACACGTCGCGACAAATGGAAATGACAAGAATTCCGGCAGTTCAAAAAGGCCGTTCGCAAGTCTGGTGCGCGCCAGGGATGCCGTGCGTCATCTTAAGTTCCGGCGACTTCGTGAGCCGGTAACAATCATTGTGCATGGCGGCACGTATTTTCAGACCAACAGCCTTGAACTTGCGAAGGAGGATTCGGGCACGCCAAAACATCCCGTCGTATGGCGAGGAGCGCCCGGCGAACAAGTCCGTCTGGCTGGCGGGCCGACGTTGACCGCCAAGGCGTTCAGTTTGGTAACCGACTCCACGCTTCTTAAGCGGCTTGACCCAATCGCCCACGGTAAGGTCTTTCAAGCGAATCTTCGCGACGTGAGTTCGATGGAAATCCCAGAGTTCCCGAAGAACTTTCGCGGTGTGCCCGCTGCGCCCGAATTGTTTTTCCAGGATCAACGGATGACTCTGGCGCGCTGGCCGAACAAAGGTTGGGCTACAGTTTCCAAAATTATCGAATCCGGTTCCAATCCGCGTGAGGGTGACAAGTCTGATCGTCCGGGGATTTTCGAATATTCAGATGCGCGCCCTGACCGTTGGAATGCGGAGCAGGGCGTCTGGCTGCAAGGTTACTGGTGCTACGATTGGTATGAGGAAACCATCAAGGTAAAATCCATCGATCGGGAGAAAAACCAGATCACGTTGGCAACGCCCGCACTTTACAGTGTCAAACAAGGCAATCCTTCGCCGCGCCGCTTCCGAGCCTTAAACCTTCTCGAAGAACTCGATGAGCCCGGCGAATTCTATATCGACCGCGTCGCTGGTATTCTTTACTTCTGGCCGCCTGCTCCGTTGAAAGAAGCACGGGTTACACTCTCGGTTCTCAACGCGCCTCTGCTCGTGCTCACCAATGTGGAGCACATCACCTTTCGCGGTTTCACCATGGAAGCATCGCTGGGTAATGGAATTGAAATCTCCGGCGGTCGCAGTAATCGCATCGAGAGTTGCATTGTGCGGAACACGCGCCAGCTCGGGATCCGCGTGACTGGCGGGACGGGACATACCGTCGAGAGCTGCGACATCCATGACACTGGAACCGGCGGATTAATTCTGGAAGGGGGCGATCGCAAGACGCTCGCCCCGGCGCATCATGAAGCGTTGAACAATCATATCTGGGGATTCTCGCGGCATCAGTTGACTTCGGCTTACGGTATCGTCCTCGGCGGCGTCGGCAATCGCGCCGCGCACAACGTCCTCCATGACGCGCCGCATCAAGCCGTCTTCCTGAACGGCAATGATCACATTTTTGAATTCAATACTGTGAGCAACGTCGTCATGGAAACCGACGATGCGGGCGCGCTGTATAAAGGCCGCAATCCCTCCTGTCGCGGCAATATCATCCGTTACAATTTCTGGAAGGACATTGGCAGTCCCATGGGCCACGGCACCGCCGCGATTTACTTCGACGACGGCGATGGCGGCGATCTCGTCTTCGGGAACGTTTTCCTCCGCTGCGGACATCCGGGCGGCGGCAGCTTCGGCACAGTCTTCTCTCATGGCGGTCACGACATCCGCGCCGAGAACAATATTTTCCTCGACTGTCAGCGTCCACTTGGCTCCGCGCCATGGGACGATGCTCGCTGGAAAGATGCCATCAACGGTGGACAAGATTGTCATTTCACTGAAAAACTGTTGCAGGAAGTCGACATCACCAAACCGCCTTACACGACGCATTATCCCGAGTTGATTGGATTCATGAACCCGCAACCTGGCCAACCGCGAAACAGCCATGCCAAGAACAACGTGCTGATCCGTGCGAGCGAGATCAGCAGCGGCAATTGGCAATACTCAGCGAACGAAATGTGGCAGACCAACAGCGATCCCGGCTTCGTGGATGTGGCCAGTGGGAATTTTCAATTGCGTCCTGACGCCGAAGTTTTCAAGCACCTGCCGGGTTTCAAACCGATACCGTTTGAGCAGATTGGTTTTCAAAAACGGTAAAACCAAGGGGCTCATTCCGGTTTCCTGATTAGCGACTACGGCTCCTTGTCGTTTTGGTTTTTCGGCGGGACGGCTTGGCTGGCTAAAGCGTCGTAACGAGAGCGTAATTCCTTCAGCTTTTTCGGATTTTCATCGGCCAGATTTTTCTTTTCGGAAAGATCCTCGGCCAGGTTGAACAATTCGATGTTCATGCCGGCGTCCGCGTTGCGCTTACGCTTTTTACCTTTGCCCCTTTGTTCCGCACCGTCCTGCTTGCCGTGCAGAACGAGCTTCCAGTCGCCGACGCGGATCGCGCCAGTCGTGGGTGTGGAATTAAATAAAATCTCATGGTGCGGCGAAGGCTTTCCTTCGGTCACGCAGGGCCAGATATCTTTCCCATCGAGCGGCAATTTCTGCTTGAGCGATGCGCCGGTGAGATTCAGCAACGTTGGATACCAATCCACCATGTGGGCCATGGCGTTGACAGCGCTGCCGGGTTTGATGTGGTTTTCCCAAGTGGCAAAGGCACAGGTGTGAACCCCGCCTTCATAGACCGAACCTTTTCCACCGCGCAACGGGCCGTTACTGGTCACCGTGCCGGGCTTGTATCCGCCATTGTCGCTGGAGAAAATAAAGAGGGTGTTTTTGCGGCGGCCTGTCTCATCAATCGCCGCGACGATTTTGCCGATGGCTTCGTCCATCGCCGCAATCATTCCTGCGTAGGTGCGGCGCGGGTCTTTCAAAGCAGCGTAAGGTTCCTTGTATTTTTCCGGAGCTTGAAACGGATAATGGACCGCGTTGAAAGGAACGTAGAGAAAGAGCGGTTTGTCTTTCGCTTGATTGCGAATCTGTGTGACCGCTTCGCGTCCGATCAATTCCGTGGTGTAGCCTTCGTCGTGACTGAGTTTACCGTTGCGCCACCAATCCAGCTTATCGGTGCGGGTGTGTTTGAAATAGTCCGTCATCCCGAACAGCATTCCATACCAATGATCGAAACCGCGATGATCGGGCCAGTAGGTTTTATCAAGACTGCCCAGATGCCATTTGCCGCAGATGGCTGTGGTATAGCCCACTTCGTGCAGGGCTTGCGGCAACATGCGTTCTTCCAGTGGCAATCCGAAATCCGCATCCGGCAAAATCACGCCGACTTGTAATCCGTAACGCATCGGATAACGACCGGTCATCAGTGCGGCGCGCGTGGGAGAGCAGAGCGGTTGGACGTAAAAGTTTTCGAGCCGCGCGCCAGCCCGGGCCAATTTGTCGAGGTTGGGCGTTTTGATTTCGCTGCCCCGCCAGCCCACGTCGTAAGAACCTTGATCATCCGACAGAATAAAAACGATGTCGGGTTTTTCAGCGGCGCGGACGAAGGCACAGGACAGAAGAATCGGCAAAAGGGATAGAAAAAGGCAACGTCGTGAGCGCATAAAGTTCAAATAGCATCCGTTGTTCGCTTCAGACACGAGACTGACAGAAAACGTTACAACGAAGAGCCAGCAGGAATACCATGCTTCTCTTCCTCCTTTCCCGTCGGACGCAAGGTTGGGGAGGGGAGCGCTGTCCCGCCGTGCTGCCCGTCGGCGACTGCGAGAGTTACATTCATTCCGTGGAAAACATCGAAGGAATCCGGGCTTTTCTCTGCAACTCGTAGCAAATCAAGCTCCTGCAAAAAGGTACAACGCGTTGTACGCGGAAAATCTGGCGTCGGAAAACAGGGTACAACGCGAAGTACGTGAAAAATCCGTCACGGAAAATTCCGGTACAAGCATTTTCCAGGAAAAATTCTTCCGGGAAATGAGGGTGCAAGCGTTGTACGCCACTTTCCGGTTGTCCGGAACTCCCGTACAAGCCTTATGGACCGAAGTTACGTGCCAGGAAAAGAGGGTACAACGAAAAAGGATAACTTTTGGAAAGAAAAATGACGTACAACGCGTTGTACCCCACTTCCGGGGAGTTCAGAAAGAGGGTACAAGGCTTGTACGCTCTTCCCGGACAACCAAATTTCCTGGAAAATGCTTGTACCGGAATTTTCCGGAGCAGTTTTGAGGCGTACAACGCGTTGTACCCCGATTTCGGATTCCGGAAAATTGGCGTACAACGCTTGTACCGTAGTTTCCGACAACCGGAAACGGGCGTACAACGCTTGTACGGGAGTTTCCGGGAATAGAAAATTGGTCCAGGAGGCTTGTACCCTGTTTTCCGATCGTCCTTTTTTGCTCCAGAGCCGTTGTACCCCGATTTCGAACCGCAGGTTTAGGACGTACAACGCGTTGTACGTCCTTTTCGGTCATAGAAACTACGACCTTAGCGTGATGCAACTTCCGGAACTTCGGGCTGACGCGCTCCCTATCCGAGCGTTCGATTCAGGCAAGCTTCTATGGCGTTGCCTCAAGGTATCCGCGAATCGCACGGGCCAGGTCATGCCCGAAGGCGCGTCCGGTGTTGGCGTTGACTTCGCCGTCCGAGGCGTTGGCGTAAGGAAACTCAATGGTTGTGCCCAGTTTTACCCCGGGCACTTGCGCCGCCCAACGGGAACCGCTGGTTCCGGCGGTGAAGTTCGCGGGCGCGTTCCAACTCGTGCCGAATGGAAGATTATTCGACGCTTTATACACGAGCGGACCGTTCTGGACCTTCTCTAAAATGGCGCCAAACCGCTCCTGTTCCTGCCACGTCTTCGGATTCTCGCTACCAACGATATAGATCGTTTCGTTGACGCTGCCGCGAACATTTGGGCAATGTAAATCGAGGGCGAAACGGAGTTTGCCTTTTGACCATTGCGTCGCGAAATCCTTGATGGCACGCGTCTCCGGATAAATGCTGTTCGTCCCGTAGTCGCGATTGTGGTCGCGCGGACGCCGGTTCTTCCCTTGGTCACCATCTTCAACGCCGTCCTTGTCCACGAACGGAATCACGAGCAGTTCCACATTGTTACGAAACCATTCTCCTTCCTTGTCCTTGGCCAATACGGCTTCGATCAAACCTTCGGCGACATACGACGTCATCATCTCGCAACAATGTGCGCGGCAGGTCACGAGCGCGCGGAACTTGGGTTCACCCTTGATCTTTCCGACGCGCAATCGTTCGACCGCACGACCTTTTCGGCTTAAGCAAAGCGTTTCGTGTTTCAACGCGCGATTCGAGCCGATGCGCGCGAGAAACGTTTTCAGAGTCGCCTCGGTGTAAGGCATCCCAAAAGAAAAGCGCACCGACTCCGCCGTGGCTGGAAACGAATATATGAACGATTTCATCGTCGGCTGTTTTCCAAGCCACGTCCAACTCGCGCCTTCATCAATTGAAACCCCAGGACCGCGCACGCCAATGGGAGAGCCGTCGGTGAAGTTGAACGTGAGCGTTTTGCCCGCCGCACCGCGGACGCGAAAGCACCAATAAAACCAATAACCCTCCGTATCGCGACGATCTTGATGCACAGTGATAGTATCACCTTCAATCTTCTCCACGATGATGTTGCCGCTGGGGAAATTGGTATCGATTTGAATCACGCTGTTTGTTGCGGGCAACGCGTGAGCCTCCCAATTGCAAAAGAGGCAGAGCAGGGCAATGAGCAGGTATTTGGGAAAGTTCACGAATAGGATTTTGCACGGAGTGCGGCGGGAGACAAGTCCGTGATGAATTCCGTCACGAAAGGGCGTATGACAAAGTTAATATAAAAATCACCAATGAAGGCTCAGTTGGTGTTTGAGTCTGCCGCGAACCAAACCGTTGAAATCCGAGAATGCTCTCTTCTAAGCTCGATTTTTTTGTCTTCCCGCGAATTGAAGCTTGTTCACGTACAAGTAGCGGCGGCGCGCACTGTAATCATTGAAGACAGCCCAGAGCTTGTTATCACTGTCTTTGACCGAGATTGCATCCGTGTGGGCGGCACAATATGGGATATTTTTGACGGAACCGTATGAAACCGAGAGCCGACCGATCAGCAGGCTGGATAAACCAACGCCAAACGTCCTCGCGCTCAATCGTTGTGTGGCTTCCGCTCCGCACACAATGCACTCATTCGGCCAGACGCCGTTGGCGATTACAGGGCAGTCAAACTCCTTTTTACTGCCAACATCTGTCTCACGAAAAGCGCGAACTTTGCTCGCATCGCTGACCAGCCATTCGTAACAACGCTCGCAGGCAAATTGAAGATCTTTGTCGTTAAGTGACAACTGCAACAGCGATTTAGATCCTACTTCAAAGCCGCAATACGGACAGGACGCACACTGCGATTTGAGCATACTTCGAATCGTCGCAATGAGGAAGTATAACCCAGCTGCAATCGCGGCATATGTCGACCATTTCCAAAAGAAGAGCATGAGAATGAACCAAACGATTCCTGCGATGAGCGCCGACCCTAAAACAGCGTAGAAAATCTTACCAGCCTTCGAACTGGCGCTTGTGGTTTTCAATAAAGAAATCTGGTCTGAGTATGGCGGATGGATTTTGCCGGTGTAGGTAGGGGAGATCGAATCTTCCATGGTCCGAATTGTTTTCAGGATTCACAGCGAGCGCAACACCTATTTGCGAACGGCATTGCCGGAAAAGCGTACTATCGACAAGTTTGGCAAATCGGAAAATGAATTGCCACGACTGCAAAACCCAATTCAAATCATTCTATGACCCAGAAGTTTGTTCTCTTCACTCTGCTGATGTCCGTTTGGTTGGGCCGCGCTGAAAACAGCGTTGCTCAGACCCGCACTGCGAATACAAGCAAACCGCTTTACACTTATACGTTGTCATCAAACGGCACGGCGGCTTCCTACGACGAATCGTTGGCCGTGGCTTCATTGCAGGGGATCATCAATCGGACGGCACCGGAACTTTACGTGCTGTCGCGCACGAACACGCGTCCTCAATTCTGGCTGGATGTGTTGTCGAAGGATGGACGCTGGCTGCAGGGACGGAAGCAGATGCCGCTGTCCGATCTCGGCGCAATTGTGAAGCTCGCGGGAAAGCGGCTCAAAGGGGTGATCATCTGGGATCCCGCCGTTCCAGCGACGGTCAACGTCGCCACCACGATCGCTGGTGTTCATGATGCGGTGGTCCTCAGTCCGGAACTGGCGGATCAGTATCGCGCTAAATGGCGACTGAAAGTTCTTGTCGATCTGCGCGGCAAATTTACCGGCGCAGAAACGGGGAGCAAAAAGAACGATGCGTATCGTTGGGCGATTCGGGAATATTTGGCGAAGGGAAAATGTTCCTCGCGCCTGCTTTGTCTTTTTGAAGATGCATTTACCACTCGTGCCAAGGGCGACATCAGCTATGTGCTGACGCGTGATTGGGCGGTGAAGAATCGTGCGTTTGTTTTTGATCTTTCGCCTTGGGGCGATGAGAAGCCGGGAGATGATCTCACGCAACGTCTTGGCCTCGACCTGGAGACCTACAATCTGATCCTGGCCGAAACGCTCCGTCAGGCCGCTGGAGAACACATGACGGAGTTAACCGGATTCTTTGCTTTCGCCAAATATTCGGAGCAACCAAACCACCCGAGCGCTCACAAAGAGGTGCCGACCGAATGGGAAAGCGTCTGGCTGATGTCTCCGTTTAATTGTTATCAGAACACGATCTCTAGCGATTGCTTCAATCAATCGTTGCACAGTCAATTTCCGCGGAAACAACTCAAACAACGGAGCAACCCGAAGCCGGTGGCCTTAGAGAAGAAAGCTTACATTTCGATTCTGATGGCGGATTACGATTCCGCGACGCCGCTCTACGATTTTCTCCCTAAGCATTGGCAAGGCGCCAACCGCGAAAAAACTCCGCTGGCGTGGGGCATCAATCCGAATCAGCTCGAAACGTATCCAGACATCATTTCCTATTTTTACGAAACCGCTTCAACCGCCGACACGTTCACCGCCGACGCCAGCGCTGCGGGCTATATGAATCCCAATCGCATTCGAAAGGAATATCTGCCGTTGTTCGTTCGACACAATCAACAGTTCTTCCACGAAGCCGACATGACCATGGCGCCCATGGTGCTGGACCGCGACCAGCCGACGCCTGAAGTGAAGGATGCGTTTCAACAATTCGCGCCTGACGGTTACGCCACGATCGTCGCGGATGTAAACGGGGGACGCGCCACCTATCCAGCGCCGCAGGTTTGGAAAGGGATGCCGATCCTGGAACTGATCAATGACACGTGTAACACCAAGGATCCCGAGCCACTCGCTGATGTCATGGCGAACGCGATCAGAGGTCGCAGGAATGTTACGCCGGGATTTTATTTCTTCCGCTGCGTCTGGGTGAATCCATCGACCATCGCCGAAGCGGTGGCGGCGTTGCATCGCAAATATCCTGATTTGAATATCGAAGTCGTCGCACCGAAAACGTTGTTTGCTTTGTTCAAAGAATCACAGGAAAAACGGCCCAAATAGGCCGTTCATTTTACTGCGGTTTGATCGGAGCCGGTGGCTTTGCGACGAATGCCTTCACCTGCTCCTGTGCTTCCGCAATTTGTTCTGGTGTCATCTGCGGTCGGATCGTGTCCAGAAAAGTTCCCGCGCCTTGCACTTTTCCCTGAGTCTGCGCGAGCGTCAGCCACTTATAGGCTTCAACGAAATCTTGTTTTACGCCGCTGCCTTCAGCGTAGCGCTGGCCAAGACGGAGTTGCGCCTCGTCCAAACCTTGTTCAGCGGAGAGTCGGAACCATTTCGCGGCTTCCGCAAAATCCTTCGGTTCGCCTGCTTCACCACGAGCCCAACGCAAACCGATGCTGTATTGCGACTGCGCGTCGCCTTGTTCGGCGGCAAGCAGAAACCATTTGCCGGCCTCTTCGATATTGCGTTCCACGCCTTGTCCGAAAGTATAACGCACACCCATCATGTGCTGCGCCCGGATGTCTCCTTGCGAGGCAGCTTTCAAATACCATTCGTTGGATTCTGGAAGCTGCCATTTCTCGCCGTAATATTTTCCCAGTTCCCGTTGCGCGACGGGATCGCCCTGGTTTGCCGCCATGGTAAACCATTTCACGGCCTCTTCACGATTGCTCGCGACGCCCTGGCCGATGGTGTAACGAAGTCCCAGGATGCGTTGCGCCTCGGCGTCGCCTTGCAGGGCCGCTTTCAAATACCACTCGTTCGATTCGGTATACTTCCATTGGTCGCCATAAACTTTTCCGAGTTCACGTTGAGCAATGACATCGCCTTGTTGTGCGGCGAGCAAAAACCATTTGCCGGCTTCCTTCATGTCACGTTCCACTCCTTGTCCAAAGGTATAGCGGATGCCCATGATCCGTTGGGCCTCAGCGTCGCCTTGCTCAGCGGCTTTTACATACCAGACGTTGGCTTCTTCGATATTTCCATGGTCATTATAAAATTTGCCCAGATCACGTTGAGCGCTGGCTTCCCCATTTCTTGCGCGTTCAAGTAATTCTGCGGGCGGCTCAGCTCCCGGATGGGTCTCAACGGCGACGACCGGAGCTTTTGGAAGTGGCGTGTGATTGATGGCTTTCGGCTCGGAATCCTCGGCTTCCATACTTGCGGCCGGAACGAGCTGAGGCGCCCTGATTTTAGCGGGACGTGGCAACGCGATCCGGACCTGATTCGTAGAAACTGTCGGCGAATTATCCGGCGACCGGACGATCCACTGCTGGGCGAAAAGGGTAATAAGCAGGCAAAAGAAAACGGCAGCCCCAGTTTGTTTCATTCCCCATTTCATACCTCGAACATAGGTGAGGTAACACAAACCACAATAGCAAATGGTGTCGGTCACAACTCGCCCTCGAAAACGTCTATTCAATCGCCAAATTTAATTTTTCACGGCATATATGCGCGACGAAATGCCTATTGTCGCAGGAATTGATTTTGGAACGTTGAGCGTTCGCGTCTCTCTTTTCGACAGCGAAAAGGGAAAGCTCGGTTCGGCCACGGCTTCGTATCCGCTTTCTCGGAAAAAAGAAAATCCCGATCACGCCTCGCAACGGCATGAAGACCACATGCAGGCAATGGTGGCCGCGATGCGGGATGCGCTGGCGAATGCCAACGTGGCGGGGCGTGAGGTTCTGGCTCTGGCGATTGCGACCACGGGTTCAACAGTCGTGCCGGTGGATGAACAGTTGCGTCCGCTGGATGATTATTATCTCTGGTGCGATCACCGCGGAAAAAAGGAAGCCGAAGAAATCGCCAATTTGGCGCGTCGCGAAAATCTTCCAGCGTTGCCATGGAGTGGCGGGGCATGTTCCTCCGAGATGGCTCTGCCCAAGTTGTTGCACTGGCTGCGGAACAACCCGGCGAAGCGGGCTCAATTCGCGACGATGATTGAACATTGTGATCTGGCTTTGGCTTCGCTCACCGGCGTGAAGGATATCTCATCGTTGCAGCGCAGCGTTTGCGCCGCCGGACACAAATGGATGTGGAACGCCGATCTTGGCGGACTGCCTCCGGAAAAATTTCTCAGCCAACTCGATCCGCTCCTCGCAGGTGTTCGCAAACAACTCGGCGGCTGCTATGCGACTTCAGACAAAATTGCCGGTCACCTTTCTCCGGAATGGGCGGATAACCTCGGACTTCGTGCGGGCATTCCGATTCCTGTCGGCGCGATCGATGCGCATTGGGATGCGATCGGCGCGGGCATCTCGGTTGGCGACGTCGTGAATGTGGTCGGCACCTCCACCTGCGTCATGGCCATTGTTAAAGAAGCGATTCCGATTCCGGGCGTGTTTGGTGTCGTGCAAGGCTCCGTTCATCCGCATTACGCCGGGATCGAAGCGGGGCTTTCGGCGGTCGGGGATATTTTTGAAGCAATTGCGAGACGAGCGGACACCAGCGTGAGCGAACTGTCGCGTGGGCTCGAAACGTTTCGTGCCGGTCAAACGGGTTTGTTGCGAATGACCTGGGATAATGGCGATCGCAATGTGTTGTCCAACCCAGCGCTCGGTGGCGTGACGTTTGGTTGGAATCTTCTCCACACTGCACAGGATGAATTATTTGCGGCGATCGAAGGCACCGCATTCCACACCCGAATCATTCTTGAACGCGTCGCGGAACATGGGGTGCCCATCGAGCGAGTCATTCATGGTGGTGGCATTCCTCAAAAGAATGAAACCTTGAACCAGGTTTACGCGAACGTGTTCAATAAACCGGTGCTTGTCCCGACGCAGGAAATCACCGGTCTCGGTTCTGGGATTTTTGCGTTCCTTGCGGGAGGCGTTTTCAAGACGGTCGAAGAGGCGCAGAAATCTTTGTGTCCACCGTATCGGACCGTCACACCACAACCGGAAGCCGTCGCTATCTACGAAAAGTTGTTTCTTCTTTATCGGCGACTTTACTTTTCCATGGGGACGCGGGGTTCGGATCCGGTTGCTTTGGGAGATTTCCTCCCCGCATTGACTCAAATTGCCGCCGGCAGGTAACCCCTCTTCGTCTATAAGCCGTTTTAAGTTCCCGTTCAAATCCCTCGCTTCAAACGGTTTCAGGCGAGGAAGAAAATGGTATTGACGCAACGATGGGACAAGGGCTGATTGCATTGGGGGTTTAAGTGGTCAACGCAAAGAAAAGAATTTTCGTTCTTGATTGCGATCATTAGTCATTCTGTTTCACTCGCGGTAGCAACTTCCTTTAGAACCGTCCATCCCGGGTCATTGGGTAATTGCTTTTGACGAAAGTATTTCAGGCATGAAAACTAAAATCCTCCAGGTCCTGCTCGTATCTCTGTTCTGCGGGACTGTCCACGCCCAAACAACAGCGTTTACTTATCAAGGCCGGTTAAACGCCAACGGCGCGGCAGCGAGCGGAAACTACGACTTACAATTTTCGTTGCAGGATGCTCTCAGCGCCGGAAACCAAATTGGTGGCACGCTCACGAGCACGGCGGTTGCTGTGACGAACGGCCTTTTCACCGCTTCTTTGGATTTTGGTGTGGGCGCTTTTCCGGGAGCGGACCGTTGGTTGGAAATTTCTGTGCGGACGAATGGCGCGGGCGGATTCACGACGCTGACGCCACGCCAGAAAATCACCGCTACGCCGTACGCGGTCGCGGCCGCCACTCTTACGGGAACATTGGCTGCGTCGCAGTTGAGCGGGACGATTGCCAATGCGAGTCTGCCAGCCAGCCCGAATGTTTCGGGGACGGTTACGGCGAATTCGTTTTCCGGCAACGGCGCGGGATTAACTGCCTTGAACGCAGGCAACATTTCCAGTGGCACGGCAGATATCAACATCAGCGGCAACGCCACCACGGCGACGTCCGCCACCAGTTTCTCTGGTTCGCTCGCTGGCAATGTGACCGGGACGCAGGGAGCGACTGTGGTGTCGACCGTGGGTGGACAAAGCGCGGCGAATGTGGCCAGCGGAGCGAGCGCAGCCAACGCCGCGACGAGCGCGAACACGCCCGGCACGATTGTGAAACGCGACGGATCTGGAAACATCTCAGCGGGCACAATCACGGGAAATTTCAGCGGCAACGGCGCAGGCCTGACCAATGTGAATCTGATGACGGCTCTGCCTGCGTATGCGATTACTCTGACCACCAACTCCGTTGGTGGATTGGGCTTTTCCATCGCCTCCGCGCCACTCGTCGGCACTGGTCCGGTTTGGGCTGCAGCTGCGGACGTCAATGGGGACGGCAAAGTGGATTTGATCAGCGCAAACTTTGGCAATGCTTCAGGCAACACGCTTTCGGTCTTGACGAATAACGGGAGCGGTGGATTTGTGCTGGCATCCTCGCCAACTGTCGGCACCGGTGCGAACTCGGTCGCGGCGGCGGATGTCAATGGCGATGGCAAGGTGGACTTGATCAGTGCCAATTTCAACGCTGCCACGCTCTCCGTGCTGACCAACAACGGCAGCGGCGGATTTGTGATAGCTTCCTCTCTGGCTGTCGGGGCGTTCCCCAATTCTGTCACAGCGGCGGATGTGAATGGCGATAGCAAGATGGATTTAATCTGCTCCTATGGCAACACGAACACGCTCTCGGTGTTGACCAACAAAGGCGGTGGTATCTTTGTGCTGGCCTCCTCGCCCACTGTCGGCAGTAGCCCGAGTTCCGTGGCGGCGGCGGATCTCAATGGAGATACTACAATTGACTTGATCACTTCGAATTACGGTTCCAACACCCTTTCAGTATTGTTTGGCACTGGCACTGGCACCTTTGTGCTTCATTCCTCTCCAGTCATCGGGACTTTCCCGAATTGGGTCACAACCGCGGATGTCAACGGCGATGGCAAGATGGATTTGGTCAGTGTCAATCTCGGCGACAATGTCCTGGTGCTGACTAACAATGGTGGCGGCACATTTGGATCGAACTCCACGTTTAGTGCGGGTTCTCCGGTCACGGCCTCGGATGTCAACGGCGATGGCAAGGTGGACTTGATTGGCGCCAATGCGAACACGCTCTCTGTGTTTACGAACAACGGTGTCGGCGGATTTACGCTGGCCTCTTCACCAACCGTCGGCGATGACCCGCGTTTAGTCCTGGCTGCGGATGTCAATGGCGACAACAACGTGGATTTAATCAGCGCCAATTATAATGACAGCACAATGACGGTATTGTTCAACACGCTGTCGACAGTAACCACCACGGCCACTTTGCAAGGCAACTTCACCGGCTCGACCTTGAACATTAGCGGAATTCTCACGGCGGGTAGTTTCGTCGGTAATGGCAGCGGTTTGACCAATGTCAGCTCCGCCAATTTCACCGGTTCGCTCAGTGGTAACGTGACCGGGACGCAGGGAGCGACAGTGGTTGCAACCGTGGGCGGACAAACTGCGGCGAACGTGGCGAGCGGCACGAGCGCGGCCAATGCGGCGACGAGCGCAAATACGGCCAATACAATTGTAAAGCGTGATGCGGGCGGCAGCTTCAGTGCCGGCGGAATCACGGGCACCAATTTCACCGGGAACGCCGGCGGTCTGACTAATCTGAACGCGACTAATTTAATCGGAACCATTGCCGATGGCCGCCTTTCCGCCAATGTTGCCATGAATAACGGCGCCGAAACCTTCGCCGGCAACGTGACTATCAATGGGTTTCCGATCGTCTCGCGCACCTCGATGTCTCCGACCAATACCGCTACCCTGACACCCACTACCGGTTACGTTCTCTTTTCCGGTTCAACGGCTGTCACTCTGAACGCAACGACCGCGATTGCCAATGGCGCTGCTACCGGCAGCATTTTGATTCTCCAAGGCGGCAATATTACTGGCACAGTCACTGTACCGGACGGCGCCAACACCCAGCTTGGTGCAGCGTCGCGCCTGTTGGGACTGGGTGATACGCTGACGTTGATTTGGGATGGTGGAAACTGGACGGAATTATCGTATGTGAATAATTAGTCCCGTGAGTTGAATGTGGCACTCTGATCGGTCGTGGGTCTCTTTCTGACATCGACAACGGCGAAAATCGGAAGTCGATTATGGTCTCTGATCATCAAGACGGTACTTTTTCAGCCAGATTTCCTGACAGAGAGAACCTGGTCGCTCCCGAAAGCCAGATTTTCGTCCTTTTTCGGTTTTTGAGGCACGTTTGGGGTTCGAGCATCGGAAACGGAAATTTTTCTAGAAAAATAATGGTTTTGGTCGCTCTACCCGCCAGTTTCGGAAAGTTTTCGGGTCATTTACCCTCAACGCACCCGATTTCACTTCGGAAATGGAAATAAAAAATGTTTTGTCGGAAATTCCAGTCCGGAAAGGTGTCCATTTAATTTTTTGTCGCCATTTCCACTCTGGAAATCCGGATAAATAATTTTTCGACGAGAATTCCACTCTGGAAATGAGGCGATTTAATTTTTCGGCGGGATTTCCACTCCGGAAAAGTGCCCGTTTAATTTTTTGCCGTCATTTCCACTCTGGAAATCCCGATAAATAATTTTTTGACGGGAATTCCACTCTGGAAATGAGGCGGTTTAATTTTTCGACGGTATTTCCACTCTGGAAAAGTGCCGGTTTAATTTTTTGTCGCCATTTTCACTCTGGAAATCCCGACGAATAATTTTTTGACGGGATTTCCAGTCTAAAAACAGGCGGCTTTTTGAGGCCGCCGTGATATTGGGCTCAAAATGGCATCCAAAACTCCTTTATCGGTAACGGTGGTCTGAAACTCTTCCCAGCACGATGCCTTGGTAAATACTCAAACAAGCTTTGAAGTTGCCCGTTCCCCAAGGCTCTCAGCCGTTCGGACGCAACGGACGTGGCCATTGCTCAGCTCTTGATTTGCCGCCTGAAATTGAAAAGAGTCTTCCCATGCTCATTGGCTATAAAGATTTCTTCCCTACGATCCTTAAAAGCGGCTTTTTTTCCGATGAGCACGAAACCATCGCTTCAACGGTTTCCCGTGCCAATGAATGGATCGCGCAGGCGAACGTCCGCGTCATCAACGTGGAGACGGTTGTTCTTCCCAACGTCAACAAAATCGAGGATGCCTCCAAAATCGGCATCTATACGAGTGGCGAGGGGAGCAGTCGCTGGTATCAACTGGTGCGGGTCTGGTTTGAGACGCCGAGTCCGGCGTAAAACACAGGATCGAGCGACAAAGTCCGGAACGAAGCAGATTTGCTCCTGTCCAATTCAAACGACAACATAAATGCGACGCCTCTTTCCTATCTTGGTAGCCATACTCGTGCTGACGATTGTGTTTTGGAAATTTTCCAATACGGAACCGTCCGGCACGAAACACACCGGGACAAATTCGACTGCCATGCTCAAAACCCTGTTGAAGCCAAAAGTGGCTCGGCGGTCGGTTGAGCAATCCCCGCCGTCGACGAACGCCGCCGCTGATCAGGCCGAAGAGCCCACTGTCACGGGATTATCCGCTGACCAGATCGCAGCCTACTTGCTCAAATACAAGCGAAACGCCGAAAGTCTTCTGACGGCATTTGCCGAGTGTCAGGACAAAGCCTTGCTTAAAGAGGCCGCTGAAAAGTTTCCGAACGATCCTCGAGTTCAGTTGGCGATGCTCATGCAGGACAAGTCGGACAGCGAACTCACCTCGGAAGAGCGCAACTTATGGCTGGAGCGTTTTAAGAAGAGCTCTCCTGACAACGGATTGCCGAATCTCCTGACTGCCCTGAATAATTTAAAAGAAGGCCAGAAGGATATCTTTGTGGCGGAAATCATGAGTTCGAACGCAAAACCGGGATTGAGCGCGTTCTACGTCCAACAAATGCAAAGCCGGGAAGAGATGTATCTCTCGGCGGGATTATCTCCACGGGAAGCCGCCGAGAAGGCGTTGCAGGTTCCGGATGTTAGTCTTGAGGCCCACATGAAAGCCCTCGCTCAACGACTTGGCGAAATGCAAAAGGACTACCTTGCCGCCGGGGACGGCGTAGCCGCAAATAAAATTGCGGCTCTCGGAGTGAATCTCGGCCATCGCTGGGCCGATCCGAATTCCAGTCCGTTCGTCATCAGCGAAATGGTGGGCATCGCCATACAACAAATCCCTCTCAAAAACCTGGATCCAAATACCTACTATGATTTTCTCGGCAAGACAGCAGCGGAACGGATCGCAGAATTGAAAGCTGAACGAGGAGAATTAAAGGTTTTTGCGACGGACCTGTCAAAATATTATGTCCAGATGTCGGAGTCAGATCGAATGATTTATATGAACCGCCTGAAAATGTATGGCGAGAGGGGTGCGTGGAAGTGGTTGCAGCAGACGTATGGAACCAATGGAGGAGCGGTGCAGCCGTAGGTATTGGAAAACTATGCGCCGTATCTATTTAATCCTGGTGGTAATGCTCGGCCTGGCACTTTTGTTGTGGAAGTTTTCCACTTCGCAAAGGTTGTCGCCGAACGTTGACGGAACGAACTCTACGGCAGCGCTTAAAACTGTTTTAAAGCCAGCAGCCGTTGCACAGCCATTTACCCATTCAATGCCCGACACAAACTCGACGACCGGAGAAGGAGAGGTGATGAAGTTGTCTGGGGAGCAAGTTGCAACGTATTTGCTGAAGTATAAGCGAAGCGCTGAAAGTCTCTTGTCGGCCTTCGATGAGACTCACGATAAGGCAATGCTGAAAGAAGCGGCGGAAAAATTTCCCAACGATCCTCGGGTGCAGTTGGCTGTTCTGACTCAGGATGCGTTGGACAAAGCATTGACCCCGGAGGCACGAAAGTTATGGCTCGATCGGCTCAAGGAATCTTCGCCCGACAATGGATTGCCGAACGCACTGGCTGCGATGGATGATTTGAACAACGGACGGACGCAGGAGGCTCTGGCCGAAATTAAAAGCGCGAATGAGAAGGCTGGAATGAGTGCGTTTTATGCCGAGCGCCTGCAAAGCCTGGAGGAAATGTATCTCGTCGCGGGCTTGTCACCGCAAGAGGCTAAGGCGCAGGCAACCCACAATATGCTTTTGCCCCTGGAGGCAAAGATGAAAGGGATCGCGACGCAGTTGGCAGAGTTGCAAAAGAATTACCTGACATCAGGGAACCCAGCCGCAGCCGCCGAGATGGCTGCGTTGGGGGTTAACCTCGGAAAGCGTTGGGGCGATCCCAACTCGAGTCTATTCCTGATCAATGAGCTCGTTGGAATCGCGATGCAACGGGTCGTTCTCCAGAATTTGGATCCCAATACCTACTATGAGTTCCTCGGCAAAACGGCGGGGGAAGGGCTCGCCGATTTGAAAAAACAACAAGAGGGCGTGAAGACGATTTCTACGGGCATGGGAAAATTATTTCCGCAGATGAGCGACGGCGACAAAATGATTTTCATGGATCGCATGAAACTCTACGGCGATCGTAACGCGTGGAGTTGGGTCCAGCAGACGTATGGAACGAATCAGTGAGGGGCCAGTGGACTGAAAACGGAATGTGTAGACACGAATTACACAGATTAACACGAAATCCGGATTTAAATTCGTGCCAATCTGCACAATTCGTGTCTCACCTTCATAATTTCAATTTGCCGTTTCATCTCGGCTCCGTCTGACTTTTTGGATCGAGCAGCGTGTTGAGTTCTGATTCGGGCAGGCCGGAGATTTCTTTTGCGACTTCCCGGACCGTACGATTTGTTTCGTAAGCGATCTTCGCAATCTTCGCGGCTTTATCGTAGCCAATCACTGGCGCCAGGGCGGTGCACATCGCCAGACTTCGTTCCACGTTGCTTTCGCACTTTTCACGATCAGCCTCCAATCCACTAATACATCGTCTTGCGAAAACGCGGCTCCCATTCGCGAGGAGTTCAATCGATTGCAAAAGGTTGTAGGCGATGACTGGCATCATTACATTGAGCTCCAGATTGCCGAACGTTCCAGCGAACGTGATCGTCGCATCATTGCCCAGCACTTGTGCGCCAACCTGGATCAGCATCTCGCACATCACCGGATTTACTTTGCCGGGCATGATCGAGGAGCCTGGCTGTGTGGCGGGCAATTTCAATTCACCGAGGCCGAGGCGCGGACCAGAGCCGAGGAAACGAATGTCGTTGGCGATTTTGATCAAACTCACGGCGACCGTCTTCAACGCGCCGCTCGCTTCGACACAGGCATCGCGAGATCCTTGCGCTTCAAAATGATTCTTAGCCTCGCACAGCGGCAAATTCATTTCTGTCGCCAGCCGGGCAATCGTTTTTCTGGCGAAGTCCGGGTGCGTATTGATTCCCGTGCCGACGGCCGTCCCGCCGAGCGCCAGTTCGCAGAGATTCTTCTTGCAGGATTCAATTCGCGCTATCGCATGGTCCAGTTGACTGGTGTAACCGCTGAATTCCTGGCCGAGCGTAATCGGTGTCGCATCCTGAAGATGCGTCCGACCGGTTTTCAAAATATCGTGAAACTGTTTTGCTTTGACGGAGAGGGCGTCACGAAGTTCGCGAAGGGCAGGGAGTAACTGCGTGTCGATGCTTTCCAGAGTCGCAACATGGATCGCGGTGGGAATGACGTCGTTACTGGATTGACCGCGATTCACCTGGTCATTCGGATGAACTTTTATTTTTAGCAGTTCACTCGCACGATGCGCGATAACTTCGTTCGCGTTCATGTTCGTGGAGGTGCCGGAACCAGTCTGAAATATATCCACTACGAAGTCCCGATCCCAACGGCCATCAGCCACTTCCAGTGCAGCGCGTTCGATTGCTTCAGCCAGATCAGGAGGAAGAAAGCCTAATTCTTGGTTGGTTGTCGCCGCGTGCTTTTTAATTAATCCGAGCGCACGGATGAAACTGCGGGGAAACCGAAGGGAGCTGACAGGAAAGTTTTCAACCGCCCGAGCTGTTTGCGGGCCGTAATGGACATCCGTGGGAACCTGCATCTCACCCATGGAGTCGGATTCAATGCGGAAGGTGGCCATATTTTGAACCTACCTTCTGGGCGCGGCGATTGGCCAGCCTACAATTCTTTGTAAACCACGATCTTTCGTTTTCGCGGCGCAAACAATCCCACGAGCACTCCGGCGATCGCGGCAAAAGCGAGCGTGCGGTAAACGTTCGAGCGAACACTTATGTCGGCTTCTCGTGCTCTCAAAACAGATTTGGCTTTCGCGCGGGAAAATTTTCGCTTGGTTGCCTGCCAGGCGAGGACAGCCGGGTTTTGTTCCACCACGGCAGTTTTGGTGCGCCGATATTGCGAGCGGACCTGATGTCGATTCTGCTCGATGTCGGCCTTGATCTCTTCTTTTGAACGCAAGTCGGCGGTTTCCATAAAAAGAAAATCGCGCCCCGAAAGGGCGCGAATCAGTTGAATCCGTTATTTGCGACGCGCAACGATCCCGATTAAGAGCCCAACACCAAAGGCGATGCCGATAGCGGTGTACGGGTTCTCGCGAATTGCTTCGTCGGTGGCTTCCGCGCCGGAAATCACCTTTTCTTTGCTGGCCTGGTAAGCGCCTCGCGCGGACTCCATCGCTGCTGTTCCCATGGTGCGCGCTTTCGCTGAAACTTCCTGCGCCTTCTCCTGCAGAGATTCTTTTGCGTCCTGGGCGAGGGTCTTTGCTTGTCCGGTCAGATCTTTTGTACGTGTTTCCATAAGAATCCTTTCTTTGTTTAATTTAATATAAGTCTACGTAAGGTCTTTTCCACTCGACGGGCGATTAATCCTCTTCTCCTTCTTTGCCGCCGCGAGCGAGGAATAATCCGAGGGCAAGTCCGGCACCCAAGGCACAGCCGAGCGCAATGTAAGGATTGGCACGAATGGCTTGATCAGTGGCTTTGGCTCCGGCAACCGTTTTGTCCTGCAACTGTTGATAAGTTGCTTTGGTGGCGTCCCATGCCGCGGTTCCGGCGACGCGCGCCTTCTCTTTCCATTCTTGAGTGGCTTCTTTAATGTCTTCGACGTTGTCTTGCACAATATCTGCGGCTTCGTTTCTCATAAGGCTCCTTGTTGAGTTAGAGATTTTCCGTTTGGACTGGGAAAACTGCACCAACAGTTTCACCTAATACTAAGGAACCAAACAGGCACTTTCCATCGGGCTGATAGATGTACTTCCCTTGCGAAAATGGCTGAACAACTTGCGGCAACCTTCGAAATCCGCCGAGGAACAGTACGGGTTTTCGCTGAGCGATCAGGAGGGTATTTCTCTGCATTGAGACTTGGCATTGTTGGCGCTTAGCATCCCATGGACGCAAATATGAAGAAGGCCATAAAAACTTTGGGCTTGAATGAATCCCTCTGGTCATGCGCTAAGTAACTTATGGAAGCCATCATGATGGACCCGAGATGGGCGTTGCTCACACTCCTTGTCACCGGAGTTCTGGGATTAATCCTCGCCTTGGTGTTGATGATTATCGTGGACTCGAGGTCGGTCAAAAAGGGCAAGAAGCGAATGTGGTGCGTTGTCGGCTTTATACTTTATATGGGCTGGCTCTTCACGGTGGGAGATCCGTATTCATCCATCAACCTCGAGTCTCTGTATTACCGAAGTATCAATTACCTTCCGGAGACCCGATTCACAAAATTTCTCAAAAAACCGACGAACACCAATACTGTCTCGACTCTCACGAATTTGCCGTCAACAACGACGAACCGATAGCAGAAGGGGCCGGGCTGGCAATTCCTCCGAACCGCATTGCTTGCTTGATGTCGCGCACCGAAGATTTTCCGGTCGCCGCTGAGCAAATAAAATATTAAAAATCTTGAACGCTTGAGCTTTTTTGCGCTCTATCCTAGGATAATTCACACACTTACATGAACACGAAATCTATTTTCTTTGCTTTGTTGGCTTTGGCGGTTCCAGTTTTTGCAGACGAGCCAATTAAGAAGGACGAAGCGTCCAAAACGAACGCAGTCGAGGCTCCTCGTTGGCCCGCCCTGAAAACGGAAAAGGAAAAAGTCAGTTATGCGATCGGTTTTGACATGGCTGGTTTTCATATGGCGCACCGGGACGAACTGGACAAAGAGCGGATGATCCAAGGTTTTCGGGACGCGTTCGATGCGAAGAAACCGATCATGGAATATGATGAGGCCAAAGAGTTGATGGAAAAGTTTGAGAAGGAAATGAATGCGCTGGAGAAGAAGACGACTGAACTCGAAGGTGTGAAGAATCGCCGTATCGGCGCGAAGTTTTTGGAAGAAAACCAAAAGAAAGAGGGAGTGAAAGTTACCGCCAGTGGTCTGCAATACAAAGTCATTAAAGAGGGCACGGGAGCGACGCCGGTCGCCACAGACCGCGTTCGTTTTCATTACGTGGTCAAAGGCATTGAAGGCAATCTGCTCGATGACTCACATCGCCTGCCCAAACCGATCGGTTCCCACGTGCGCAGTCTCATGAAAGGATGGCAGGAAGGCCTGCAACTGATGAAAGAAGGAGCCGTTTATGAGTTTTACATTGCCCCGGAGCTCGCCTACGGAGAACAGGGTGCCGGACGTAACATTAAAGCCAATGAGACACTGGTAACGGAACTCGAATTAGTCGGAATTGAAAAATAATTTTTGTTTGATACTTTAGTGCGGGGTCTTTCCCCATTACGTGAAACGTTTAACATTTCTCTTTTGTTTCCAGCTGGCGTGTACCTTGTTCGCAGCCGAGCCGGATGTTACCGCCAAAAAGGCAGCTGGTTCCACTTCGGCGCCGGACGAAACCGAACGGAACATCGCCCGGCTGGTGGGTAAAATGCTCGAGCGATCGCATTATTCGCAGACTCCTTTCGACGATGCCGTTTCCAGCAAGTTCCTGGACCGCTATCTGGATACACTGGATGGAATGCACATCCATTTCCTGCTAAGCGATCTGGCTGAGTTTGAGAAATATCGAACGACTCTTGACGACTTGACCTTGAAAAAAGGGGACACGACCCCTGCGCAGATTATCTTTGCGCGTCTTCTGCAACGAGTCGAACAGCGCGTCACCTACAGCACGAACCTCCTGCAAAGCGAGAAATTCGATTTCAAAGATAACGACCGTTACAATTTGGATCGCAAGAACGCGCCTTATCCAAAGGATATGGCCGAAGCGCAAAAGATCTGGCGCCAGCATCTCCGCTACGAGTTTCTCGAAGAAAAACTATCCGCCGCCGATGCCTCCCCGAATTTCAAGGTGCGTGAAGTGCAAAGTGATTTTCAGCCCAAGAAAAAAGAGAACCCGTTAAAGGCTCCCAAGGTCAATCCGTTGGACGTGCAGGTTCCCAAGAAAAAAGAACCGGAAGATATCTCCAAGAAAATTTCAGGTCGTTATGCGCGTTTGCTCAAGACGCTTCGTGAGTTGAGTCATGACGAGGTTTTCGAGATTTACCTGACGTCATTGGCGCATGTGTATGACCCGCATTCCGATTACATGGGTCGTTCTCAATTTGAGAATTTTAATATTCAAATGAAGCTGTCGCTCTTCGGCATCGGCGCAGTGCTCGAATCGATTGACGGCTATTGCCAAATCAAAGAGCTGGTTCCCGGTCCTGCGCAGAAGAGCCATCAACTTCACGTAAAGGACAAAATTGTTGCCGTCGGACAAGGCGAGGCTGAGCCGGTTGATATCGTTGACATGAAATTGTCCAAGGCCGTGGACCTGATTCGTGGCACGAAAGGAACGGTCGTAAAGCTGGTCGTCGTCCCGCATGACGCGGCAGATTCGTCAGTTCGCAAAGCAGTGAGCCTGGTTCGGGATGAAATCAAACTCGAAGACCAGGAAGCCAAGGCAAAGATCATGGAGTTTCCGGCTGAAAAGCAGAAGACATTCCGGGTTGGTGTCCTTGATTTGAATTCTTTTTACGAAGACATGGACAATCGCGGGGGAGCCGGCGAACACAAGAGCACGTCTGCAGACGTCTCGAAGATTCTGCAAAAATTGAACCAGGAAAAGGTTGATGGTTTGATTATCGATTTGCGCAGGAATGGTGGCGGTTCGCTCAATGAGGCCATCAAACTCACCGGTTTGTTCATCAAGAAAGGTCCTGTCGTTCAGACCAAAGATCCAGACGGCAGCGTTATCGTTGAGTCGGACACAGACACGAACATTCTTTACGCTGGCCCTCTCGTGGTTCTGACCAGTCGGTTCAGTGCTTCCGCATCAGAAATTTTAGCAGGTGCTCTCCAGGATTATGGCCGTGCGCTGATCGTTGGTGATTCTTCCACACACGGAAAAGGTACTGTGCAGTCGCTGATTCAACTCGCGCCGGTGATGACACAGAATGGGCTTACCTTTGACTATCATCCCGGGGCCTTGAAGCCGACCATCCGAAAGTTTTATCGCGCCAGTGGTTCCTCGACTCAATTGAAGGGTGTGATTCCTGATGTCATTCTGCCTTCGGTGAATAATTACGCCGAAGTGGGTGAAGCGTCCCTTGATGCGCCATTGATCTGGGACGAAATCAGCAGTGCGAAGTATGATAAACTCAATTGGGTGGAAAGCTACCTGCCGGAGTTGCGAAAACGTTCCGAGCGCCGGGTGCAAACTGATAAAGACTTTGCTTACATACGGGAGGACATCGAACGGTTTAAAAAGATAATCGCCGATAAGACGGTCGGATTAAACGAAGAGCAGCGTCGAAAAGAAAAAACAGAACAAAAGGAAAGCGTCGAGGCCAGGAAGAAAGAACGCAAGGGACGGAAACCGGTTACTGAAAAGATTTACGAAGTGACGCTTAAGAATTTCGATTTGCCGGGTCTCCAGCCTGTGGCCAAGGTGGAGAAAGTTGTCGAAGAAGATTTGGATCCAACGATCGAGCCAGAAGATAAAACGCCACCTGTAGACACGACTCTGGAGGAGACAAAGCGGATCCTCGCGGATTTTGTTGTTCTCTCTGAAAACGAACCGCACGCCGTGACCCAGGCTCAAGGGCGTCAATCAAAGTAGTCGCCAGCTTTTATTTCACTGCCGGAGAGGAAGTCCTGGGCGTTCAGTCGCTTACCGCCTTCACGTTGCAGCACGAGAATGCGCAAGGCGTCCTGACCGCAGGCGACCACGATTCCATTTCGATCGGCGCTGAGAACCTCTCCAGGTTTCCCGTGAAAAGGCGCCATCTCGACTTTCCAGATTTTTAACAGACGCGGCTTGGGCTGTGCAGCTTGAAATGTAAAAGCTCCAGGCCATGGGGTGAATGCGCGTAGTTGATTCCACAAATCCCGCGCTGGCTTCGTCCAGTCGAACCGCGCATCTTCCCTTGTAATTTTCCGGGCATAAGTAGAGCCCTCGGGTTGCTTTTGTGGAGTGATTTTCCCCGCGACGAATTCGGGAATTGTTTTCATAAGCAACTCAGCGCCGAGCTGTGCGAGTCGATCGTGCAAGGTTTGCGCATCGTCACTCTCTTCGATTCGCGTGCTGACGGTCGCAAGCATGTCGCCGGTATCGAGACCCGCGTCCATTTTCATGATCGTCACCCCTGTTTCTGCATCCCCGTTCAAGATCGCCCACTGGATCGGCGCGGCACCGCGATATTTCGGGAGCAGGGAAGTGTGAACATTCAAGCAGCCAAAACGCGGCAGATCCAACATGGTTTGCGGCAAAATTTGTCCATACGCGGCGACAACGATCAAGTCCGGATTCAGCTCCCGCAATATTTGAATGAACGATTCGTGCCGCGCCTTTTCAGGTTGCAGCACCGGGAGATTTTTACGCAGCGCAAGTTCCTTGACTGCGGAGGGCTGCAATTTCAGGTCGCGTCCTTTTGGACGGTCCGGTTGGGTGACGACCGCAACGACCTGCATTCCGGAGTCTTGAGATAACGCCTCGAGACTTGCGCAGGCAAGCTCTGCTGTTCCCATGAAAATCACTCGTAACATATAAAAAATAGAGCCGCGTCTGTGCGACGCGGCTTTGAAACTGAGGCTGTGCCCGGCGCAACGACCTACGTCTTCGCAATGACTCGCAAAATATCGCGCAATACATTCACCGGCGTCTGGGTGGAATCAATGGTGTGGACGAGCGCCGGGCCGTAGTGCTCCAGCACAGGTTTGGTTTCGCTTTCGTAGGTTTCCAACCGCTGGCGAATCACGTCGAGGTTTGCGTCGTCGAGACGATTCTCGCGGAGGGCACGGCGCTGCAGGCGTTCCACCAGTTTGGTGAAATCCGGGCAGCTCAAATAAAATACGGCTTTGACGTCCAGAGTATCGCTCAAGATTCGGGCTTGAGCTGGATTGCGCGGAATGCCGTCGAGAATCAGCGTATCGCGTTCCGGGTTGAACCGGCCGACCATTTGTTGGCCTTTGATTTTCTCGCGCCAGAGTTGCACGGTGGGTTCGTCCGGAACCAATTGGCCCTTGCTGGAGTAGTCCAGGAAAATTTTTCCCAGTTCACTTTCAATTGTCAGGCCGCGAAAAACATCGCCGCACGAGCAGTGAAAAAAGTTGGGGATCGTCCCCAGGATTTTACCTTGAGTGCCCTTGCCGGAACCCGGCGCACCGAACAGGAGAAACGTGCGATATTTCATAATTCAGAACGAATAAAAATGACTTTAATTCAATTGAGACTCTCTTCAAGCGGTCTCTCTGGGACGGATCTGGACTTCGCTGACTTCACTGAACGGAATGGCTTCATCTGCGGTGGCTTCGTCTTTGAAAATTTGGAACACCACTTCGTTCTGCGTCACGCTGGAGATTTTTCGAGCAAGAAACTCACCTCGAAGGGACTTGACGTAGAGCACGGAATTCTTTTCCGCTTCGCCCAGCACCGGGCGGACAAAGCCAGCGAACTTCGTTTCGAAAAAGCGGCGGTTGAAGGTGAATTCTCCACGGCGAAAGGTAACCACCGCGGCGGCGACCGGCGCAACCGGCTGTTGTTCTTCTTGCGCCGCCGCAGGATACGGCTCAGCGCCGCCCTCGACATACGCAGCTTGCGTCTCTGCTGACGGTGCCACGTAATCCGTAGCTTCGTGTTGGTGCGCTTCTTCGGCAGCCCGATGCGCGTGCAACACTTCGGCGTGAGTCTTCGGTTGCACAAACAAGAAAGCGATCGGGGAAAGGAAACCGAGGAAGGGAATCGCGGCCAGCCCCGCAACCAATCCTACCGACAGGTTCTTATAACGCGCTACTTCGTAACCGGCATAAATGGTGGCACCGTAAACGGCGAGCAAAATGAATAGTCCCAGTGGGCTGGTGAACAAGGTGAAAAAACCGGTCTTCCCGGTCGGTCGCTCGAGATGTTCCACCTCTTTGACGGTGATTTCTTTTGCTTTGGCTTTCTGCTGAATGTCTTCTTCGATCAGGGGATCGATCAACGCTTTGTCTTTCGCGGTTTTGGCTTCGGTCCGAAGCTGTTTGAGGGCGTCCTGCGTGAATTTCGACCACGGTGTTCGTTCCATGACGGTTCCATCCGACTTTAGAATGACCCCCTTTGCATCGTAGGAAATCGGGTCGCCGCTAATCTGCTGGCCGTCGATCAGCCCATAGGTTCCTGCGTGAATCAACCCCTGTAACAGCGCAAACAAGGAGCAGAAAGTGAAAAGGAATTTTAAATTGCGCATGTCTCGTTTTGCATAACAAAGCGTTTCGGGCAAAGAAAGGTTTTTGTGCGGCGAAATTCGTCCAGCGCAGCACTTTCGCGTCAAAGCACAGAGGCCAGTTCTTCCACCGTCCATGGCCGGGTCGTTTCATTCAGTTGATCCGCGACTGATCCGTGTCGCCAAACTCCGTAACGGAGCGTTTGTTCCGCGACTGTTTGCAACGTGGGTTGTGCCATTAATCCTGCGAGCAAACCGGCGAGGAGATCGCCGCTTCCGCCCTGGGCGAGGTATGGGTTACCGGAAGGGTTTATGGAGATCCCGCCGACGTCGCGACCAATGAGCGTTTGGTGTCCTTTCAACACGACCCAGCACTTTCCGTAACGGCGGGAAAGTTCGCGCAATGAAGCGACCCGATCGGATTGCACCGCGTCGGTGGAACAGTTCAGCTTGCGAGCCGCTTCACCGGGATGCGGAGTGATCACGCGGAGGGCATGTGAATCCACCCTGCCGTTCGGAATCCAATCCAACGCACTCGCATCGACAATCACCGGCAAGGGCGAAGTTTGCCACAAATGCTGCAGCTCACTCTTGCATTCGGCTGGCAGATCCTTCGACGCCAGTCCTGGACCGAATAATAACGCGGTGCAATTGGCTGGCAGTGAAGCTCCTGGTTTCCAGGGATGAACCATCGCCGCTTGTAATTGTGAAGCAACCGGAACGTAAACGTTTTCGGGCGTGAATACCGAAACCAACCCGGGTTGTGCTCGCAACGCACCTCGAGCACACAGAACTGCCGCTCCATGGTAACCGACGCTTCCCGCAACAATCGCGAGATGTCCGAAAGAGCCTTTGTGAGCGATGACAGGGCGGGGTGGGGGAAAGTTGCGGAAGTCCTCGGCCGTAATCCAGTTGAGTTCTGACTGATGAGGTGGTGGAACCAAGCCGATATTCCTCACTGTTTCAAGTCGACCCACATATGGAACTGCATGCGAAAAGACCATCCCAAGCTTGGGCGCACCCACGGTGAGCGTCACGCTGGCGCGAATCGCCGATCCTTCCACCTTTCCCGTGTCTCCGTTCAAGCCAGAGGGGACGTCGATGGAAAGGATCGGTACGCCGTAATCATTAATAGCGGCAATCAGTTTCTGCCACGAGTCGTTCAATGGACGGCTCAAGCCAATGCCGAATAGTCCATCGACGATGAAGGCGAAATTCTTTGGCAGTCGGCTCACCTCGGTTAACGCCGCTTCGGGATCGATGACATTCAGGAGCGTTACTTTGCGGTCCGAGAGATGGGCGATGGCTGCCTTCGCGTCATCGCCATTATGACCCTTTCCGGCGAGCACGAGAATTTCTGTTCCTGCGGGTGTCAGTTGCAACAGCCGCTCGGCAATCGCGCGACCGACGAGCGCGATGACAGTGGCTTCCGTTTGTCCGGTCGCCCAGGTGGCCTTTTCCCATTCGCGCATCTGCGCAACGCTGATGATTGGAAGTGGCATCTTGTTTCCCTAACCTAATGCCAAAGTAAAAAGTCAGCTTGAAGAAGCAAGCTCGGTTTCTAAAGCGACTGCCAAAAGTAAGGGCATGTTCTCCTTCCGGCTCGGCATTGCCTCCGAATTAAGAAGGCGTTTCCTTCTTCCTTCGTGAGCATCCCTTTGTCTCCCCCTCCCGGTCTGAAAAATTCGTGTTAATCTGTGTAATTAGTGTCTAAAAAAGTCTTCTTTTCTGCTCTTTCTGATCTTTTGTTGACGTTTTTACTTTAATCATTAAAGCCGCCAACTTTTCCCCGCGTTCCGCGCTCACTGTTTTGCGTTAACTGTTGCTATTCAGTGCTTTGAATTTCCTCCCTGAGACTCGGTCGACCCTCCGGCGCTTCGCCGGAGGCAGGAGGGAGACTCCGGATCGATTTTTTGGACGTCCGGAAGGCTCCTGGGAGACTCGGGATCGCTTTTCCCGCCGCAGGAAACTCGACCCGGAGACTAAAAACGGGTTTTCCGACCCCAAAATGCCGGTTTTAAGCTCGGAATCGATTTTCCTGCCGCGGGAAAGTCGATTCGGAGACTCCCGATCCGATTTTTAGACGTCCGGAAGGGTCACCCGAGACTCGGTCGACCCTCCCGAGGAGCGCCGGAGGGTCGCCCGAGTCTACTTCCCGCCTCCCCTGCGGCGGGAAATCCGATCCCGAGACGACTTTCCGACAACTTTTTCGTCCGAAAAGCACCTCAATTCCTCCTTCCCGAAGTTCCTTCCGCGCCGCTCGGTCCGGCGAGGGTGTTTTCCCGAAATTTTGAGCCCCGAAAGCCTGACCAGAGACGCCCCGTCGAGCGAGGTTCGCCCAAACCGCGAGCTATCCGAGCGGAGCGCCGGTTTCCAAACCGGCTTAGGGTTAACGATGAAGAGAAAACGTGCATTACGGTAATTCGTGCGTCGAAAGCCGACTTGGAAGTCGGCGCTCCGGCCGCGCTCCGGCGAAGCGCCCGTTTCCAACCGGCTTTGCGTAAGGAATGAACATAGAATCAACAGTTTGGGAGTTAGTTCGCCGCAAGCCCGTTTGGAAACCGGCGCTACGCTATAAACGAAAAAGCCGGCCTGACGAATCAGGCCGGCTTTCAAAGATCCTCCCGCAAATTACTTCTTCAGCCGAAAATATTGCGCGGAACCAGTCTTCCCCAACGTGACCGAATTTTGGCCGTTGTTGGTGGTGATGGTCGCCGTCACGTTCGTCCAGCCGACAGGCAGGGCGGGTGTCCCCTGAAGTCCATAACCGGTGAGGGCGGTTGGCCAGGCGATAGTGATGCTGTTCGCCGAATTCGTGAGAGTTATTTGCGGCTTAATCGGTGCGATCAGGTCATACGCCACCACTCCGTTGTTCCCATTTATGGCGAAGACCCGGTTTGCCGTGACGATCACCTGTCCAATCAAGTGCTGATTGGCTTGATGGGTAATCGGGAAATTATAACCGTTCAGCAACAGCATGGGCGTGAACGACGTGTCATACATTTCCACGGTATCGGGTGAACCGGACGCCGAGAAATTAATGCCCGCCACGACGTTCGGTGCTTCAACCACCATGACCGGACCCCACGTGCCCGGGAGAATGCTAATATTTGTGACAGTGGTGCTGTTGCTTGTCCCAAGATCATAGCTGAGAAGCTGGAGATCAGAACCGGATCGTTTCTGCCAGATCGTGTTGGTGTTTTCTTTGGCGAATTGCAGGCTGCGACCAATTGGACTGCTGGCGCTGGCCTCGCTAAAACCGAAACTCGTAAACGTCGTCATGGAACCGTCGGTCGGCCTCAGGACGGCTCCAAAGGTTCCCTGGTTGTTGTTCACGACAATTTCAGTGTTGATGCCGCTGCCACGCACCGACATCACATCTCCCCAGCGGAGAGAGGTGGTTTGCCCCGCTGGATCACCTTGGAAAACCTGGACGGGCTCTGTCGCCGGATCGGAATTGGCCCAGCGATAGAGCCGCCAGACGCCATTCGCATTGGTGCAGCCGCAGGCATCAGACGTCAGATTGCAGCCGTAAATGGCTCCATCGTCCGCAACGCCAATGGCATCGATTCCGAGACCCGAGCCTCCGGAAAATGTCGGGACAGCGTAAAACAGGTGGTTCGTGTTCAGCAGGTACTGCTCAACGCCCGTGTTCGCGTTAATCGCATGAACAGCGAAGTCACTGCCGCTCTTTTGGGCGATATACAGCTGATTCGAGAGAGAATTGTAAGCGATGGAACGTTCGTTCGGCGTTGAGCTGCCACCGTTTTTAGTGACGTAATTCGTAAAGGCGCCGAAATCATTTGTGCCTGGCAGATACTGCCATTTCTGGACGAGTTGATAAACGTCGTTGCTGGAAATCACCGTCACGCTGACAACGGAGCTCGTGATCGAGCCGCTGGAATTGCTGACCACGGCCAAATAAGATCCGCTGTTGGTCACCTGCGCACTGGTAAAGGTCAATTTTGAGGCCGTTCCACCGGAAACATTTGAGCCATCCTTTTTCCATTGGAAGGCCGTGGCGTCGGGAGAAGCGACCGAGAGTGAACCGGTTTGGCCGCTGACCACGCGCAATGCGGTTGGCTGAGAAACAATCGTGGGCGGTGTCGTGGGGCCAGATTCAATCTTGAACGCGGCAAGGCCGTTGTTGCAATCCAGCGCAAAAACGTAATCACCTACAAATGAAATCTGGCTGATGAAGTTCGCGCTGGCGGTGTAGGGCTCGTTCACCGTGAAGTTGTAGCGATTGATCAAAATAGGCGCAGCGAGATCGCTGACCTCGTAGAGGGCAACCGAGTCCGGCGCGGTGTTCACGGCGCCGTTGAAATCAATGGCGGCGAGAAGATTGCGGCCGAAATCGATACTCACAGAACCGAGAGACGTTGGCAGGGCATATTGAGCGACAAGTGGAGCGTCGGCAGCAGACGTTGTGGGATCAAAGCTGGCTTTCATCAAATTGCTGGCCTTGCTTCGATACCACATTTCATTCGCGCCATTGGGCCCGAACTGAATGCTTCGGCCAATGGGTTGCATGGGAGAATTGGTATCGAGCTTTCCGTAAATGCTGGTGAAGTTCGTGAGAGCGGCATTTCCCGGTGTTAACAGTGCCATGTAGGGGGTAACAGCTGTGCCTTGTTTATTATTATCAATAAGAAGCTGTGTGTTGGTGCCGGAGCCTCGCGCCGTTAAGACGTCGCCCCAACGGGAGACTGCACTTAGGCCGGTCGGATCGCCGGAAAAGACCAGACTGGGAAGGGTGTTTGAGCCGGAATCCGCCCAGCGATATAACTTCCAGACAGCCGTGACATTTTCCATGCTGCACGCGTAGATCGAGCCGTCGTCGGCAGCGGCGATGCCAACGAGGCTGATCGCACCGCCGGTCACGCCATTGGTCTTGAGATTGTAGAGATACTGTCCATTGGTTCCATTGATGACGTAAATATTAAAAAGCGAACTCGCGTTGTTCGTTCGGCTGACGAGCAGCAGATGGTTCAATCCAGCATCGTAAGCGAAGGTCCGCTGGTTGGGTGTATTCGCGGTGCCTTTCTGGTTGATATAATTGGTGGCGAAAGGATTGAGGGTGTCGACATTCCCCACGACTGTGGAATACCACAGCGGAGTGAGTCGAAACAAATCAACCCCGGCAACGACACTCAGATAAACGCTGCTCGTAGCGACATTGGTGCCCGCTGCATTCGCGATGTTTACCGAATAACTGCCGGTGTTATTGGTGGTGACACCGGTCAAATTAATTGTCGGGCTGGTGGCTCCCACGATGTTCGCGCCATTTTTTTTCCATTGATAAGAGGTGGCCTGGGAAGCGAGGACTTCAAAAGAAACGGATCGGCCTTCCAGGGTGCGGACCGTTCCGCTGGGCTGCGTAATGAACTGAGGGATGTCCATGGAGACCGAATCAATAGAGAACCCCATAATCCCATTATTGATACTGTGGGCGTAAAGTTTTCCGCCACCAAAGTCCAAATACATGCCGGTGGCTGTCGCGACGGTAGCTGAAGCGGTCGGAAATGTTTTGATGTCTAATAAGACTGGTGGCTTGCTCAGGTCGGAAATGTCGTAGAGACGGACGGCGTTCGTCGCGCTGAGATCCCCAAGGGCCATAAGGTTGTTTACGGTGTCCACAGCCACAGGTCCGAGATTCGCCGCACCGGGAAAATTCGTGCTGCTGAAAATGCGAACGGTCGTGGCGTTGGTGCTGGTGGCCAGATCGAAGCTCAACTGACGCAACGGGGCGCCACCTTTGTGTTTGGTCCAGAAAGTATTCCCGGAACCGAAGGCGACACCCATTCCAGGCTCGCCAGTGGTGCCTGCTTCTGAAGCGGCCAAATCGGTATTGAGACGATGCGCTACAAAACTCGTGGCGCTGGCGTCTGTGGCGGTAAAAATCACGACGTTGGTTCCGACTCCGCCGGTTTGCGATTTCGAGCCGATGAGAATCTGCGTAGTGGCCCCTGAGCCGCGGACATCCATGGTTTCGCCCCAACGAGGAATGATGCCGGGAGCAGGATCGCCGCTGTAAACCACCACGGGGTTCGCGCCGGTGCCGCTGGCCTCACTGTCCCAACGATAAATGATGAAATTATTAGTCGAGGCATTATTGACCATGTTGCAAACGTAGATCACTCCGTCATCAGACACGGATGTGGAGATGTCCGCGTAACTGCCTCCCCCCATGCCTCCGGTTTGTAACGGTGCCAGAACCTCACCCGTCGAAGGGTTCAGGATATAAATGCTCCCGGTCATGATCGCGGATTGGGCTGATGATTGCCGGTCGATGAAAATCAAATTGCCGGTCGCCGGATTATAGGCGAGGCCACGCTGGTAAGTGTTTTCGCTGACATAACCAACGTCCCCGGGGCGAAGGCTGCCGTCCGCGTGCGAGCCGAAACTGCCAAGTGGGGTCAACACTTTTGTTGTCTGGGCATTTGCCGGGATGGATGTTGCCGCAAGAACAGCCACAATCGCGCTAAAAAAGAAGAGTTTCATGCAAATAAATATGAAGTGGAGACTTATAATGATTCTCAAACCTGACGCCGAAAGTCATTGTTTTCGGACGTGTAATCGTAACATGACCGAGCCGTCGCATTCGTGGGAAACGCCGCAGTTTTGTTCGCGAGAATCGTGCCAACTGTGAGGAGAGGTGAAATGTGCGCCAGAGCTGAAGGGGTAACGATCCTGAGTGTCACAAAACAGGTCAGTGGATGATGCTGGCGGTCGCAAAAATGAGAAAATGTGTCCTGGGAGTAACAAGGCCAAAACACCAGAATTTAAAGGGGTTTAACCGTAACCTGGCGGCCCGACCGGCTTGACTTCACGGAGCAAATTGAGAATGATCAAGCATCCGCTATGAAGCTATACAGAGGTCCTGAATCTTGCATCAACTCCACCAAAATTGTTCCGAAACGCGGTTTCACCCTGATCGAGTTGCTCGTCGTGATCGCTATCATTGCGATCCTCGCCGGGATGCTTCTGCCCGCCTTGACCAAAGCGAAAGAGAGAGCCTATCGCATCAATTGTTTGAGTAATCTCAAGCAGATGGGCACCGGGCAGCAACTGTTTGCTGATGACTCATCGGAAGGGAACAGCGTGTTCGTCGGGGCCAAAGGAATGCTCACGGGGACTTTTAAAGATAATCCTCCAGGCGCCCCTGAGTTTGGAACGCAGGCACAAATGTCAGACGATGATTTAAACTGGCTGTATGGATTCAGAGGGTCACCATCTTACGTTCCAAATACGAAAACCTTTGCCTGTCCTTCCACAAAGAATTTCATCAATCCAAATTCGACCGGTACGTCGATCGACAACAACGCGGGCGTATCCTATCCCACTCTGTTGGATCTCACGACGACCGGTACCTGGAAAGGTGCTACGAACGGACATAGTTATGAAGTGTTCGGCTTTTGGCATCGATACGATTTAGCGTTGCGTCCGCGAAAGACGATTATGTCGGTGCAAACGTATCAAAACGCCGTCAGGTTTCCTGGCACAACGCCCGGCCCCGCGAGAATCTTCACCATTGCCGATCGCTTGGTTGGACCCGGAACACAAAAAAGTCCACCCGGGCCGAATCATACTGGGATTAACTATGAAAATGCCCCCAATCCCTATGACGGTCACGGTTTGGAAGGCGACAACATGCTGTTCGCCGACACGCATGCCCAGTTCGTCCTCTCCAAGAATTGGACCGAGACCTATCTGATTTCAGAGGACGACAACAGCAACAACGGCAAGTTCCCTTACCCTTGATTCCCACGTTCCGCTGGGCAAAGAAAAATATCCTTGTGACCAACGCGCGGTCTGTAGATTCTCGATTAAATTTCCATGAAAACAAATTCCATGAGTCGCCGTTCTTTTCTGAAAACTTCCGCGACGGCCACAGCCGCCGTGGCGGTCAGCAGTTCGCTCTTCGCTGACGCGAAGACCGCCAAGTGGACCGTTGGTTGTTTCAACCGGCCCTGGATGCAGGCGCACGGCACCGCGATGCAACCTCTCAATAAACCGATGCCGGCGAATTGGGGTTTCGATGTTGCACTGAAAGGAATGAAAGAGGCCGGTTACAAAACCATCGGCTTGCTCACACGGATGCCTGACGAACCGTTCATCGGTGTCGATGCGACCCCTGAATACCTCGCAGGCCTGGCGAAACGAATCAAAGCCTCAGGTCTCACTGCGAATATGGGTGCCTTGCGCACGCGTCCTGATCTTGCCCTCGACGAAGCGATTAAAGACACGCGCAAACAAATCGATAACGGGAAAACTTTGAAGTTGGAATCGTTGCTGACGTTCGGGGTGGATAAGCCGGAGCAGTATGAGACCTATTACAAGATGATGGCCGATGCTGCTGATTACGCGCAAGAACGCGGCATCAAAGTTGTGTTGAAACCACACGGCGGCGGCAGCGGTGCGTCTGAAGAAATTGAACGTTGCCTCGCCAAGGTGAATCGTCCGAATCTGAAAATCTGGTATGATGCCGGCAATATTGTTTACTACACCGGCCTGGATCCATTGGAGCAGCTGAAGCCCATCGCCAAGCATGTGATTGGCTTCTGCGCCAAAGATTGCGACAAACAAAAGGGCAACGTGATGATTCAATTCGGCACGGGCAAAGTTGATTTTCGTGCGGTGTTTTCGGAATTGAAGAAGGCTGGCTACAATGGCCCGGTGATGGTTGAAGGGACTGCTGGTAAAAATTACGACGAAGTCACAGCGAGTGCCCGTTACAATCGGGAGTTCCTCGAAAAGCTTTTTGCGTCGCTCTAATTCTTTCGTCCTTTAAAAACAAAACCTGCAACCGCTCACGCAGTTGCAGGTTTATTGTTTCTAGAATTAATTAAGCCTTGGCAATCAATTGCCGCAACACATACGGCAGGATGCCGCCGTGCTGGTAATAATCGATTTCGATCGGGGTATCGATCCGGCAGCGAACCGGCACGTCGATGACCGAGGTATTGTGATAGGTAATGCGCAATGTCAGGTCTTGTTGCGGTTTCAGATTCGAGCCGAGACCAACGACGTCATAGGTTTCCGTGCCGTCCAGTTTCAAGGTTTGTGCCGTGGTGCCTTCCTGGAATTGCAGCGGAAGCACGCCCATGCCGACGAGGTTAGAGCGATGGATACGTTCATAACTCTGCGCCACGACCACTTTCACGCCAAGAAGGTTCGTTCCTTTCGCCGCCCAATCGCGTGAACTGCCGGTTCCGTATTCCTGGCCAGCCAGGATGATCAACGGCGTCTTGTGTTCCGCGTATTTGACTGACGCATCATAAATGCTCATCAGCTCGCCCGTGGGCTGATATTTCGTCACGCCGCCTTCCACACCGGGAACCATCAGGTTTTTGATACGAACATTCGCAAAGGTGCCGCGTGTCATGACGCGATCGTTGCCACGACGAGAACCGTAGCTGTTGAAATCAACATAATTTACGCCGTGATCCTCCAGGTATTTCCCAGCAGGAGAATTCTTCTTGATGCTGCCGGCAGGGGAGATGTGATCTGTCGTGACGCTGTCGCCGAAAACGCCGAGGGCGCGTGCGCCGGTGATCTCTTTGATTTCGCCAGCTTTCAGACTGAAGTTGTTGAAGAACGGCGGCTCCTGAATATAAGTGCTCTGCTTGTCCCAGTCGTAAATGTTTCCAGTGCTAGACGGGATTTCATTCCATTTCGGATTTTGTTTTTCAAAATCTTTATACAATGAACTGAAGCCTGCGGGTGTGAGTGCCGACGACATCAGATCCGCCACTTCCTTCAAGGTCGGCCAGATATCTTTGAGGTAAACGTCATCGCCTTTCTTGCCTTTGCCAATCGGCTCTTTGCTCAAATCGATATTCACACGACCGGCGAGGGCGAAAGCGACGACCAACGGCGGGGACATGAGGAAGTTCGCCTTGATACTTTGATGCACGCGGGCTTCGAAATTGCGATTGCCGGAGAGAACGCTTGCGGCCACGAGATCGTTCTTTACGACTGTGTCTTCAATCGGCGTTGCGAGCGGACCGGAATTGCCGATACAGGTGGTGCACCCGTAGCCAACAAGGTTGAAACCGAGTTGATCCAGGTACGGTTGCAAACCGGTTTTATTCAGATAATCGGTCACGACACGCGATCCCGGCGCGAGCGAGGATTTCACCAGTTCATTCGGCTTTAACCCGCGTTCGACCGCTTTCTTGGCCAGTAAACCCGCTGCGAGCATCACGCTTGGATTGCTCGTGTTCGTGCAACTCGTGATCGCAGCAATTAACACGCTGCCGTGACCAATTTCGCCGCCGCAAACGAAAGTCTGCGCTTCGACTGCGTCCGGTGTGGGGCGATTATTCGCCATTTCGAGTTCGGTCGTCGGGTTGGTGTTCTTTGCTAAAGATTCTTTCGGCGATACCGGTTCCTGACTGCCGCCGCCGGACTTCGTGCCGCCATCGCATTCAATGCGAAACGTTCGATGCAAATCTTCTGCCGGTTTGCCAAAGCCGCTTTCAGTAACTGGCTTCGAAAACGTCTTGTTGAACTCCTCTTTCAAACTGGTCAGTTCAATGCGGTCCTGCGGGCGTTTCGGTCCGGCCACGCTTGGCACCACCGTGGACAAATTCAACTCCACGTCGCTGGAGTATTTGATCTCGCCCTTTTTCGGCATGCCGAAAAGGCCCTGGGCGCGATAATAGTTTTCGTAAGTCTTACATTGTTCTTCACTGCGACCGGTTCCACGGAGATAACGCACTGATTCATCATCAATCGGGAAGAAGCCCATGGTCGCGCCATATTCAGGCGCCATGTTGGCAATCGTTGCGCGATCGACCAGGCTGAGCGCCGCCGCACCGGGGCCGTAAAATTCCACAAACTTTCCAACCACTTTCGCTTTGCGGAGTATTTGCGTGATCGTCAAAGCAAGATCCGTGGCCGTGACGCCTTCATTCAGCGTGCCGGTGAGATGGACCCCGACGACATCTGGCGTGAGGAAATAAACCGGTTGTCCCAGCATGCCCGCTTCGGCTTCGATACCACCGACACCCCAGCCGACAATGCCGAGACCGTTAATCATCGTGGTGTGTGAGTCGGTGCCGACGAGTGTGTCCGGATAATAAACGCCATGCTTGTCGGAGAGAACGCCTTTGGCCAGATATTCGAGATTCACCTGGTGAACAATGCCGATGCCGGGCGGCACGACCTTGAACGTATCAAAAGCCTGCATGCCCCATTTCAAAAACTGGTAACGCTCGCGATTGCGGGAGAATTCCATTTCCAGATTGCGCTCCATTGCGTCAGGCGTCCCGGCGAAATCAACCTGCACGGAGTGATCAACCACGAGATCAACCGGCACGAGTGGTTCGATCATCTTCGGATTCTTTTCCAGGCGGGCCACGGCGGAGCGCATCGCAGCGAGGTCAACGAGCAGGGGAACGCCGGTGAAATCCTGCAAGACAATACGCGCGACGACGAACGGAATTTCCTCAGTGCGCGTGGCGCTCGGTTGCCACAGTGCGAGTTGCGTCACGTTTTTTTCGCTCACACGTTTGCCGTCGCAATTGCGCAGCACCGATTCGAGGACGATGCGGACGGAAACCGGCAATTGGGAAATGTGACCGATGCCGGCCTTTTCGAGGGCGGGCAGTGAAAAGAACAAACCTTGTTGTCCGTTGCCGAGGTCGAATTTCTGGAGAGAATTAAAAAGATTATGTGTGTTGTTCATAAACGTCGCGATGCGCGCGAGCAGAGGAAAATGAAGTTTGCGGAAACTTGTGTCAAGAAGGACGCGGGCGTTATTGCTTATGGGTGTCTTGCTCAGAGTGACGCGATACAACCGAAACAAAGCGCGTCAGGATGACCTTAAGAGCCTGATACTGAATGCGTAATTGCCCATTCCTGCAGCTTGGAAACTTTTCCAGTCGTGTTTTATTCGAGAAACAGGGATGGTTCAGGCGTCTTCGGTATGAACGCAATAAATGGAACAATGCGATTGCTCGACCTTTGCGAGGCCTTTTCCGCAACACCTTTGTCATTGTGAAGAGAGTTTTCCAGTTCATTGCGTTCTTGTTTCTTCTCGCGATTACAACCTGCGGCCTCCAGGGGGCAACCAACTCGACTTTGTCACCACCAGCGTCTTCGAAATTAAACTTTGATGGCGGCGGCTTGTGGATTTGGGCCGATAAAACGACGGACCGCCAGAGCTGCAGGTTTTGGAAAACGGTTAAAATTCCCCGCGATGGATTTGTGGTCGAAGCTCATCTTCGCATGACTGCGGACAACTCTTACGCGGTTTATCTCGACGGCCGAAAGCTCGGGCAAGGCAGCGAATGGCGAACGCTCACTGATTATGATCTGACCTGGGTGCTTTCCCCCGGCATTCACGTCATCGCAGTGGAAGCATTCAATGAATATTCGGACGCAGGACTTTTGGCTGATCTAGCCGTTGACCTGAAGGATGGCACCTCCTTGAGAATCGTTTCCGACCAGAGTTGGCGCATCGTGCCTGAGGACGAGACCGATTGGCACACCCGGAAGCAGCCGCGGCCGACCTGGTCTACGCCAGCGGTCATCGGCATGTTCGGAGTTGCGCCGTGGAAACAGCTCGGACGGACTATTCGCGTGCCCATCCGCCCCGTCTATCTGGAATTTTGGCAGACAGGCTGGTTTCAGATTTCCTCCACCTGCATCATGGTCATCATTGGGATTTTCTGCCTGAAATTGATGGCGCAATTAGCCGTGCAAAGAAAAGCGGAGGAGGTCCTGAAAGCGGAGCGGACTCGTGTCGCGCAAGATTTTCATGATGATCTCGGCGCAAGACTAACGCAGGTGGTATTATTGGGTGAAGTCGCGCAACGCGAGCTTCCGCCGGGGACGGTGACACGCGCAAAGATTGATCAGATCTGTGAACGCGTGCGGGACTTGTCAGGTGCCGTGAATGAAATTATTTGGACCGTCAATTCCCAATGCGACACGTTGCCTGACTTTGCTGGCTACGTCTGCAAGTATGCCGAAACGTTCCTGCGCGATTCGACGATCCGTTGTCGCTTTGATATCGGGTTGGAACTGCCAGATGTCACCTTTGATTTGCCTACGCGCCGCAATCTTTTTCTCGCGGTCAAAGAAGCATTGAATAATGCTGCCAAACATTCGCAGGCCAACGAACTCTTCCTGCGGATTCATTGTGAAAACGACGTGCTCAAAGTTGTGGTGGAAGACAATGGCAAAGGTTTCGATGGCTCCAGGCAGGATCCGGAACGGAATGGTTTAAAGAATATGGCTCAACGTATGACGCGGTTGGGTGGTGAATTTCGCGCCTCCGGCGAACCGGGGCAGGGGAGTCGCATCGAATTCGAAGTTCCGTTGGTGCAACGACGCCGCAGATATTTCTGGTTGGAACGATAATTTTCATGAATACAAATCGGCCAAAAGAAACGAAAGAGGCTTCTGCCAAGCCTGCGTTTCGGATCGTTCTGGTAGAGGACAAAGCCGAAATCCGCGAGAACTGGAGCAAGCTGATCAATTCATTCCCGGAATTTAAATGCGTGCATTGTTGCGTTTCAGCCGAGGAGGCGCTGCGGATTATTCCCGAGATGAATCCGGACGTGGTTCTAATGGATATTTTTCTGCCTAGGATGTCGGGAATCGAATGTGTCAAACGTCTCAAAGAAGCCCAACCCGACCTGCAAATTGTTATCCTCACCGCCGTGGACGATGACGCCCTGATCTTTCTGGCCTTGGAAGCAGGAGCCGATGGTTATCTCTTGAAGCTGACGAAACCGGAGAATCTGCGCGATTCGTTGTTGGATGTTTTGAAGGGAGGCGCGCCGATGAGCAGCGAGATCGCCCGGCGGGTCGTCCGTTTCTTCCGCCAGAAAAGCAAAACCAAAGCTGCCCGTGATGATGATGCTCGATTGTCTACGCGCGAGGAGGAGGTATTGGCGCTTCTATCCCAAGGCTATTCGAACAAGGAAATCGCCGAGCAGTTGGAATTGAGCGTCGATACGATTTGCAGTTACTTAAAACGCATTTATAAAAAGATGCATGTCCGCTCACGCGCCCAGGCGGTCGCGCGATATTTGTCGGCTTCTTGATTGCTCGACCGCGCGATTTCTCAGGGTTCGCAGTGTCACCTGAATAGGGGTATCGGAGACAGACCTCCTTTCAGCTAGTCTCTGGAACGGATTTCCCTTTTGTCGATGATCGACAGCCTTGTCGTAACTAGGCGCATCGTACGCAAGGGGTCCTGGGAAAAACAATCTATCGTGAATACAAAAACCTGGTTTCGTGCCGTCTCCTTCGTTCTTCTGACCTTCCAATTGACTGTCTCCGCCGGGGTGATTCCAAACGTCGCCGTCGCTTCGGTTTCTTCGCAAGGAGCAGCTAACGGAGCGACGAACTTGTTGAATGGCGTCGGTTTATTCGGCGACATTCATACCACTACGCCGAACGGTTCCACATGGCTCACTTCCGTTACCACCGCCAACGCCTTTACGAACGCCTTCGTGACGTTTGACCTGGGCTCATTACACACGATTAATAAAATGAAGGTCTGGAACTATAACGAACCAGGCGCCACCACCATTCCTGGCCGCGGATTGCAGCGCGCCAATGTTTCATACAGTTCCGACAACGTTACGTTCACAACCAACCTGGTAAACCAAGTGTTCGATAAGGCGCCTTTGGTTTTCACGAACTTTGGCCAGACCATCGACATGGGCGGCATCTCTGCCCAATACATTCGTATTAATGTGCTCACGAATTATGGCGCGAACGGGACCGACAATCGTGTGGGGTTGAGTAAAGTTCAGTTCATCGATTACACCGTTGTTCCAACGATCAAACTGGCTACTCGAAGTTATTCTGGCGACCGAATCACGGTTCAGTTCTCCGAATCGGTGCAGGCCCTTTCCGCCAACAACATCGCCAATTACACCGTCCAGAGTGGAACGAACATTGTCACCATCTCGAGTGCGACGCTGAGTCAATACAATGACACCGTTCGTTTGCAGGTGCCCACTCTGGATTCCAATCTTGTGTATACAGTCGCGGTTCAAAATATCCGTGACGTCTCCGACACCGTCACCTTCAACAACGCACCCGTGACAGTGGAAGCTGAATTCACGCTCTGGCTGATGGCCGATCAAGGTGTCACTGCGGACGTGAATAACGCCGTCAGTCAATGGAATGATCAATCCGGTGCCAATAACCATGCGGTCCAGGTCACGAACGTTTCTCAGCCGATTCTCACGGCTGGCGCGGTGAACGGAAAACCAGCGATCCATTTTGACGGAGTGACGAACCTGCTCGAAGTGCCGGGCAGTTCCAGCCTGCAGGCCAATCGTGATGTCTCTGTTTTCCTGGTGGTGAGCACCGAAAACATTGCGCCCGCAGGTAATCAAAGCCCAATCAGTAAAGGGCCTCTCAATGTTCCTGCGACCTACGATCTGCAAATTGTTAAAACAACCGGGAAAATTTCTTTCGTGCGCGGAAATGGCTCGGGGTTCAACTCATTCCCCAGCACAGCCGGGATCGTCGCGAATCAATTCTATTTGCTCTCCGTCGTTGTGAATGGAACCAACGGTTCCAGTTATGTGAATGGCAATTTCAATGGGTCAGGGCCGATTCTTACGGGACTCGCTGATCGCGGAAATCCCATTCGACTCGGGATTCGGCAGGATAACGCCACGAAGTTTGTGGGCAACATGGCTGAAGCAATGGTCATTCGCGGTGCAGTCTCAGACGCAGAAAAATCCACCATCGAGAACTATCTCGGTGCCAAGTATGGGATCTCGGTTGTCGCGCTCGGGATCCTTGCGCAGCCAGAGGATGCCACGAGAATGGTTGGCCAAACCGCAACGTTTTCTGTCACCGCGCAGGCAGGTACCCCAACCATCTTTTACCAATGGCAGAAGGGAACGAACAATATCGTTGGTGCCACGAATTCTATTTACACTACGCCCACTCTTGCTTTGACGAACAATGCCTCTACTTACCGCGTCGTGGTTTCAACGCCACTCGGGATCAGCACGAATAGCGCGTTCGCCACCTTGACGGTGAATGCGGATACTCAGGCTCCGATCGTTTCCTCCGCGCTGAAAGCTGCAGGAAACGTTACGAACGTCATCGTGAATTTTTCTGAGCCAGTCACCGCCGGCACCGCAACGACTTTAACCAATTATACGCTCAATCAGGGCGCAACAATTTCCGCGGCTACCGTCGGAAGTGTTTCCAGTCAGGTTATTCTCACGACATCTATCCTCGACACCAACACGGTCTACTTATTGTCGGTGAAAAATATTCAGGACCTTGCTGCGAACACCATGGTTCCGCAGACGATCTCTATTCTTCCTTCCAGCATGTCGATCTGGTTGCGGGCGGATTCGGGGGTTTCCACCAATGCTTCTGGTCTCGTGAACCAATGGGACGATCAATCCGGGAACACGAACCATGCGCAACAGTATGGATTGACGATGTTACGTCCGACCTGGACTTCCGTCTCGATGAACGGCAAGCCTGTTTTGAGCTTCGATGGAGCGAGCAACTATCTTCAAGCGGTGTCCACGCCGAGCCTTGCCATTACGGGTGATCTTTCGATTGTCGTTGTAGCCAAAATGACCGATCTGCCAACTGGCGCGGTGCGGCAATTGATTAGCAAAACGACCGCCAACCTTCCTGCACCATTCGACTATTATATTAACAATGGTGCGAACGGGATGCCGCTCTATCGTGGAAATGGGACGGTGAACGCGCGTGTGTTGGCATCGGCTCTCCCCTCTGCTGGTGTGCCGCACATCATGACCGCTGTCATGGCTGGGACCAATGTCAGCCATTTCCTCGACGGGTTGGCGAACGGCACCGGCAATCTTTCCACTACGATAGCCGATGCCGGGCGTCCATTAAAGATTGGCTCTCGCGATGCCCTCGATCAATTCATGAAAGGGGACATCGCCGAAGTGCTGGTGTTCAGCAGCGCGATTTCCACCGTGGAACGCAAGGCCCTTGCTTCCTATCTCGGCTTTAAATATTTCCCCTTCAGCATTACAACCCAGCCGCAAAGCGTTGCGAAACTGGAAGGAGAAACCGCCACCTTTACGGTCGCCGCGGCGGCTGGACCTGCGACGTTCAATTATCAATGGCAAAAAAATCTCTCCAACATTCCCGGCGCCACCAGTTTGACTTACACCACACCTGCTTTGACGACCGGAGACAACAACGCCGGTTATCGCGCGGTGATTTTCCTCCCGGACGGAACCACGACGAATAGTGACTCCGCTACGCTGACGGTTACTGGTGATTCGGTCCCACCGACGGTTGTTTCTGCCAGGTTAAAATTATGGAACCAGACTCAATTGGTGGTCACATTTTCTGAAGCGGTGGACCCGTCCTTCGCCACCAACATTGCCAATTACACCTTGGACAATGGAGCAGTGGTTACGGCTGCGGTCATGGGAGACGCACCGAACCAGGTGATTCTTACCGTGTCAGGATTGAACCCACCGACTTCGTATTCCCTCACAGTGCAGAATGTGAAAGATCTCTTTGGCAATGCGATTGTCTCGAGTCCCACGGCGCTCGGCGTTTATCCCGCGTCGCTGGCGTTGTGGTTGAAAGCAGATGCTGGTGTGACTGCGGACGGCCAAAACCTGGTCACTCAATGGACGGATCAATCCGGCCATGCCAATCATGCGGCGACGCTCTCTGGCAATCCGGCTCCGCTATTCACGACGAACGGATTTAGTGGTCTTCCAGTCGTAAACTTCGATGGCACTACGCAATACCTTTTCGCGGGTAATGACCCGAGTCTGCAAATTACGGGAGACATGACGATCTACACGGTTGTCCGGATCAAAGACTTCACTTCGACGGCCAATGAGATTGGGCTGGTGGGTAAGTCCGGCGGGGCGGCGTGGAATCAACCTGGTCCTTACGATTATTACTTGAACAAGACTACCGGCCTTCCGAAGTTCTATCGAGGCAACGGCTTGGTCAATGGTTCGGTGATCGGACTGTCCGCTCCGGGGACGAATTCGCTCCATGCGTTGTCGGTCGTCATGAGTGGCACAAGTGTCACACATTATCTCGACGGGGCCACCAATGGCACCGGAACAATCGTGACGACAATTGCTGACTCTGGTTACCCACTGGGCATCGGCACTCGTTACGATCTGAGACCGAAGATGAACGGCGACATGGCGGAGATACTTATCTTCAGTGCGGCGCTCAGCGATCAGGAACGGCAATTACTCGATAGCTACGTCGCTAACAAGTATGCAATCCTCGCCTCACCCATTTCCCTCTCTGTGCAAACCACAGGAACCAATATAGATCTGGCCTGGCCCGTGACACCGCTTACGCTTGCTCTGGAAACGACGTTAAGTCTGTCTCCAACGAACTGGGTGGCTGTCACCAATTCCATCACTACCGCTGCTGGCACGAACAAATTCACGATCAACAGTGCGGCAGGAAGCCGGTTCTATCGCCTGCATAAACCTTGAGACAGCAGAGGACCCATATGAAGAATTTATCCCTTCCGTCAAAAAAGAAGTGTCATGGCTTTACGTTGATTGAACTGCTCGTCGTTATCGCCATCATCGCTATCCTGGCGGGGATGCTTTTGCCTGCACTGAGCAAAGCCAAATCGAGCACGCTCGGCATCAACTGCATGAACAATCTGAAACAACTCCAGCTCGGTTGGCACATGTACTCCGCCGATAACAATGATACTCTGGTCCCGAACCACGGCAGTTCGACCGCCAGTTTCGCCGATTCCTGGGTGGTCGGAGATCCCAAGCTGGATATGAACACCACAAACATCGAAAACGGAATGCTCTTCAGATATAATCCGAACGTTAAGATTTACGTTTGTCCTGCTGACAAATCTCGAACCGCGGGCAATGCCACATTTCCCAACGGCATTCCGAGAACCCGATCCTACGCCATGACGCACACGATGGGTGGTGATCCCGCCATCTATCCGACCTCATTTGTCAAAGAGACGGCCATTCAACGTCCCAACCCAAGCCAGGCTTCTGTATTCTGGGAAGAAGATCCTCGCAGCATCGACAACGGCATGATTGGCATTCGGCCAGCGGGAACGTGGATATGGTGGAATCTGCCTGGAAGCGCCCACAACAAGGCGTGCGGCGGGTCCTTTGCCGACGGGCATACCATTATCTGGAAGTGGAAAGGGACGAGTGTTCTCGCCATTGGAGTCGGCCAAGCCGCAGCCGGAGTCGCCATCAATGTGCCAGCGCCCGTGGGCGATCCCGACCTGACTCGCGTTCAAGAAACCATTCCCTGATTCCATCGCAATTTCAGTCAGGACGAGATTGTTGCGGAAACGCTCGCGTTGCCAGGTCGTCAACCTTTCCCGCCTTGAAACTTCTCGACAGAGAAGGATCTCCTCCGAAAGATGAACTCTTCACCATGAGAATCACTCGACGCCACTTTATTGGAACCTGTGCCGTTGCCAGTGCCGCGATCACTCCCGCCTCGTGGGCTGCGGCGGAAACGCGATCACTGTTTGATGGGAAATCGCTCAAAGGCTGGCACAAGCCCCCGAAAAAGATCGGGCACGGCACCGGCGGAAGCTGGACGGTTGAAGACGGTTTGTTGATCTGTGAACAGGATCCTCCGGGTTCCGGTAACGGCGGAATGCTTTTAACCGACGAGAAATTTGGAGACTTCGAGCTCACCATCGATATCAATCCCGATTGGGGACCGGACACCGGAATCTTCTTTCGCTGCACCGATGAAGGCCACGGCTTCCAGATGTACGTCGACTACCACCAGGGCGGAAATGTCGGACATCTACGCGGTGAAATGCCGGGGAACTTTGCCATGAAACCGTTTCAGATTCAGGCCACCCTCGGCGCGGACGGCAAACCAAAACGGTTTACTACGGAACCCGATCCGCGCGCCGCTCATTGGCCGAAAGGTGTTTATGAATACAGTTGTGGACCGGAGGAGTGGATTAAAACGTGGCGGTTAAACGATTGGAATACCGCGCGCATCCGGTGCATCGGTAAACACCCGCAAATCACGACGTGGATTAATGGCGTCAAAATTTGCCACTGGAACGGCGAAACCTGTTCCCTGCCCGACTACAACCAGGAAAAGGTGTTCAGCGTGCTCGGAGCCAAAGGTTCTATCGGTTTGCAGGTTCATGGTGGCAAGGCGGCCTGGCCCGCAGGAACAAAAGCTCGTTGGCGCAATATCCGCATCCAAGGACTTTGATAGAGCCCGAAAAAAACGTTTTCAACGAACTACTGAAAACGGAAAAGTCCCGAGATTCAAATATTTCTCGCGGATTGGTATTTATGTTTGGATCTTGGTGTTTATTTTCGGTGTTTGGTTTTTGATGTTTGGTGTTTATTCCCCATCTGTTATCTCTCAAGACCTCATCGATGAAAAAGTCCTTTTCTATTGTCGCGATTCTTTTAGCCGTCAACTCCCTGCTCGCAAATGACTGGCCGCAATTCCTTGGACCCAATCGTAACGGCATCTCCGCTGAGACCGGGTTGCTCGATAAATTTCCTGAGAGCGGACCGAAGCTGGTTTGGGAAAAACAAATTGGCACCGGCTACAGCGCGCCTTCAATCCGCGACGGAAAGCTCATTCTCTTTCATCGAGTCGCCGACGAGGAAGTCCTCGAATGCATTGACGCGATAAGTGCCAAGGCAGTGTGGCGCTACGCATACCCAAGCAAATTTCAAGATCCGTTCGGCTACAACAACGGTCCACGCTGCACGCCGCTGCTCGCAGAAAAATTCTGCTACACCTTCGGCGCCGAAGGAATGCTGAGCTGCGTGGAGTTGGCGACCGGTAAACTGGTTTGGCAACGGAACACGGCCAGGGAATGGGATATTCCTGAAGCGTTCTTTGGCGTCGGCAGCACGCCGGTGCTCGAAGGTGATTTGCTTCTCGTCATGATCGGCGGACAACCGAATTCCGGTGTCGTGGGCCTCGATGCGAAGACTGGAAAAACCATTTGGGAAAGTGTCGGTGAAAAAAATTGGACCGGCAAACCGATGCTGGGCTTCACCGATTCCTATCAACAACGCCAGCCGTCGGAAAAGTTTTCGCTCTCACGAAAAGCGGATGAAGAAACAAAGGTTGCCTGGAAAACTTCTGAAAAGCAGGCGAGCTATGCGACCCCCGTGCTCGCCACGGTGAACGGCAAACGTCGCGCCTTTTGCTTGATGCGTCAGGGACTCGTCATGTTGGACCCAAAGACCGGCGTGGTTGACGATAGCTTTTGGTATCGCGCGCGCGTTGAGGAATCGGTGAATGCCGCGAACCCTGTTGTTGTGGGCGACAAAGTCATGATTTCCAGTTCCTATTATCGCAATGGTTCGGTGCTATTGAAGATCAATGCGCAACAAAAATTTGAAGAGCTCTGGCGCAGTCTCGTTTTGGAAATTCATTTCACCACGCCGATCATTCAGGATGGTTTTCTCTTCGGATTCAGCGGACGCAATGAACCCGACGCGCGCTTTCGTTGCGTCGAATTTGCCAGCGGTAAACTGATGTGGGATCGCGACGAGCATTGGTCCCCACACAGCGCCGCGCAGCCGGATGTTTACGGACGCGGTTCAGCGATCCTCGCCGACGGAAAACTGATCGTGATGGGGGAGGGTGGGTTGCTCGGATTGTTCAAAGCCAATCCGCAGAAGGTCGAGGAACTGTCCCGCTGGCAAGTCCCGCAATTACATTATCCAACGTGGGCGGCACCCGTGCTCGCCAATAAAAAACTCTATCTCCGCAGCGAAGATCATTTGGTCTGTCTCGAACTGGGGAAATGATCGTTTCCAGGTATTTTACCGTCCGAAAGATTTCATTCCCCGAGAGGATAGGCGCATTTTTCCTTTTTCATAATTTGGACACAAACTCTGGTCCCGAAGGTTGCAGGATAGTTTTTAGAAGCTAAAACCCACCGAATATTAATATTGGGTCGAACTTAGAAGCTAAAAGGCACCCAATAATAATATAAGCTCCAGTTTTGAAGCTAAAACGCAGCCAATAAATATATAGGGTCCATTTTAGAAGCTAAAACGGAGTCCAAAATAATATTGGCTCGGATTTAGAAGCTAAAAGGCACCCAATATTAATATTGGGTCCGTTCTAGGAACTAAAATGCATCCAATAATAATATTGGCTCCAATTTAGAAGCTAAAACGGACCCAATAATAATATAGGGTCGGATTTAGAAGCTAAAAAAGACCCAATAATATTATTGGCTCGGCCTTATAGCTGAATATCAGCAACTTACGCACATTCACGTTTTTTGGAGATCTCGTCACCACCCGTTGATAGAAAAGATACTCAAATTGGCCCAATTCCAGCGGAGCCACCGGTTTTAAGCGCAAATCCGTGCCACAATCGCTTCTTCGCATCATTTGCGCCCTCTCCGGTGACTTTCCTCTTGCACGAAGGCTCTTCTAAGTTAACAAACATCGCATGTTAATGTTGCGTGCGAAGCCCCGGGCCGATTGGTTGCCCACTGTCCTGGCCAATATCCCGGCTATTCTCGTCGATCACGCCCATTTGGAACGAAAAGCGGCGACTAGCGCGCTGAATTTGGAGAAATATCGTGATCTTTTCCCCCGTGTGCGTGAATTGAATGCGATTGCCATTGAGGAATTGCAACATTTTGAACTGGTTCTGCAATTATTAGAGAAACGCGGCATTCCCTTCGGTCAACCCCATCCCAGTCCCTGGATATCAGCCCTGATGCGCTCCATTCGCAACGGTCAGCGCTTGCAAGTGATTGATCATTTGGTGGTTTTCGCACTTGTGGAAGGCCGGAGTTGTGAGAAGTTTCAGATCCTGGCTCAGGCATTGAAGCCGATAGACCCCGAATTAGCCTTATTTTACGCTAGTTTGGTAGAATCTGAGGGAAATCATTACGCGACGTTTTTAATGATGGCGCGCGACATCGATTTAGCGGAAACAGATCGTCGATTGGATTATTATTTAGACCTCGATGCGCAATTGATTCAG
>JAQGOU010000195.1 GCA_028293445.1 Verrucomicrobiales bacterium | reverse complement strand
GGCCACCACGCACCGCGAAAAACTGGATAAGCTCATTCTCAGCCAAAGCGCTCATATTGGGGTAGTTCGTTAAAAAGAATGCGTCACCCCAGCCAGATGAGCTGTTACTAATAGTTCGGCTGAAGGTTTGGGACTCGACAACCAAGCCGTCTGTTAAGATATGAGCCACGCGGTAAAGAATACCCAGGTCTGAAGTCTCGGATCCGCCCCCAATCCATTCGGGCAACGGTCTAGGTGGAATAAGTGAACTGTCGTTCGCGCGCCGGCTCATACGCGCCGCATTCCAAACATACAGCGGCTTCAAGTCGTACTGCTTTCCATCGACTACACGGCAGTAATGTGTCGGCATGGGGGCAGCCAAGGCACCAACGCACACCAGCAACGAAAGAATTATCACTTTGATTTTCATTTTGTCTTTCGCGAGCAACTGCGGCATGGCCATAAGATGTCCTAGATGCGGGTTTGATTCAACCTTTCAGGGCTGATGAATCTGAGGGCCCATTACTGGCAGGGTCAGGTCCCGCACTCCGTTGATTTCCAAACTGCACTTTACAGTTCACCCACGTCAGCGTCCGTCGTTTCGAGTCGAAGTTTGGTCCTCCACATCATCGTTCAGGATTCCCGATTGAGTCATTACTACAACAGCGTCATCGATGGCTTTGCGACCGGCCGAACTGTCAGAAACGTTGTTCGCCAGGAACGAAAAGAAATACGTGTGCTCATCGGATTCGTTGTAAACGTAGCCGGAGAATGCCACCACGTTGCGCAGCGTCCCTGTTTTTCCATGAACATTACCCGCAGCAGGCGTTCCACAAAACCGTTTGCCAATCGTACCGGCGACGCAACCAACGGTGAAGGTGTGGTCAAACGTTGGAAAATTCTGACGCATATAACGAATCAATTCCAGCGTCTGCGCCGCGCTGAATTTATTTCCGTGGGAAAGCCCGGAACCATCTCCCATCACGATGTGGCTCGTTTCGAATCCGATGCTTTGCAGCCAATTCGTTACAATCATCGCCCCTGCTTCGTAGGAATTTGTTCCCGCTAATTTCCAGCCGATGTGTTTAAGCAGTAAATCCGCAAAGACATTGACGCTATAGGTATTCAACGGCTTGCAAGCCTCTTCGAGCGGAACTGATTTCCATGAAGTGTAAAGTTCTCCCTCAGCCGCAAATCCGACTTCACCGGTGGCCTCGCCATCGACGGAAATTCCTTTCTCAGCCAAAGCGCTTTTGAAAACCGATGCCACATTTGTTTTCGACGTATTTTCGTTCAAAGCGCATTCGCCGCGCACGATGATTTTGCCCGTGACGCGTCGCAGACCACGGCTGCGGCACTTCTCCGCCATTTGCTCCAACGGCCTGCGAGCGGACCGATAAAGCCGTGTCGACCACGTGAAATCGTGCTCGCTGATCAGAATTAAATCGCCGGTGAGAACGCCATTGGTGATGGGACCGTTCGCATAAATGTCCGTCTGAAATCGATGCGACGGACCAAGTCGCGCAAATGCTGTTGAGGTCGTGTAGAGCTTCGTATTCGATGCGGGCGTCAGAAAATTGGTGGCGTGCCGTTCATAATAGGTCATCGATCCCCGGAAGTTTTGGATTGAGATCGACCAGCTGACATTGGACACATCGGCGCGTGCGAGAATGGCTTCGATCTGTTTGCCGACCTCCTCCGGCATCACCACCGCAAAAATTGAAGAGGCACGGAAGAAGATCACCAAAGAAAGAAAACGAGAAATCAATCTGCCCATAACAGGATTGTTCTCCACGAGTTAGGAAGAAAAAGCAATCTGAAGAAGCTTTGAAATCTATTGGACACTGCGCAGGGTGCGACCGCATATATTGAATCGAATCCGACGTATCAATCCGCCCATGCCAAAATTGCAGCTCTGAAACTTTATGCCACTGCGCTTTGCTGTCTTACTCTTTTTGTCATTGTGCTCCTGTGTCATACCAGCTCAAGAACCCGGCTTGCCCGAGGGGTATGAAATCAAAGTGGTGACGGATCGTCCTGATGCTCTTTACCGGGTGAAGGAAACGGTCGTTTTCAAGATCACTCTTACCCGAAAAGGGATTCCGGTGACGACCGGCAAAATCACATGTCTCCTAAGCAATGACGAAGCGGTTGAATTGAAGAACGAGGAAATCATTTTGTCCGAGAAGCCGACTGTAATGATGGGCCAATTGAATGTTCCTGGATTCTTGCGCTGCAAAGCGACCTTCAAAGATGAGGCCGGCAAAACTCTGGTTGCTCAGGCGGGTGCCGGAATCGAGCCTTCCAAAATCAAGGCCAGCTCCCCGGTGCCGGATGATTTTGATTCCTTTTGGGCGGCGAAGAAAAAAGCGTTGGCGCAAATTCCCATGGAGCCGGTTGTAACTCCGATTGAATCGAAAGAGCGGACCCTTGAAAGCTTCGATGTGCAGATCAGATGCTGGGGCGGCGTGCCGGTTTCGGGGTACCTGGTGAAACCCAAAAACGCCAAACCCAAAAGTCTGCCAGCGATAATCTTCTTCCATGCGGCCAACGTGGAAGGTGCATCGCTCATTGCTCCGACAGAAAGTGCCGAGGCCGGGATGTTGGCTTTCGATGTAAATCCGCATGGAATTCCAAATGGAAAACCGCCGGAGTTCTACCAGTCATTGGCGAAGGGGAAACTCGAGGGCTACGCCTATCAGGGCAAAGGCAGCCGGGACACGTCTTACTTTCTGGGCATGTTTTTGCGCGGTGTTCGCGCCGTCGATTATCTGACCTCGCTGCCAGAATGGGATGGCAAAACAATCATTTTGCGTGGCAGCAGTATGGGGGGCGGACAGGCTTTTGCCGTGGCGGGACTCGATTCTCGCGTGACCGCGTTCGCCGCGAACGTTCCCGCACTGGGCAATCAAACCGGCGCAATCAGCGGCTGGCCGAGGCTGGTTCAATTTGGGGCCGACGGAAAACCGACGGATCCCAAGGTGTTTGAAACGGCGCGGTATTTCGATTCGATGAACTTCGCGACGAGGACGAAGGCTGACGCGCTGGTTTGCGTGGGCTTTGTTGACCCTGTGTGCCGTCCGACCAGTGTCTATGCGGCCTTCAACAATCTTCCGGGCAACAAGCGGATCATCAACGAGCCACTGATGAAACATGAAACCTTCAAGTCCACGACGGAATCATTCCGTCAATTTTTCGCCGATCACATCGAGAAGATGAAGAAGTAAAGGGAGCCCATTAAGGCGTGAGATCAACGTCAAAGATGCTTGGAATCCCAACGGGATTCCCGAAACACATATTCCTCATTTGCTCCTCCAGGCGTTTTGCTAATGAGATCATTGGATGCGAACCATGGTGCAGGAAAAGCTTTGCCCGGCCACTGACGTCAACTGCCCGAACCGAGGGTTGGCCGTATACTGAAACTTCACAACATCGTTTGCGGCCAAGGCGACCAGAAAACTCTTTGAAAGCGCCATCGGTACCGTAACAACGGTGAGAGAGCAAGTCGCCTCGCTGCCGAAGAAGACGCCTCCGTTTACAAGCGCCCTGGTCGAATGCACCACCGTTCCGTTGGCGGCGTTTTGCACCTCGGCAGTGTATTCGACGAGATAGACTCCCGTCTGATTACACGTGAAGGTTGCTGTTCCAATCCCGTGCGTCCAGCCGTTGATCAGACCAATGCCGCTCATGGTGATATCCTGATACGTGCCCCCAATAATCACGCTTTGCACCGTCGTGTCGTAAGCATAAATATAATTGGCCGTGGTCACCCCTACCGTGCTGGCAACGGCACTGTCGACGTAAGCCCGCGTCGCGGCATTGCTGCCAGTGGTCGGGGCTGGAACCACGATTGATCCCGTAAAAGTATTTGATCCGCTAAACGTTTGATTGGCGTTCACCAGGGCCACACTGGCAGAAAGCCTGCCGTCCGGGATCGTGCCGGAAAGATTTGTCGCATTGAGACTGCCGCTGATCGACGTTGCCGTCACGGTCGTAGCGTTGACGGTGGACGCTCCCAACGTGCTGAAAGAACCAATGACCCCCGTTGCGGATACCGTCCCTGCGACAATGGCATAGGGTGTGGATGTGATTCGTTGGCGGGTCGAGAGAATCGTAAACGTCCCGACGCTGGCATTTGTTCGCACCCCAATCTCCAGGTAACGACTGCCCTGCTGGGGAAACGCGTTCGTGTCTGCTCCAAAATCAACGCTCGTGGTAAACAATCCATTGGTGACCGTGACACCTGCGTTCGTCACAGAGCCGCTGGTGTAAGAACCTGGCCCAGCCAGGACGTCATAAAGCGTAAATTGAAATTCGTAAAGGCCGTTCGCCGGGTTGCCGTTCTCATTCAGCTTTCCTTGATAGGTGAACGCTGTTGGCTGGCCATATCCGACGACGAAAGACAACAACAAGACAACGATAGGAAGAGCGCGCATTTTCATGATGTGATGTGAATCAAAAACCTTTAAGAGGCCATTCAATCACACGATCGAGAACAACGGCATGTGCCTCTCGCGCACAGTCATGGCCGAAGCGCCGTTCTGAAAACCGGCCGCGCTCTGCTTCGTGGAAGGCCGCGCGTTGGAATTATTATCGATGAAGTGATTCTATGCTCTATCCAGGGAGTGGAATGCTCAGTTGAATCTGTGTTCCTTTTTCCGGCGCACTGCGCAATGTAAAGGTCCCGCCAACGTGGCGCATGCGTTTCTCCATATTGTGCAATCCGTTTCCGCTGCCCGCCACATCTTCAGGTGAAAAACCTTTGCCGTTGTCTTCGATGGCAACGACACATTGATGCGACTCAACCTGGAGCGACAGGCGTATCTCCGAACACTCGGCGTACTTCACCGCATTGTTCAAAGCTTCTTTCATGGCGAGGAGGAGATTGTGCCGCAGCTCGGAAGAGAGTGGAATCTCTGGCACCTCCATGGGCGTGTCAAAGCGAAGGCGGATCGCCGTGGGCTCGACAAAGTTGTTCGCAAACTCACGCAGATAAATGAGGAGCTTGGGTAGCGAATCGTTGCTGGGATTTACCGTCCAGACCAGAGCGTCGAGATTGTCCGCCACTTCACGGGCGACATTGGCGACGCGTTGTGCCTGCGTGCCGACACGTTCCGGATGGCTTTTGCACTGTTGAATATTATCCGTCACGAGCAGGATCTCCGTGAGGCGCGAGCCAAGATCATCGTGCATATCCTGCGCGATGCGACTGCGCTCTCGCTCCAGGGCATGCTGGCTTTGGAGTTCGGCCAACTTTTGTCGCACACGCCCCCACGTCAGATACCGGGCAATCGCGGCCACGAGTAAAATCGAAGCCGCCACGATTGCTCCCATGAACCATGTGGTCTCCCAGAAATGTGGCAGCAAAATGAGGGCAACACTTGCGCCCGTTTCGTTCCAGATACCTTCACTGTTACATCCTTGCACCCGAAACGTGTAGGTCCGCGGGCGAAGGTTATTGTAATGAGCCACGGCACGGGTTCCGGAGTCGTTCCACTCGTGATCAGCAGGTTCCAGTTTGTATCGGAAGCGATTCTTTTCGGGTGCCTGGAAACTGAGGGCGGCAAACTGAAATTCAATTTCGCCACGCCCAGGCAAAATAGGAATTGAGGCACTGGATGAAGTCTGCGCCTCGAGCCTAGTGCCATCCGCGATGACGTCGGCAATGACGATCTTTGGTGGTGGCGTGGGTTTCTGAAAACGTGACGGATCGACGACAGCAACGCCGCGACTCGTCGCGAACCAAAGTCGTCCGTCCTTGCTCTTCATGGCGGCAGGCTTGGCGACACTGCTGCATTGTGAACTCGGCATGCCGTCGTTCTTACCGAACCCCAGACATGAAATGCGGGAGATATCGCCGCGATCGAATTTATCAAGGTCGCCTTTCCGCACCCGAAACACGCCTCGCACAGTTGTCATCCAGAGGTTATCGAAACCGTCTTCAATCACTTCCAGAATCGCGTCGCTCGGCAATCCATCACGTACGCCATACGATCGAATGACGCCGTTGTGAAATCGGCAAAGGCCGCCGCCAGCGGTGCCAATCCATAGATCACGATTTGCATCCGAGTAGAGCGAGAGGATTGAGTTGGTCGAAAGTCCATCGCGGGTCGTCGATGTGGTGAAGCGACCGTTCTTCCGTTGCGTTAATCCGTTCTCATGCCCGAACCAAAGGGCGCCTTCCGAATCTTCGATGATGCTGCGCACACGTTCGCCGGGCATCCCCTCCCCTGCTCCGTAGTGTCGTTCCACTCCTTTTTCGAACGAGCGCAAACCGTTACAGGTGCTTAACCACAGTATTCCGGTGGCGTCTTCCAGTAGCGCCAGAATGTTACACGCGAGCAAGTCCAACGCCGGTGTGTAGTCAATCGCGCCAGCCGCGCTGAATCGAAATAAAGTTCGCTCCCCACCAATCCATAATCCGCCACCGAGCCGAGGCGCGATGGCAAAAACGGAGTCGCAGAGTTCCTTCCCGCGATCGAAAATGAGGATTTGTTTATTGGCTGCGCCCAGGCAATTGAGTCCGCCGCCGACCGATCCCATCCAGATGTTCCCACCTCCATCTTCAACGAGCGAAGCAATGTTGCCGTGCGATAACCCATCGTCCCGCGTAATCGATTGAAATGGTTTTCGGCGGAGCTGCGACATTCCTTCGGAAGTTCCAAGCCAAAGATTTTCATCGCTGTCCTCGGCGATGCAGAAGATTTTCTCGAACGGCTTCTCCGCTTCATCCAATTGCGGCACCAGTCGCGACTGCTGCACTCGATAAAGCCCATTGGCACAACCGGTCCACATGTTTCCAGCGCTGTCTTCAGGCCGAGACCGTGTGGATTTGTCGCGGTCGTCGGATATCCGCCAGTGATTTCCAGCCTGTAAATATACTTTGTGCTCCCGGCGCGATCCGCAATGTAGTCTCCCATCGCTTCAACCCATCCATGTCCGTGATCAATTGAGCTAGGCTGAAAACCATGCGTAATAATTGTCACCCCAGCTCCGGAGCTTGATTGCACCAAAAATAGTCCGATTACGCCGAAAAGAATTCGGAGCTGCTTCAAGGATTGCAATCCCCGCGAAAGAAAGCATTGAAACGGTTTCCCCATCTTGCCAACGCCAGACACCCGGCTAAAGTCAGGTGTTAATGAGCGGTAAGTTTCTTCGCGTCTCTGCGTTTCTGCGCCCCGGCGTTGGAAAATCGTATTCACAGCTTCCCCCTTTCCAACCGCGCCCGCGCCAAGACACCGCTCAACCCCGCTTGCTTGAGCAGGAACGAAATGAACTGGTCAGCGGCAAAATCAGCCGCCTTTTTCCCGGCGGTCTTGTAATCACCGGACAGCAGCGGGTTGAGGACGCTTGGTACAACGACAAAATAAAAAACGTAATCTTGGTAGGGAATACCCGAATATGAAGTGTCCAATGTCTGGCTGATGACATCATCCGTGAGGTCGGTGAGTTCCCAAGTCGTTTTAGAGCAATCAATCAGTTCTTGGCGCGTTGGTGAGGCTTGTGTCGGAGTCGCGGAAGCCAATAACCAAGCAGCAACAACACAAAGGCCAGCACCGTTGAGAATCCGGTTCACGACCCGCCCCGGTCGCCGAACTGCACTCAAGGTTGGATTTTTCACGCGCTGCTGGTTCTACGTTGCGTTTGCGCTTCTGCCGAACGCTACGATTAAACCGGAACGATCCCCTTTCAGCAAGGCTCGGTTTCGGGATTTGGCTGGGTTCACGCCTTCGCGTAAACCTCCGCGCCCTTTTCCACAAATGCCTTACTCTTCTCTTCCATCCCTTTCTCAGCGCTTCTTCGGCGGCAATCCCCTGCTCTGCGTCTTCGCCTATTTTTATCTATTAGGTGAACTCAGTGGGAAGTGGTTGGCCGTAAATTCTTGCGAAAAGCTGACGCTTCCGTTCCGTTTCCGAAAGGTCGGGTGGCAACGAAGCCAGAACCATGCGGCGGGCGGCTTCAAACATTTCGACCCCCATCCGAAAACGTTCGGCACCGGAACGTGCCATCAGTTTGGCATGCACCATTGCAGCAATTTCAGGTGAGGTGTCGTTCATGACTTGGATTCCTGCCACAAAGTAGACAGACCAAGCTCCTTCGTCCAGCGTTCGATATGGCGGTCAAAATAATATTCGTAGCAGCCGAGGTGACGAGAACAGAGCCGCTAAAAAAGCGGCGGCATGTTGCGGATGAACTTGGAAAATAGCGGATTTGGCGATTTTTCAAAAATTGAATAGTCTTTGTCCTCCAGCAACTTACAAAACCGTTCATTGGTAGGCTCATTCTGTTTTTGCCACTTTCCGATGTAATTGGTTCAGAGCCTCCGGACGTCGGCCACTACGATTTGTTGAATTGACCGCCACTTCAAATCACACCCAGGCAACGTCGCCAGTTGACGCTCTGATTCACTTTTGTGAGGATGAAGCCAATGAAGACAATCGTTCGACTCGCATCTCTGTTCCTCGGCTGCTCGATGTTTTTCAGCGGTTGCGCGACTTCCCGACCGCCTGCCGCGCCCGAAATTTCTGCCGCACCTGCCGCACCTGCCGCACCTGCCGCACCTGCCGCACCGAAGATGCAGACGCCCATGGGCTTGATCGAAGCGACAGCGCAGCTTGCCGAAGCCCACGACACCCGCCTGTCGGTGAATTATATCTGGGCAACCCTCAAGGACCGTCAGCAGGACGCAGATATTAAGACTGCCTTCGAACGAGCACTGGCCGAAGATACCCGCGAATCCAAACTCGCATTGGTCCGTGCCCTTGAACTGAAATTCATCCATGACCCGAAGATTTCGGGGCTCGACATTCTCGGTCCGGAATTGAGCCACCATTTCCGCGACTTCAAATGGCAGGAGGATGATTTTCCCGGCGGTCCTCAAGGTCCCAACGAACAGTTTGCTGACGTGATGGTTGACACCCTCGATCTGGTCCGAGCCGAGCGACGTGCCAACAGCTCCCGCGATGCCGTTGTCCTGCGTGCCGAGGCAACCGATGCGGTCTGGAATTACATGACCAACCGGTGGATCGCTGTTCCGGGTCAGGAACGTTGGAAGCTCAACCGTATTGCGCTGGATTCTTTTGTCCGCATGCGCGAGCAGGCCAAACGTGAGGGCGTGGACTTGATTATTCTTTCATCCCACCGCTACCCGCAAACGGCGCAAAAGAACGCGGCCCGGGCGAATAATCCAAATGCCGTCGCCAGCTTCTCCTCTCATTCGCTCGGCCTCGCGATCGATTTCAAGATGAGTCACGGCGATGATTTAAAGCTCAACGAAACCGCGACACGTCCGATGTCGGAAGTTGTGCGCATGCGCGAATCGCCCACCCATAAGTGGCTGCTGCTGCGCGGCGAGGAATTCGGCTGGTATCCCTACCAGAACGAACCGTGGCATTGGGAATACAACCCGCCAGGATTTCGTGAAATCTTCTGGGCGGAATTCCCCGGTGGCGCACCGCAGCGGGAAATTATCATTGATGAGCCTTGACCCGGAGAGGGGACATCCGTGTCCCCTCAACAGCGCGGGACGAGGACGTCCCCGCTCCGGTGCCAACGTCCGTCGTGGCAGAAAATTGATGCAGCCAAGAAGGTCGCGATTGTAGAGTCCATGCGGATGATTTCTCAGAGAATGAACCAGCGACTCCCCCTCCGGCACGCGCTTGTGGCGCTGATAATTCTCGTCTCCTTGCTACAAACCGCTGCCGGGGCCGGACGCAAACCAAACGTCGTTGTCGTTCTCACGGACGACCAGAGTTTTGCCGAACTCGGAGCCACCGGCAATCCAGTCATCCGCACGCCGCACATTGATCGTCTTGCGGCTCAGAGCGCTTCGCTCGCCAACTTTCATGTCATGCCGGTCTGCGCGCCCACGCGCGCCGGTTTGATGACTGGCCGTTATTCGTATCGCACCGGCGTGACGGATACGTGGTTGGGCCGTTCACTCATCGATCCTGACGAGACCACACTGGCGGAACTGTTTGCGGGCGGCGGTTATCGCACCGGAATTTTTGGCAAATGGCATCTGGGCGACAACTATCCACGACGGGCCATGGATCAAGGCTTTCAGGAATCGCTGGTCCTCAATGGCGGAGGCTTGGCTCAACCGGGGGACCCGCCGGATCCAGTAGATGAGCGCGGAGCTTATTTCAACGCCACGTTGTCTCACAATGGCACGTGGGGAAAAACCAAAGGTTACGTCAGCGATGTCATTACCGATGCTGCCATGCAGTTTATCGAGAAGCAGCGGAAGCAGCCATTCTTCGTTTATCTCTCTTTCAATTGCCCGCATTCGCCACATCAGGTGCCGGACGAGTATCGACGTCATTACCCGCCGCAGGTTTTTAACCCGACCAATTTCCCCGCGGTTGGACATCCGATGTCTACGGAAAATAATCCGGATGCTCTCGCGCGTGTTTACGGCATGGTGGAAAACATCGATGACAACGTCGGCCGTCTGCTCGCAAAACTGGAAGCCCTCAAGCTCGCTGACGATACGATCGTGGTGTTCTTCTCCGACAACGGCGCCCAGCGACACAATGGTTTCAACGGCGGTTTGCGCAGTTGGAAAGGCACGCCTTACGAAGGTGGCATTCATCAGTTCTGTTTTATCCGCTGGCCGGCGCAGCTCAAAGCCGGACACAAGGTGGATCGCATCACTTCCCACATTGATCTCGCGCCGACGTTGCTGGATTTTTGCAATGTTCCGAAGCCAGACCGGATGAAGTTTGACGGTCGCAGTCTGGCACCATTATTACGAGGGAAGGCAGTCGACTGGCCCGACCGGACACTGGTCGCCCAGTGGCATCGAGGTGACGTTCCGAATCGTTACCGGAACTTTGCGATACGGTCCCAGGATTGGAAACTGGTCCAAGCGCTCGGTCGCGAAGAACCGTGGGATGGTAAAATGGAATTTCAACTTTACGACATGGTCCGTGACCCGTTTGAAATGCACGACGTCGCGGCGAAACATCCGGAGCGTGTCGCCGAACTCAAGGCGGCCTACAACCGATGGTTCGACGATGTGGTCGGCGGGCGGGATTTCAGCAAGGCGCAACGCATCTTCGTCGGCGCGACACAGGAGAATCCAGTGCTGTTGACCCGCGAGGATTGGCGCGGCCCCAAGGCGAGTTGGACACCAGAAGGCATCGGATACTGGGATCTGAACATCGTCACTCCCGCACGTTATGACATCCGAGTGCGATTCGATTTAGCCAAGGCCGACCGCACGTTGACCCTCAAGTGCGGCGGAACTTCGGCGCAACAACCGATCAAAGCCGGCACGGAGGAATACCTGTTTAAGAACGTTCAACTACCGGCCGGGCCAGCCCGACTTGAAGCAACTCTGCAGGAAGGCACGACCAAGCGCGGTGTGAAATATGTTGAGGTCAGCAAGCCATAATGCGGCCGTGCTAAAGAAGGCGACAACCACTCTTGTATCCCCTGCTCTGCGGCGTGTTCCGTGGATAAATCCTGTCGTTTTATCCTGAAAGGTGCGGATTTTCTTCCCCTGAATTCAAAATTCGAAGAAGTATTTGAACGATTCCAGCCTAACCCAACTCTTATACTTTGTAATACAAAGTGAATTATGAAAGTTCTCCTCATCAATCCTCCTCATCCTTCGATTGGCAGCAGAATCCCTCGCGAACATCTTCCCCCGCTCGGGTTGTTGGGGATCGGTGGGCCATTATTGGATGCCGGGCACGACGTTCAACTCGTTAATGGTGAGTTCGGTCCGATGCGAGTGGAGGACATTCTTCGAGAGGTCGAACGGTTCAATCCTGACGCCGTTTTGATAGGTCATTCCGGATCCACCTCAGGCCATCCGTCAGCCGTTGGAATCATGCGCGCGGTCCGCGAGACGCTGCCGTCAATGTGGATAATTTATGGCGGCGTTTTCCCCACCTATCACTGGATGCAGATCATGGATCAGGAACCCGAAGTGGATTTCGTGGTGCGCGGCGAAGGCGAGGAAACTATCGTCAACCTGATCAAATCGCTGGAGGAATCCCTCCCGCTTGAAAAAGTCCCGGGAATCGTATTCCGCACGGGAACGGTCTCGCGTCCGCGACGAGACACCGGTTCTATCACTACAGGAAAAGTCGTCGCAAATACTCCCGCGCCCATCATTCAAGATCTCGATGCGTGTCGCGTTGGCTGGGAACTCATCGATCATCGCCGTTACACCTATTACGGCAAACGGCGCGCGGTGATCGTCCAATTTTCCCGCGGTTGCCCTCATCATTGTCATTACTGTGGGCAACACGGTTTCTGGCGGAAATGGCGGCATCGCGATCCGAAACAATTCGCGGCAGAAATCGCGCAATTGCACCGGGAGCATGGCGTGGAGCTTTTCAATCTCGCCGACGAAAACCCGACCGCCCTCCGCGAACCGTGGCTCGCCTTTCTCCAGGCACTGATCGCTGAAAATGTGAACGTCACCATTATCGGCACCACTCGCGCCGGAGACATCGTCCGCGACGCGGACATTCTTCATCTCTATAAAAAGGCAGGCGTCGAGCGGTTTCTTCTGGGCCTGGAGAGCACCGACGACGCCACCTTGGCGGCGATTCACAAAGGCAGCACGCAGGCGGTTGATCGAGAGGCCATTCAATTGATGCGAAAACACGGGATCATCTCCATGGCCGCATGGGTGGCTGGTTTCGTGCAGGAAAAAGACACCGACTATTGGCGCACCTTGCGACAATTACTTTCGTACGACCCGGATCAAATCCAGGCGCTCTACGCCACTCCGCACAGTTGGACACCATTCGCCGTGCAGGAAGGTAAACATCGCGTGATTCAAACGGATCTTAGCCGTTGGGATTACAAACACCAGGTGTTGGGCAGCGAATTCGTGCCCACCTGGCGCGTCCTGTTATGGGTGAAATTCATCGAAGTGGTTTGCCAAACGCGACCGAAATCCTTGTTCCGCCTCCTCGCCCATCGCGATCCAAAATTCCGCGCCGGCATGCGCTGGTATTCGAACATCGGTCGTCGCGTCTGGACCTTCGAAATCTGGCAGTGGTTTTTTCACGATCGCAGAACCCGCACCGGCCCAACATTAACTGAATTCCTCCGCGGCGCATGGAACCGGGAAAGAATAAACATTCCGAAAGGAAAACGTCGCCTCGCGACGCCGCACGATTTGCCCGCACCGCAACCGGTGAACGTATTGTAAAAATTCTTTCTGCTGACGACGATCTCAAAAATAGAAATCAGGCTCGCCGCGCAAATCACGATTGACGACGCAGACAAAACGTCTGTCTGCTGGTGAGGGCTGCCGTATCCCGAGCAAGACGTCGATCCACAATGTACGCGGCACAGGATTAAAACGGCCCCTTGGGCAATCGCCAATCGCGATTGGAGACCGGTGTTTGTTTCGCCGGCAAGGGTTGGTTCGGATATTCCCTCGCATGCTTCGCTCGTTCTTCGTCGCTGGCATAATAGCGGAGCCAGAGCTCAGTCTCCGCTTCGCCCCAACTGCCGAGAACGTCATGAAACCAACCGCCACGGAGGTTGCGTCCGGGCAAACGAGCCGGATCGCGTAGACCGCGCTCCCACAGCTCTGCGTAAAGCTCGCGATCGCTCAAATGATTTGTGTGCAACATATAAAAACCGCGTAATGCCAGGTTGTGAAGCAATACCCAGAGAATGGCTGTGAGTGTATCATCCGTCAGCTCCTGCGGAGGAAGAAGTGGGATATTCTCCGCAACCAATTGTTGTGCGGGAGGAGTCCAGTTCTCCGGCTCCATGGCGCGCAATTGCGCTTCGAGTGCGAGATCTGACGAATCCACGTCCGACGCATCCTCAGAAGTCGATTCCAATTTGGCCGCAGCAATCTCTTTGTCGACACTGGCTAGGCCGAGCGGATCGGATTCACTTTCCACCGCTTCATCGGGATCATCGTCACCCGGTAACCAGCCGGCGTGAGCCTCCAGCGGAATCGGCGGCGTGGGCAAAAACCGATCGCGGTCGAAGGCTGGGTTTTCATGCGGCGGAATTCCGGCGTCAGGAGAGCAAGCGGTGCGCATTTCCTCATCTGCGTAATAGAGCAACCAAATCTCATCGTGCGTCATTCCATGCGCGTCGAATTCAGAAATAAACACGGTCGTGTTTGTCTCTGCTTCTGGTGGGATATCAGGCGTCGGCTCATCCAGCCACTGTTCCCAAAGCAGCGTATAGAACTCGCGGTCACTCAAGTGATCGGTGGCATGGAAGAAAAAGCGGTGGGCAGCGGCGGCATACAGCAATTCCCACAAACGACCGGGCAATTGACAATCATCCAACTCATTCGGCGCAATCGACGCGTAACCTTTGCACGCGAATATTTCGCGAGGCGTTCGCAAGAGACAATCTTCTGCTGGATCAAAGAACGGTGGGGTGTTGTCGGACATCGCGAAATTCCTACCACTTGGACGAGATTTCGCCACGGAAATATTCTCAGCCCTGGAACGGCATGCTTCGCGTCGTTGAAGGCTTAGCCATTACTCTTAGGCAATTTGAGGATACCTTGATTGATTACGTCCGTCGCTTTGTAAGGCGATTGTGCCTCCTGGACCGACAGTGGTTCGTTCGCACGAAAGGTTTTGGCCAACCGGATGAGCTGCCCCACTTTATGGATTTTTTTTTCGAAAGTCTCCCGAGCCAGTTTCTGTCGCATCTCCACTTTCATAATTTCGACAGTCTCAAGTTATACCGTTGAAGAATGTTATCCAAGCGCCTCTTGTCGACGTCCGCCTGTTGGAGCATTTGTTCGATACGAGCGAGGTCTTTGTGCCGTCCCACACTGGCAGCGATGGCAATGATGTGTTCCGCGCGGAAGACTTTCGCAGGCACACCTTGGTATTCAATGGCCTGCGCTTCGCGAACCGCCTCCTCCGTCAATCCATGGGCGGCAAGGAATTGAACGGGAAATCCGCGAACGAGTAAATGCTCGCGCTCGACCTGCCATCCCTGCGCTTGCAGATACGTATAGATGGCGGGAATCCCAGCAGTCAGTCCCGTGTCTTTGGGAATAAAAAAAATGTCAGCATCGTAGGTGGCAAAAGGTTCAACGTAATAAATCGCTGCAAGTGCTCCCCCAAGCGCGCAGTCTTCAACCAACCCAGCCGAAACCAATCCGTTGGCGGCGCGGAAGGCGTCTGCTAATGGAAGATCATCGGATTCGGAATCGATTCCCATAATAGCGGGCTACTGCATTCACGCCTTCGCGTAAACTTCAGCGCCCTTTTCCACAAATTCCTTACTCTTCTCTTCCATGCCCTTCTTCAGCGCTTCTTCGGCGGCAATCCCCTGCTCTGCCGCGTATTTGCGGACGTCTTCGGTGATTTTCATCGAGCAGAAGTGCGGACCGCACATCGAACAGAAGTGTGCGGACTTGGCGCCTTCCTGCGGCAAGGTTTCGTCGTGATATTCGCGGGCGGTTTCGGGATCGAGGCCGAGGTTGAATTGATCTTCCCAACGGAATTCGAAGCGGGCTTTGCTCAAGGCGTTGTCACGATGTTGCGCGCCGGGATGGCCTTTCGCGAGGTCGGCGGCGTGGGCGGCAATCTTGTAAGTGATGACGCCGTCTTTGACGTCCCTCTTGTTCGGCAGGCCGAGATGTTCCTTGGGCGTGACGTAACAGAGCATCGCGCAGCCATACCAACCAATCATCGCAGCGCCGATGCCGCTGGTGATGTGGTCATAGCCGGGAGCGATATCTGTTGTTAGAGGTCCGAGCGTGTAGAACGGGGCTTCGTGGCACCATTCCAATTGTTTGGCCATGTTCTCTTCGATCATGTGCATCGGCACGTGACCGGGACCTTCGTTCATCACCTGCACACCTTTAGCCCACGCGCGCTTGGTGAGTTCACCCTGCACTTCGAGTTCGCCGAATTGTGCCTGGTCGTTGGCGTCGGCGATGGAACCGGGACGAAGGCCGTCGCCGATGCTGAAGCTGACGTCGTATGCGGCCATGATGTCGCAGATGTCGTCC
>JAQGOU010000185.1 GCA_028293445.1 Verrucomicrobiales bacterium | reverse complement strand
TTGAATGAAACACACGAAGACCGGAGTGGACCTAAGAAACCCAACCCAGTCGCGGGTCATGAACAAAACGTTTAGGCCGACAGCGATGTGCTTCGCGTCGGCTGGTTCAAAGTTTGAAGTTTAAAGTTCAAAGTTTGGAGCGGCCAAAACATCGGAGGACAGATGACTGAGAGTCGGAAGTCTGAAGATGGCAGTAGTCAGTAAACCGTTTTCAGTCGGAAGGCTGGAGACAAAGAGAAAGTAAAACATATGAAACAAAAACAGATAAACTCGATCAGCTCGGCCAAAGGTGCCGCGCAATTGATCATTGGCGGCATCGCGGAGCTCGGTGCCGCCGTCACCCTGCATTACACATCGCAGGCTGATATGAATACAGAGCTGGTTAACCTGATCATGGCGTGCGGTGACCATGAACAAGGCAAACAAATCAAGGCGACGCGCCGCCAGGCATTGATTGATTCGATCAATGAGGCCCAGAAGTTGATCCGTGTCGTGCGCGATGTCGTCAAAATGACGTTCGGTAATGATTACTCCGCGTTGTGGACAGCGCTCGGCTTTAAGAACAACTCGCTGGGCGTGCCGGATTCACCGGAGGATATCCAGGACATGCTGGACGCGATCTATTCGCACCTGACGAATAATCCGTCGCTGGAGATGGGGACGGTGGTGACAGCGGCGCGGGCGAAGGTGTTGCATGACGCGCTGGTGGCAGCGCAAGTGGCGGTCACGTCGCAGGAAGCAACGATCGATGCCTTGATGGAAGTGCGCGATGAGAAGTACGAAATCCTGCGCAAACGCATCAGCAACGTTTACCAGGAGCTGCGCATGCAATTGACGCCGCTGGATACGCGTTGGGCGAAGTTCGGGTTCGTTAAGCCAGGCGCGGATGAAACGCCGGATCTGGTCACAGGCGTGAAGGTCACGTTGATTGGACCGACGGCAGCGGCGGTGAAATGGGAGGCGTCGGCGCGCGCGCAGTATTACCGCGTGTGGATCCGTGTGCTCGGTGTGGATGCGGAGTACCGGGCGATCGGTTCGCCGGCGGATCTCGATTTCACGATCGAGAACCTGCCAGCGGGTGCGACGATCGATGTCATCGTCACAGCTGTGAATAATGGTGGTGAAGGTGCGCGCTCGGAAGCGATCCGTGTGGTGACGCACTAAGCGCCTGCGGCGCATAGCCAATAGTCGATAGTCGATAGTCGATAGTCGATAGTCGATAGTCGATAGTCGATAGACGATAGACAAGCAAAGCCGCCTCGGGAAACCGGGGCGGCTCTTTTAATGTCGGCAAACTATCCTCCGGGCTGTGAAAATATATCTTTGCTTTTGTCCGTAAGTCGTTATCAGTAAAAGCTCTTCGCAACGGGAAACTAAAAATCGAAAAAATAACTATGGCAAATCAAGGAATGTTAGCGTTTTACCCTCTCGACAAAAATGGCAATGACAGTTCTGGCAACGGATTTAATGCCGTGGTCAGCAGTCAGGTTGAATTTCTGGATGGTATGACCGGCGCAGGGGCCTCCTTCGTTAAATCCGGTGCGTATATGACGTTGCCGATGTCACTGCCGCGTTATGCGAACAATTATACCGTCATGGGGTGGGTGAAGAAGGTCGGTTATCAAAACATTGATCCGAATCCCAGTGATTTCGGGACCGTGGTTGGTCGGATTTCGGCGCGACATAGCGATGGCGCACTGGCTTTTTGGTTCTACTTTGATTCCGCTACCCAGGCCGATAACCAGGCGTTCCAAATCGTTACCTCCGTGAAGTTGCCTTTAGCGCAATGGGTTTATTTCATGGTGACCTACGATCAGGGAACCAAGAAGCTGCTGTTCTATTTGAATCAGCAATTGGTGGAGACGCACGATTTGACCGGACGCGTGCAGGATACGGATCGTCCGCACTTCCCTTACTTTCCGACAATGGGTGGTTTTAGCGGCCAGGCCTATGCCCAGGCTTCAACGTTGAACGGTTACCTGGATGAAGTTGCTTTGATGAATGTGACCTCGGTTCCAGCGGGAGCGGTCATTTCTTAAGGCACCGTCGGTCTGAAGTTACTGGAGCGCCGAGCCAATGGCCCGGCGCTTTTTCTTTGTCCGTCAGGCTAATTTCTTGTCGGAGCCAGATTGCTCGGAGTAACAGGGGTAATTGGAGTAAGGGGAGCTGGAATTTCGGGCGTTGTTACATTCGCTCCAAGTTGGATCGGGACAAGATCGGAGAGTACCTGGTCGAGCTTATCTTTCAATTGACCATTGGCCCCGGCGGCCGCGAGTTTCTGCAGGTCAATCAGGCCAGCGGCGAGTTTCAAGCGGTCCTGATTCAACTGCTGGGACATGCGGGTTTTAAAGGTTTCCTGTTGTTGGGCCAGGATTTCCTTGGCGTCTCCCTCGAAAAGCGATTCCACAGTCTGGGTGAGGCGGCTTAGAATGCGATAAACCACCGTGGCGGAAAAACCTCCGACCATGGCGAGAACGGGGCGCGTTAAATCCCCCACGCCAGGCGGATTGGTGGTGGCGTGAATATCAATCAGTTCAGAGAGGGTAAAGCCAGCGATCAGGCCGAGGGCAAACTTGATCCAATAACAGGATTCATATTTTGGATCATAGGTCGAAGTGACAATGTAGCGATTGACCTGAAACAAAGCGGCAAACGTGGCACCCAGACCCGCCGCGCAGATTAAAAAGGCTTCGTTCAAAAAGAGCGGCCAACCGGAAGATTCAAACATATCCCCGTTGGTGGCTTTGCTATAGAGATCTGGTGAAAGGCTGAGCGCAACAATGCAAATCAGAAAAAAAGCAGCCAGACCCATCATCTGCCGCACCAGTGGAACCGGACCCAAAAAGGTTTTAACACGTCCTTTGGTCGCTTCTTCCTCGAAGAGTTGAATCGTGAGCGGAGACGCCGGGGCGACGATCTGCGTCAGGCGATCATGAACCAAAGAGAGTTTTTTGATGTCCAGGGCTGCCAGGGAAGCGGCGGTTTGCGCGGCGGCGAATGTTTGCAACGTTTCTACAATTTCGCCCGGGACCTGCTTGCCGTTGCGGAAGGCAAATTTGGCCATCACCTGGCAATCACGGAGCAGTTCAGCACCGACGTCAAACGGGGTGGTTTCATTTTTTACAATGTCCATAGGCGCATGTTTAATT
>JAQGOU010000178.1 GCA_028293445.1 Verrucomicrobiales bacterium | reverse complement strand
ATCCGTTTTCAACGGCACGCCAGTAAGAATGCTTTTCTTCCTTCACCAGCCCGAGAAGTTTTGCGTGAGAATCAGCTGTATCTGCGCGAACCCCTGCGATCACCTGCGCGCGATGGCGAGTAAACCGATCCATCTTTTTGCCATACCATTGATCGACCGCCGCATTGGACCATTCGGCAGTGCGATCTGTGTGACAGCGATTGCAGGCATTCGGAATATTAAGTTCTTTGGTGAGCAACGGATCGGGAATAGTGAACCCGTGATCGCGACGTTCATGCCGTTGCATATAGGTGGTCAACGGCATGTGACAATCGACGCAGTTGTCGCCGCGTCCACCTGCGAGATGATGGCTGTGGCTTGCGTCGATCTTCGGCGCGGGAGGAATCGGCGCTCCATGGCAAGTCATGCACAGCGCGTTGCCTTGCGTGCGAATCTTTGAGGAATGGGGTTCGTGGCAATCGATGCAACGAACTCCGGCGGCGTGCATTTTACTGCCGAGAAAAGAGGCGAACTCGTAATCCTCATCACGCACTTGTCCATCCGCGTGGTAAATATCCGTCTCGTCCGGAATCGTGAGAACAAAATGATCCGTAAACTTTTCGCCCGGGACAAACTCACCAGTCAACTCAGCCCGACGCGCATGACACGATCCGCACGTATCGGTAATCTGGTCGCGGCTCAACTTCGTAACCGTCGGATCTTTCAGCCCGCTCTTTTTATTCTCACGCTGCCACTTGTTGTGTTCGCGCATCGGACCGTGACAGGCTTCGCACCCGACACGATTTTCGACCATCGTGGTTGTGTAAGTATCGGCCAGTGCGTCGTAGTTTTTCCGCAAGCGAGTATTGTGGCAACTCGCACACATGCTGTTCCAACCCATACCGCGCCCGGTCCAATGCCCCCATTCGCCGGGCGTGCGATCTTCCTTTCCAAAGACGTCGAACCAATCGCCACGCACCGGATCGATCGCCAGTTCCATGGTTTGAAATCGGCCATTGGTTCCAGCAACCAGAAATTGTTGTAACGGTTCGAGGCCGATCACCCGAGCGATAGGAAAACTCTTTTGCCCTCCGGAAACGTCCGCAGAGGTAAAGATGAATTCGTTATTCGTGAGACTGGCGTGAGAGGTCTGTGTTCCATGCGGCAATGTGCGCGCAGGTTCGAAGAAAGATTTCAGCTTAGCCGGATCGATCGGTTGTTCCGCCAAAGCGTGATGTGAGTTCTTGAATTTATCAAAAACCTCCTGGTGACATTCCCGACACGATTCAGATCCAGCGTAGGTTGCAAAAACCTTTTTGTCCTTTTCCGCAGCGGAGAGGATCGGAACCACAGGTTGTTTAACCTCAGCATCTGCTCCGGCGACAGCGGGTGCTTTCTGTTTGTGCAAAAACAAAAATGGTAACGCCACGGAAACAGCAAAGAGGACGACCGCGAGCAGCCAATTAAATTTAGATTTAGGTGTCTTGAGCTCTTTTCGAGACATTCGAGACGACAAAAATACGTGAAGTGCAGGCGCTTAGCCAGCGAAGTTCGTTGAACTCTACCCCCGACCGTAATCGTGGACGTCCTTCATGAAATCAGTCTAAAGTAGAGACAACAAAAGCTCCTTCACGGGAATCATTGGTATGCAAAATAAATTTTTCCAACGGGCAATAAATCGGATCCTAGCCGCTCTCGTCCTTCTGGCTTTCGGCAGTGAGTCGCGGATGAAAGCCGCCGAGCCCCTGCCCCGTGCCATTTGTTCCGTCATACGGGAAGTTTATATCCCCTCCCCCAAGCCCGGCGTGTCACCAATTGTCGGCGTCCAGTATCTTGGAAAAGGTTTGCGACGGCGGGAGTTTCTCGGTCAGCAAAGCAAGTCGGATCTGCCGGAAAAAATGAAAGTCCGGTTTTCGGACGACAACGGTCGGAACTGGTCACCGCCCGCTCCTTTAGACACTGGAGCCGATTCGCTTCGGCAGGGTGAGATTTCCCGGGAAGACCTTTCATTCGCGGTGAATTTTGATCCCGCTTCGCGCCGCACCATCGAGATGGTTTTCCAACGCGTTTTCCTGGGCGACGCCAGCGATGTCCTGCACCAATACTGGAAGGGCGATAAGAAATTTTACGACCATATGATGTACCGGTTGTCGAGCGACGACGGCCGGACCTGGACGACAGAACGGCAACTCACCTTTGAAGCGGGCGCTGTTTTTAATCCAACCAATTGGGCGAATCCGGACTATCTGCACTCGAATGAACTGTACGGCGGCTACGATGTGACCCTCCTGCGCAATGGCCAGATCGCATATCCGGCATCCATCCGGGTTGCTCACGCGGATGATGACGAAGATCTGAAGGTTCGCGCGACGGTCCCGAAATACGCTTCGCCGGTGTCTGGCTACGTCGGTGGCGTCACTTGTTTTTTGGGGAAATGGAACAAGAAGAAAAACGATTACGACTGGACCCATTCCGAACCGGTGTTTGTTCCGATCAGAGTTTCCACGCGCGGTTTGGGGGAACCGACAATCGCCGAACTGAAAGACGGGCGACTCCTCCTCGAAATGCGCGGATCGAATGCCGGTTTGGATCCGGTGAAATATCCGAGTCACAAATGGATTAGTCTTTCCAAAGACGGAGGGAAAACCTGGTCGCCTGTGACCGATCTTCGTTATGACACCGGCGAGCCATTCTACGCCCCCGCGAGTTTTGCCAAATTTATCCGAAGCCACAAAACTGGAAAACTCTATTGGATTGGGAACATCAGTCCCAAGCCGGCGGACGGCAACGGACCGCGTTATCCTTTGTACATTGCCGAGGTGGATGAAAAGATTCCCGCACTCAAAAAGAGCACGCTGACGGTCATTGACGATCGAGGTCCCGAAGATACGAAGGCCGTGCAGTTCTCCAATTTCAGCCTGCTCGAAAACCGGAAGACGCTGGATCTGGAACTTTTCCTCTCACGCTTCGGCGAAAAGCCGGGGAGCAAATTTTCCGCGAACGCCTATAAGTATACTCTGACGTTCCGCTGACCCTGAATGGTGTTGGGTGAGGTTGCCCGGTTTGAATAATGTCTAGTTTCGCCGCGCGTCAATCATTTCAGAAAACAGAAAGCGGGCTGTCGGCCGTTTCACGAACGTTTAGGAATGGGCCGTCGGGCCGATGACGATAGGACGGGATTTTGGGAAGCAAAAAAGAAATATTTGGTCAGATATTTCTATTCTGGGAAGCAAAAGTTCCCCTTTTGGCCATTTGGACCCGTTCATGGAAGCAAAATGCCATGAAATGACCAAATAAAAGTATTCTGGGAAGCAAAATGGTTTTATTTCATCAAATATTTCTATTTTGCTTCCCAAAATGGAGTCATTCGGGAAAAACGTTTTTTTTGGAAAGCAAAATGAAAGTATTTGGCCAAATATTTTCATTCTGGGAAGCAAAACGCTTTTATTTGATCAAATGAGGACCTCCGGGGAAGCAAACCGAGGAGATTTGGCCAAATATATCCATTTTAGGAAGCGAAAACTACCCATTTGACAATGACTTAGGAATCTTGATCGTTTTGGCGATCGTTAAAACCGAGAAACATCATTTTCCTTTGATGTTGGCGGCGAGAGTTCCTCAAAACTAGCGGGAAAGAGGTCCTTTCGGCGTCTTCCGCCGCCACTTATTCCGTGCAAAAAACCCAAAAGTAGTATTTTACGCCAACACGGGACTGCGTTCACCCAGGAAAGCTTTTACCTTATTTTCCAACGCCGTGATCCAGGCTGGGTGGTCATTCATGCACGGAATCAGGCGACATTGCGTTCCGCCGGCGTGGAGGAAACTTTCCCGCCCACGCTCGCCGATTTCCTCGATCGTTTCGAGGCAGTCGGAAACGAACGCCGGACACATCACGAGGAGATTCTTGACCCCCTCCTTCGGCAGACGTTCCAATTCAAAATCAGTGTAAGGCTTCAGCCAGGGATCACGACCGAGTCGCGATTGAAACGAAACGGAGTATTTCCCTTCCGGAACTCCGGCTTTCTTCACAAAGGCTTTTGTCGTCGCAAAGCATTGCGCGCGATAACAAGTCGCATGCGCGGGACTCGCCGTTTCGCAACAGTTCGGAACCTTCAAACAATGGCAACCGGTCGGATCGGATTTGCGCAAATGGCGTTCGGGAATCCCGTGGTAACTGAACAGCAAATGATCGTAGCCCGATTTAAGAAGCTCGCTCGCGCTGGCGACCAACGCCGCAATGTAATCTTCATCGGCATAGAATGGCGGTTGCACTGTGACCTGCATTCGCGGCGCGATTCTGGCCGCCAGTTCCTTTACGCGAACCACGGCGGTTTCATAACTCGACATTGCGTAATGCGGAAACAGCGGGATCAAGAGAAGATCGTCAACCCCTTGGTCATTGAGCTTCAGGATCGCACTCTCGATGGACGGGTTTTGATAACGCATCGCCAGCTCTAGAGGAACGCTCACGCGCTCCTGCAATTTCTTTTGCACGCGTTTACTAATGACCACCAGCGGAGAACCTTCCTTGGTCCAAATGGTTCCGTAGGCCTTGCCGGATTCTTTGGGGCGCGATGGGAGAATGGCAAAATTGACGACGCAGAAACGGATTGGCCAAGGTGTGTCAAGCACGCGTCCATCCATCAGAAATTCGCGCAGATACTTCCGGACGTCAGGCTCCGCCGGAGAATCGGGAGAACCAAGATTGACGAGTAAGACACCTTTTTTGGTCATGTGGCAGAAATAGCTGGTTGTGACACTTGATTACGCTCCGAGATATAGCTCTGGATTTTCTGAGCGATGTTATCGCCGGACAAAATTGAATCGGCGAGCGAAATTCCATCGCGATAATGTCCGGCAAAGAAAAACCCTTTGGACACGCTTTCAATCTTGTTCATCACCTCTTTAACTTTGCCATAGCCGACTTCGTATTGCGGAATGGCCTTTGGATAAGAGAAATAATGTTCAAAGGTCGGTTCACCTTTGAGACCGAGAAGCCTTTGCAAATCCTTAAGAACAATTTCACGCAAGATGCGCCTCTCTTCCAGTGCGAGCTTCGGATTCCGACATCCACCCACATAACAAGTCAGCGTCACGTGGCCCTTCGGTGGATACCGAATACAGAGGTTAATACCGCCAAGAAACCAAATCCAAGCAGAATTCCAAGTAACACATTGATGAACGTATTGATCGTTCCCAAAACGTCGGCAGCAGTTTGCGCATCGTAGCCCTTGCCT
>JAQGOU010000158.1 GCA_028293445.1 Verrucomicrobiales bacterium | reverse complement strand
GCCGTTTGCCGCCAATACGAACAACAAGATGCGCATTTTTTTTCAATAGCGGACCAACACCAGCCCAGGCCTCCGTTAGAAATTCCCAATATTTTTCTTCTGCGAGGTGCCGGTCATCTCCGTTCAGCCTCACATTGGGATGTTCTGGACCACCAAGAAACCACAGCCGGAGCCACTGATCTTCCTCAAAATTTGTAGTATCAAGGTAAGGAGGCGATGTGATGACCATGGAGATCTTCCCCTCGAACTGCGGAAACGCGTTGATCGCTTTTCTCGCATCGGAGTGCTTGACCACCCCCCGAACTGTTGGAGGCTCCGACTCAAATCGGTAGTCGACCATTTCAGACAGAACCGAAAAAACGTCTCGCATCGGGGGCAGCATTTTGCGCTCATCCCACCAGCGAACGGAATAGTCCGGCTTTGTACTGATAGTGCGCGGCATCTGGTTGCTGAAGTATCGTGCGCTTCTGTGACTCTCTCCATGCAAAGAGCCCAGAACCAGCGCGGCAATGAAACGGTCTGTTTTGTTGCGTTTCCAATTCAGATTGGATCGTAGGAACGTTAGTTGTCTAAGGGTGTCCTGGCTAAAGCACGCAGAGAAGAAGCGATCGGCGCTAATTGCTACCTTGGTCTCCTTGAAGAGCGCTCGAAGTTCGTCAAGCCGGTCGTATAATTTCGGACGCGTCGGCGGATTGGCCTTCGCGTTGGATATACAAATCGCAACGTTATTTACGTCGCAACCGTATGCCTGGCGTCCTTGCAGCAGGCTTTCGAATACGGTGGTCCCTCGTCCGCTGAACGGGTCGAAAACAATGTCGCCGGGTTTCGTCCAGACAAGATATCTTTGGACAAACGTCTCGGGGAACATGGCAAAGTACGGACACATAGCATGGAATCGGTGCCTCATCGGAGTGCAGCGCCCCTCAGCCGCCCGATAAACGCATCATTCCAATCCGCCACTCTCCCAATTTCTCTGATCCCCTCAACCTCGTAAGCACCCAATTGAGATAGGGCCTCTGCCTGATGCGCGAGCAACGGCAATCGGTATCGATAGATGAAGAGACCAAACTCTTTCGCGATGAACTGCAGACGATTGACGAGGAAGTCTTGCTCGTCGTAGTCGCCGCCAACTGCAGGTGTATCCGTGATGCAAAACGGCACAAACATAGCGCCGCTCACCGGCGACGCGGGGGCAATTTCGAACCACGCCCAATGAAACCGCTCTATATCTTTGAGTACAGTTTTTTCTCGCCAGTTCAGTCCTGAAGCTACTTGCCCAAGTACATAGAAAGTGGAGGGCAAGCCATCGGGTTGATGACGCCACGAGATTACATCGATACCGTCATCTTTAGCAGGCGGCGCGGCTGCGAGAGGCTTGTCTCGAACTTTTCCGTCGCCAAATGCGTTATATATTTGAGCAAGCTTCTCCGCGAACCCAGTGCCGTCTAGTCGCGGCCAACCGAACGAATATGAAGGGCCGTGGACGAGCCCTGCGGAGGCAATAGTCGCACATACTTGGAAAAGATTTCTTCCATCACGAGCTTCGGCCGTTAGGTCTTCGTTTTCAAATAGTGCGCTGTGCGTGACATGGCAGATCATCAAGCAGAAAAGGTATACGGTTCGCCCTAATGTCGCTTCAGGACCCCAGGTCAGAATCGTCCCAGAGTCATTGATCTGAAAGGGATAGGCCTCCCTCAGCGCAACTATTCGCCTTTGAATCTCCGCAGTCACTCGCGCGACAAGGTCGTCAGACTGGGCGTCGAAATCGCCTACATCTTCCTCTTCAGTATCCTGCGTGATGTCGTAAACGTCGCTAACTGACAAGACCCTCGCGTTTCTGTTATCGGATGCCAGCGCTTGTAATTCCAACCAGTCAGCCAAAATGGCAGGATGCTCCTGAGAAGGCGGTGCCGAAATAAGCATCGATCAGTTCTCTTGAGACTTAAGTTCTGACATGGTCGTGAAAATAATTCGCGACGTTTTCCGCAGCGAGTCAGCCGCCTGCACCAAGCTTGGATCCTCATCCGTGTAGCCCGAAATTTTCGACAAAGCGTCTTCGGCGTTCTGAAATGCATTCAGTAACGCAGTTTCGAACTGAACTGTCGGCGTGTTAACGAGTGTATAAGCTTCCGAAAGCTTGTTCCGGGCAAGCATTGTTTTTCTCGCAATAGGCTTCTGCAGTATCTCGTCCAGTTGTTTTATGTGTGGGTTCTGAGAGGTGACGACAGGAAGAATAGAGTCGGGCTTGGACCCGTATAGCCAAAGCAGCACCTGCCGCAAATTTTCTAAATTATCCTTGGGAACCGGATTTGGAACGGGATCGTCTCGGCGCCAGTCGGCCGGTAAGCCGAGGAAGTCTTGAAAGCCGGTCCGAGTGAGGGCTGTGTAAAGATGAGAAAAAGCAAACGCTCGCCCTGAGCTGCGATCGGCTATATCGTACACCTTTTGCCTCTTGGCTTGATCTAGCACGAAGATTCCGTTGACCAAGCGCTTCACGGTGTCGTGGCGGTCGCCCAAACGGTGAGCGATATCTTGCAGTGAGGTCCCGCTGCCTTTTTCTTTCATAAACCAGTC
>JAQGOU010000136.1 GCA_028293445.1 Verrucomicrobiales bacterium | reverse complement strand
GATGCAAAACTATCTTTCCTTTGTGCCAACGCAATCCAAGTTCCTCAACGTTAGCGTCGGGTTGCTCAATTCCCAAACGGTCAACAGTTGATTCAATGATGTTTTCAACGAACTGGCGTAGGGGAATTTCAGCCTCGCCAACTTTGACGGTCGGCTCTGGAACGGTGATTTCCGCAAGGCGCGGGTCGATGGTTCTCAAGACGTTTCCAAAACGAATATCAGCAGAACTGCCAGTGACTTTTTCAACAATACCTTCCCCGTGGTGCGGGTGGGTAATTTTCATTCCTGGCATTAAAATTGGAGCTGGCATGGTAGTTCGATTGTTGGTTAACCGTTAAAATTAGGCCTTTCCTTTGTTTGGAAGGCTTGTGGGGGCGAAAACATAGTGATGCACTCTGTCGTCTCGGTTTTCTTTCATGTGAACCAGATACATATTCGGGTCATTGACTAATTTTATCACATGATTATTCGTTAACCCGATGATTTTGGTAATCCAGTCTTGGATGCTTTTCTCATACTCAACGTAATCAATGGGCGTTCCGTATGGGTTTTCTGAGTGCAAGATTTTACCGCACTTTTTGTATAAAGTCACAAACTCATCTCGCGTTAAAAACCCTGATGTTTTGGGAACCAAGTCATTTACCACGTTAGGCGTTGTGCTTGGAACTTCGTTCATTGGTTGAGGGTAAAAATGCGGGTTGACCTTCTGAAGGTCATCGAGAAGCTTGCGAGCGTTCCATAGCTTCGAGAAATCCGCGTAGATTTGTGAAAACAGTTGTTTGTTCGCTACCAACGACCCAAAAGCAATCAATTCGAGCATTTTTCGAAATTGAAGGTAGACCGTTTCCACGGTAGTGGCTTTATAAAGCACATGGGTGGAACCAGCCCCAAATGCATTGATAACGTTCATCCGCCGCTTAACTTCCTCCATTAAATTGCAGTATTTTACAATGTCATCCCGTTGCATGGGTTTTCCTTTAGATGAAAGTTTTTCTGTAAAACTAAATTACGATCTTGTGAAAGAACGTCTCCAGCGGAATTTCTTTTGGCTGCAAGGAAGCGTCCGCGGGTTTGAGGAGGATGGTTCCGTTGCGCCAACGACTGCCAAGTTGCTCCACCACTTCGGTGTCGTCGCGCTCGAGCTTTAACTCGCGCGTGAGTCGGTGAACTGTTTCCGCAATGACAACGCTCAAGGGAGCGCTGATCCCGGTGATTTCGGCCTGCGGTTCGGCGGGTTCGATCGTGCTGTGCTCTGGAGAAACTGTCCTCGTCTGATCATCGAAACGAATCTCGGCGGCATGCATGGAAACCGATTTGACGGTTCCAATGCCGTATTCCGAATGTTTGATTCTCATCCCGACATGTAGCGACTCAGTTTTCATAGGCGATATTCTAACACCAGCGGTTCAGTTTTAAATTGGGTTATTTCCGACCTGATCTTCGGCGTTTTCAGTTTCAGCTTCTTCTCGTCCTTCGGGTTCATCGCCGTCTGCCGGACTGATGAGCACGACGAACTCGCCTTTGAGTTTTTTAACCATGGCCAAAAGCTCGGCTGGTTTGCCGCGCACGAACTGTTCAAACTTCTTGGTCAGCTCACGGGCCAGGACAACCATTCGTTCTGGAAAAACCTCGTTGAGTTCGCCCAGGAGCTTTTCCACCCGATAGGGCGATTCATAAAGCACCAGCGTTCCGGAAAAGCTCTTTAACGATTCGAGCTTCTTTCGTCGCTGGCCGGATTTGTGCGGGAGAAAACCGATGAAATGAAATTCGCCTGTGGGCAACCCGCTCGCCGTGAGGGCCGTAATCAAGGCGCAGGCACCGGGGATTGACTCCACACGAAATCCCGCTGCAACCGCTGCTTTGACGACTCGTTCGCCGGGATCGCTGATGCCGGGAGTGCCGGCATCCGTGACGAGCGCGACTTTTTCTCCGCGTTGCAGTCGTGCGATAATTTCTTCGCTGCGTTTGGCTTCATTGAATTGAAAATAACTCAACAGCGGTTTGGAAATGCCGAAGTGTTTGAGGAGTTGTCCGGAACGGCGGGTATCTTCGGCGGCCACGACATCGCATTCCTTCAGAACTCGTAAGGCCCGTAACGTAATATCTTCGAGGTTCCCAATCGGGGTAGCGACGAGGTACAGCGTGCTGGCGGTTAACGGCGGCTCCATATGCCCACCGACTCAATCAGAAATGGGATCCGAAAGAAATCTGTTTTGAGGTCTGCCTTGTCAGATCTTCTGATCAAAGCGCGTCCTTACGGGTTCTCTTTACTGGCTTTGGCGTGAAAATCGAAATACAGCTTATTACGAACGGAACCATGCGCCTTGTCTACCGGCAACTGGTTTCCATAAGGGCCTGTGATCGCCGAAAGAGTATTCTTCTGATCGTCGTCCGTCATGGCATAATTTTCAGCAGGTTGCTTGAATTCGGTGAGTTTTAACGGTTGGGCGTCGGCTGTCCAACCAGCAACACCGCCGCTCAAACCAGGATATCCAAAAGGGTCTTTCTCATAATCATTGGTCGTGATCACCGCCCTAAAGTAATTGGTTATTCGAAACGCCATTTCATACGTCACACCCCATTGCGTCCCGGCAGCCGGGACCGGATTTGGAATCTTGCTGAGCCGATATACGGCGGGACAAACCGCCACCATCGCCGTTTTTGTGATGCTGGAAATCTGTGGGAGCGCCAAATAGGTGGGCATGTAGGTCAAAACATTCCACTGCCAGCCGAACGAGGAGTTTTCATAATGAAAATATGCGCCTCTCCATAACGGGCCCGGCAGCCGATCATTGTTATCGCCCGCATACATGTTGAAGGCGAGTGCGTATTGCTTCAGGTTGCTCATGCACTTCGTCTGCTCCGCCTTTTGCTTCGCCTTCGCGAGTGCGGGCAACAGCATCCCCGCTAGAATAGCAATGATGGCGATGACGACCAGCAACTCGATGAGAGTAAATGCGATGATGCTGCGACTGGATCCGCTGGGCTTTTTCATAAGAACTTGCTTAGGATATATGAACACAAAACGAGATGTTAAAAACTGTGCGTCTATGCGCACAGCGCGTTTTTCACATTCATTACGTCTTGGAGTCTTATTAAAGTGACGCACGAAAGACTCTCATGGCAAGCGCGAAATCTTACTTGTTGGGTCTGCTGATCGGAAATCCCGTGACCAATCTCCGGTAAAGCCTTAATGCTATCGCCCGTGATAGGTGCTTTTCTCACGGCGGTGCTTTGGGCTGGTTCCGCAGTGTTCGCCAGCCGCGCCACCAAATTGATTGGCGGCAGCGAAGCGAACTTCTGGCGGTTAGCGATCGCCACGGTTCTACTTGCGGCCTGGGCTGCTTCGTTTGGGCAAGGCGTGACGGGGAACGCCTTCCCTGAATTTCTCCTGAGCGGACTGATCGGGATCGGAATTGGCGATGTGGCTCTCTTCCAGGCTTTACCTCGGCTGGGTTCGCGCCTGTCGATTCTGCTCGTGCAATGTCTTTCCACCCCGTTCGCTGCCTTGATCGAATACCTGTGGTTGGGAACGACGCTCAATGGCGTCCAGATGTTCTGCGCCGGGACCATCCTCGTGGGAGTCGCGATGGCGCTGACTCCCGGTGGACACATGGTGATCACCCGGCGGCAACTTACGGTCGGGGTGATTGCCAGTGTCATTGCTGCACTCGGGAACGCCACGGGCGCGGTTCTCAGTCGTAAGGGTTATCAAGTCGCCGCCGATGCTCATCAGAATCTCGATGGCGGGACGGCTGCCTTTCAAAGATTGATTGGCGGACTCTTTATCGCGGGGATCTGGTTGTTGCTGGTGAAGCAGAAAACTCAAGTTGCTCGTTTTTCGTCGACGCGTGAGAAGTGGAAAAAGATTTGGCCCTGGGTGCTCGCCAATGCCGTCGCCGGCCAGACGCTCGGAGTCAGCTGCTATCAATGGGCGCTTAAAACTGCGCCGACCGGGATTGTGATGCCGATTGTCGCGCTGACCCCGCTGATGGTGATTCCGTTCTCGCGTTATTTAGAAAACGAACGCCCGCATCTCCGCTCGCTCATCGGCGGAGCGATCGCCGTAGCTGGCGTCTTCGCACTGCTTTGGTTCAAGAAATGAAAGACGGTCTAGAATTGAACAAGGTTGTGTTGCTCGGCCGCACCTTCGAGGAATACACCCGCTATTTCGGCCTGAATCTCGATGAACTGCGCGGTCGCAAGATTCTCGATATCGCCTCGGGTGTCAGTTCATTCTGTGTTGAAGCGAACGAGCAGGGTTTGGAGACGACTGCATTCGATCCGATCTACGATTTGCTTC
>JAQGOU010000130.1 GCA_028293445.1 Verrucomicrobiales bacterium | reverse complement strand
TATAAGGCGAGGTGACCGAGCCACTCCATTGAATCTCATCATTCAATGGAGTCGATGCCATGCACCGGCTCATTTTCTTTTTCAATTATGCGGTAAAAACTGAAATAGTTGTCGACCCTGTTTCAGTTTGAAGGAGCGAGAATTTCACCAGGGCTTGATTCCCTTCACCCACTCCGCCTTCGCAACACCACATCAATTTGCCGATGGATGAGGCAAAACGTCTGCTCCGCGGAACAGGGAATCGGCTTCGTACCCTTCAGCCCGCTTGGCAAGTGATTCCTCACGGGCAAGATTGACGAAAACACGAAGTTCGACGCCACGGATTTCCGGAATGTAGTGCCACGGTTTTCGCCGGAGGCCCGGAAGGCCAATCAGGCCGTGGTCGATTTGCTGAACTCCATTGCAGCGCGAATGAAGGCGACCCCGGCGCAAATCGCGCTCGCTTGGCTGCTGTGGCAGAAGCCGTGGATCGGGCCGATTCCTGGAACGACGAAGGTGCCGCCTTTGCTTGAAAACCTGGGAGGAGTGGCGCTGGAACTCACGGCAAGCGACCTTCGTGAAATCAACGACGCGTCGGATAAGATCACGTTGCAGGGCGCGCGCTATCCGCAACATTTGCAGAAACTGGTTGGCCGCTGAGCCGGCAGCAATTTGGAGCACTCACCTTTACTCTCAAGAATGGCAAGATCAGCGAACTCACCACCGAAACATGAGCCTGTGACCGCATGCGCATTCTATGCTTCAGGTGGGCCTGCCACGAATTGATAAAACCACCTCGCTACTCATGTTTTCGAAATAAAAGTCGGCGATTTATTAATCACATTTTTTTGCGTCGTAATTTGAAGAAGTGGTTCCAAAGGGATAATGTGTAATACTGTTAAGGCCGTCCCGCAGGATTCAGGAATGGAAGGCCCCAGCCTGAAACCCGGTAAAAACCCCATACCTTTTTCACAACGAGGATGTAACCCTCCGAAGAGAATGTCCTGCGAACATCCTTTTCAACGGTTCACGCTTTTGGAGTAAATCTTGCACCCGTTGAAAATGAGGAACGCCACCCACACCTCTCACCAGGCTTCCGTGGGTCGTTGCCTGCAGAGGCATATTTGTTTAAGTCGATAAACGCGGGCGAAAGGTTCGACCCTACTGGACGAAAGCATATGCATAATCCCGAAAACGCAGAGAGCCCACGAGGAGCCACCGACCTAACGCGGCGCGAGTTTTTGATTGCTGGAACGGCAACCGTGGCGCTGACAGGGTGCATGGGCCTTGGAACAAAGTCTGCAACCGAAATGAAGCCGCAACAGGCGGCAGCTACCAGGGTCTCCTTTCATGTGAACGGCAAGCCGTGCCAACTTGAACTAGATAACCGGACCACGCTTCTGGATGCCTTGCGTGAGCGCCTTCACCTGACTGGCAGCAAGAAGGGCTGCGATCAGGGACAGTGCGGCGCCTGCACGGTGATGGTTGGGGATCGCCGGGTCGTCTCGTGTCTCACTCTCGCGGTGATGCATGAGGGGAGCCTGATCACCACCATCGAAGGACTCGGCACGCCCGAACATCTGCATCCAATGCAGACTGCTTTCGTCAAGCATGACGGCTATCAGTGCGGCTATTGCACTCCCGGACAGATTTGTTCAGCCGTGGCGATGCTGCGGGAGATCAAGGCAGGTATGCCCAGCCACGTCACCTCCGACCTGACTGCGCAGCCGAAGCTCACGGCCGACGAACTGCGGGAACGCATGAGCGGTAACATTTGTCGTTGCGGAGCCTATTCCAATATAGCCGAAGCGATCACTGAAATTGCCGGGAGGACGGCATGAGACCATTTACTTTTGAACGAGCGAAAACACCTGCCGACGCAGCCGCGGCCGCAGCCCGACACCCGGATGCGAAGTTCATTGCGGGAGGAACCAATCTGCTGGATCTGATGAAGCTCCAGATCGAAACCCCGGCTCATCTGATCGACGTCAACGGTCTCGGACTGGAAAAAATTGAGGCGACGCAGGAGGGTGGTTTGCGTATTGGTGCTCTGGTGCGAAACGCGGACCTCGCTGCGCACCATCGAGTAAGGCGCGACTATGGGGTGCTCTCCCGCGCATTGGTCGCGGGCGCATCCGGTCAATTGCGCAACATGGCGACAACTGCGGGCAATCTTCTCCAGCGGACCCGGTGCCCCTATTTCTACGACACGAATCAGCCATGCAACAAACGCCTCCCTGGTAGCGGCTGTGGAGCGATTGGCGGATTCAGCAGACCCCATGCGGTGATCGGCGTGAGTGATGCCTGCATTGCGACGCATCCCAGTGACATGGCAGTAGCGATGCGAGTGCTCGACGCAACTGTGGAGACGATCAACCCAGACGGTTCCGCACGGAAAATTCCCATTGCGAAATTACATTGCCTGCCCGGCGACACCCCGCACATCGAAACTGTGCTGATGCCCGGTGAGCTGATCACTGGCGTGACTTTGCCCAAACCTGTTGGCGGCAAACATATCTATCACAAGGTTCGCGACCGGTCTTCTTTTGCTTTCGCCTTGGTCTCCGTTGCCGCCATCGTCCAGCCCGACGGAACCGGGCGCGTGGCCCTGGGCGGCGTGGCGCCCAAGCCATGGCGCGTGGAGGAAGCCGAGGCGGAGCTACCGCGCGGAGCGAAGGTATTTACGGCGCGACTCCTCGCGGGTGCCAGGCCGACACCCGAAAACGCGTTCAAGTTGAGGCTTGTCGAACGCATTGTGGCCTCCGTCCTGGCGGAAGCAAAAGGAGCACAAGTATGAAATTCGACATGCCCGCCACCACCAATCCCATCGACCAGTTGAAAGTGATCGGCAAGGCCACGGAACGGATCGATGGTCCGCTGAAAACCACCGGCACTGCCCCCTACGCTTACGAACGGCACGATGTCGCGGTGAATCAGGCTTATGGCTACATCGTGGGAGCAGCGGTTGCCAAAGGGCGAATTGAGTCAATGGATCTGACTGCCGCGAAGGCCGCGCCGGGCGTCATTGCCATCGTTACTGCCGAAAATGCAGGCCAGCTGGACAAGGGCAATTTGAACACGGCAAAGCTGCTGGGAGGACCCGCAGTCGATCACTATCACCAGGCAATTGCCCTGGTGGTCGCTGAAACGTTCGAGCAGGCGCGTTCCGCGGCTCATTTGATTCATGTAGATTATGAGCGGGCGAAGGGTGCCTTCGATCTGGCGATCGCTAAAAACTCGAGCACTCCACCCAAACCTGGATTTGGTGGCCCGCCGGACAGTGCCGTTGGTGACTTCGTTGGCGCTTTCGAGTCAGCGCCTTTTCAGTTCGATGCCACCTACACGACACCGGACCAGTCACACGCAATGATGGAGCCGCACGCCTCGATCGCAGCGTGGAATGGAGACAAACTGACCGTTTGGACTTCCAACCAGATGATTGCCTGGAGCGTCGGCGACATGGCAAAGACCCTCGGCATTCCAAAGGAAAATGTTCGACTCATTTCCCCCTACGTGGGCGGTGGATTTGGTGGAAAACTGTTTCTGCGAGCGGACGCTCTGCTCGCGGCGCTCGGTGCGCGCGCCGCAAATCGACCGGTCAAGGTCGCGCTTCAGCGGGCCTTAATGATGAACAATACCACCCACCGGCCCGCAACAATTCAGCGTCTTCGCCTCGGTGCCACCAAAGAGGGCAAGCTGACTGCCATCGCCCATGAGAGCTGGTCAGGTGATTTGCCCGGCGGCTCCCCTGAAACTGCCGTCAGCCAAACCCGCCTGCTCTACGCTGGCGCGAATCGCATGACCGCGATGCGTCTCGCGGTGCTCGATCTCCCCGAGGGAAATGCCATGCGCGCGCCTGGCGAGGCCCCCGGCATGATGGCACTGGAAATAGCCATGGACGAAATGGCCGAAAAACTCGGCCTTGACCCGATCGAGTTCCGCATTCTCAACGACACGCAGGTAGCTCCCGACAATCCAGCCAAACCCCCTTCGTCGGATCCGCAATCGAAAGCGCCGGAAGAAAAGCATTATCCCCATCCTCCATTTTCGCAGCGCAGGTTAACCGAGTGCTTCCGAACTGGCGCGGAACGCTTTGGTTGGAACAAGCGAAATCCCGTGCCCGGCAAATCGCGCGAGGGGCACTGGTTGATGGGAATCGGCGTGGCCGCAGCATTTCGAAACAATTTGGTGATGAAATCGGCTGCGCGCGTCCGTCTGGATAATAAAGGGGTCGTCACGGTGGAGACCGATATGACCGACATTGGGACCGGCAGCTATACGATTATCGCACAGACTGCAGCCGAGATGATGGGGGTTGCACTCCACCAGGTGGTGGTGCGGCTCGGCGACTCGGATTTCCCTGTTTCGTGCGGCTCCGGCGGGCAGTGGGGCGGAAACAGCTCGACCTCTGGCGTCTACGCCGCATGCATGAAGCTGCGGGAAGCGGTCGCTCAGAAGCTTGGATTTGATTCGACTAAGGCGGTTTTCGCGGATGGCCAGGTGAGGGATGGTGGTCGCAGCACACCGCTCGCTCAAGCGGCGGGCGAAAGTGGCCTCGTGATGGAAGACGCGATGGAATATGGCGACTTGGACAAGAAATACCAACAATCAACATTTGGAGCTCATTTTGTCGAAGTTGCCGTGCACGCATCGACGGGCGAGACCCGCGTCCGGCGCATGCTCGCGGTCTGTGCTGCCGGCCGAATCCTCAATCCAAAGTCAGCGCGCAGCCAGGTGATTGGCGCGATGACGATGGGGATGGGCGCTGCGCTTATGGAAGAACTCACAGTTGACAAACGTCACGGTTTTTTCGTCAACCATGACCTCGCGGGCTACGAAGTGCCGGTGCATGCCGACGTGCCGCATCAAGAGGTGATCTTTCTCGATGAGACCGATCCAATCTCCTCGCCGATGAAGGCCAAGGGCGTTGGCGAGCTGGGAATTTGCGGTGTGGCGGCTGCCATCGCTAATGCGATCTACAACGCCACGGGCGTGCGCGTGCGCGATTATCCGATCACTTTGGATAAACTCATCGACCGACTCCCCGAAGTGGCGTGAGCGGTCATCGATATTTAACAAAAATCAGGAGATAAACTCGTGAAAGAACTATTGGAGATCTGCGCGGCACTGGAGGAACTTGGTGATGCACCTTGCGCCCTCGCCACTGTGATAAACGTGGAAGGTTCAGCCTATCGACGGCCAGGAGCGCGCATGCTGCTGACTCTTGAAGGTGATTCGTGGGGCATGGTCAGCGGAGGTTGCCTCGAATCCGACGTCATGGATCACGCCCGTCGCGCGTTGCAATCCGGTCTGCCTCGTGTCGTCCGCTACGATTCCACTTCTGACGACGACATCGTGTTTGGGACCGGCCTTGGATGTAACGGGATTATCGATGTTCTCATCGAACCTGTGACGGAGGATTTAAAGGAGGCTTTCGTTACCGCAGTACGGGCCTGCCATAAAAGTCGGGAGCCGGGTGCCGTGGCCACGATGGTGGGGAATGGAGAAGAGTCCACCTGCTCCAACGAGCATGCGTTCCTCAAAGAAGGAAGCTGGGTTGGCAGCGAGGCTTTGGCACAAGTCCTGAACATCCATGGCGTTGAATCATCGCAGACCTCCTTAAGCAATGACTATGGCGAAACGCCTGTTTTCATCCAACAATTGCTGCCGCCTGTTCATCTCGTGATCTTTGGAGGATGGCTCGATGTCCTTCCGCTCATTCACATGAGCAAGGAGGTGGGATTTCATGTCACGGTAGTGGACTCGCGCCGACGCCTTTCCTCCCGCCGACTATTTCGCGAAGCGGACGCTGTCTTCCTATGCTCCCCGGCAGAGGCTTTGTCACAAATCCAGGTGGACGATCGCACGGTGGGAGTTGTGATGAATCACCACTTCGAACGGGATCAGGAAACCTTGTCCTCACTAAGTCAATACGGGCTGAACTACGTTGGCACACTGGGACCAAAACGGAGACTGGAACGGATGCTCAATGCATGGAAAGCGACAGGAGCCATGATTTCCGACGAGTTCGTGCAAACAATTCACGGTCCGGCTGGCCTGGATCTTGGCGCAAAAACTCCCGAGGAAATTGCGTTGTCAATCATGGGCGAAATCCTGTCTGTGCTTAATGAACGCAACGCCAAATCGCTGCGCGAACGGCCGACCGCCCTGGCCGCTTCCGCATAACGAATGGACTGCATGAAACGAAGGCCCACCTGATGGCTCGCAACGACGGTTCAAACCTGGATCAATCTATTGGCATAGCGGTGCTTGCTGCTGGCGCATCCACCCGCATGGGCACTCCGAAACAGCTTCTCAAAATAAAAGGGGTCTCATTGATTCGTCGTGCCGCGGAACACGCTCTCGATTCCGGATGCCGCCCGGTTGTGGTTGTCCTCGGCGCAAACGCTGAACTGATTGCCCCGGAACTAAATGGCTTGGGAATCAAAATCTCGGTCAATGCCGATTGGAAGATGGGAATTTCCTCTTCCATTCGTTGCGGCCTGAAAATGCTTTTGGGCGTCCATCCCCAAACACAAAGTGTGATACTCTTCCTTGCCGATCAACCCCATGTGAATGGAAGATCGCTGCGAAAACTTATTGCTGCTCATGTGGAGAGTGGATGTGGTTTGGTGACAGCCTCCTATTCCAGCCGCATGGGAACGCCAGCGTTATTTTCAAGAGTTTATTTCAATGAACTCCTGGAAATGGAGGGACAAGGCGGAGCAAAAAGTCTTCTGGAACGCCACGCATCTCTCGTCTTCGAAGTGGGCCTTCCCGAGGCGGCTTGCGATTTGGACACGCCGCAGGATCTTGCGGATTTTACCAGCGTCCAGGAGGCAATAAAATAATCATGCGTGCAACAATCATGTTATATGCCACGAATCTTCATTACAGGCTCATCAGACGGACTCGGGTTTCTCGCAGGGAAGTTGTTGCTGGAGCAAGGGCACAGTGTTGTCCTTCATGCGAGGAATGACACCAGGGCTCGCGAGGTGAAAGCCAGACTTCCCGGCTGTGAGGCGGTGGTCACTGGAGATGTGACGACAATGGCTGAAATGAAGTCCGTGGCCGATCAGGTCAATGCCCTTGGTTCATTCGACTCGGTCATTCATAACGTGGCAATCGGCGCCTACGAAGATCGCGTCATGACTGCTGATGGTATTACTCAGATCTTCGCCGTGAATGTGGTGACGCCTTACGTCCTGACGGCGTTGATCAAACAGCCAAAGAGATTGGTTTATCTCAGTTCCGATATGCACGCAGGGGGCAGCGATGAAGACCTGCAGGACCCGCAATGGGAAGCACGACCGTGGAACAGTTCCCAAGCTTATTCCGAGACCAAATTTCATGATCTCGCGCTGTCGATGCACCTCGGGCGCCGCTGGCCTCATGTCCTGGTGAATGCACTCGATCCTGGGTGGGTTCCCACTCGATTAGGTGGAAGGGACGCACCAGGTAACGTGTTAGAAGGTGCGACAACTCAAGCATGGCTTGCGGTTAGCGATGAGCCTTCTGCGATGGTATCCGGTTTTTATTTTTACCATCAAAAACCGCAGGACTTTAAGCGATCTGCATCTCGCCCTGAAGTGCAGGAGCGCCTCGTTCAATACCTGGAGCGCATCACGCATGTAAGGCTTTTATGAGGAACTAGCACTTGGCGCCGTCATGATTCGAGCTTTCTAAATCAAAATTCAAATTACTTATGGAAATCAAAAGAATTGGCTCACAGCCATCTGTAAAAGGTCCTGCGGATTGGTTCACCGGCAAGGTGCGCATTGACTCGTCGTTCAAGGGGAGCGATCCCGCGCGTATCAGTGGTGCCATCGTCACCTTCGAACCCGCCGCTAGAACCGCCTGGCACACTCATCCGCTCGGACAGACGTTGATCGTCACTGCGGGCTGCGGTCTCGCGCAGCGTGAAGGAGGGCGTATTGAGGCCATCCATCCCGGTGATATCGTCTGGTTCCCGCCCGGCGAAAAACATTGGCATGGTGCCACACCCACCACCGCCATGACGCATATCGCCATCGGGGAGTTGCTCGATGGCAAAGCGGTTGACTGGATGGAGAAAGTCACAGATGAGAAATATCTGGCCGATTCAAAGAAATAGTGAATCGACTGCAATCAGAACAAATATAACTTCATGCAAAATAATACACAAACAAATGTTATCGTCGTCATTGGGGCCGGGTTGATCGGCCAGGCGATTGCGCGGCGGGTTAGCTCCGGCAAACATGTCGTGCTCGCGGATTTGCGTCAGGAAAATGCCGAGGCGGCGGCAAAAACCTTAAACGATGCGGGCTTCGACGTAAGCACCACGAAAGTTGATGTGTCGTCGCGTGCCTCTGTTCAAGCGCTTGTTAAAACAGCAACGTCCATTGGTGAAATTTCAGGTGTCATACATGCCGCCGGAGTTTCCCCTTCCCAAGCGTCGCCGGAAACCATCTTGAAGGTTGATCTCTACGGAACGGCGCTGGTGCTGGAGGAATTTGGCAATGTCATCGCAAACGGCGGCGCTGGTGTCGTGATCGCGTCAATGTCCGGGCATCGCCTGCCTGCACTCTCTGCCGAGCAGAACGCGCTGCTCGCGACTACGCCGGTCGAAGAACTACTTACGCTCCCGATGCTTCAGCCCGACAAGGTGACAGACCCTCTCAACGCCTACCAGATTTCAAAGCGCGGAAACTCGTTGCGGGTGATGGCAGAAGCCGTCCGTTGGGGGAAGCGCGGCGCACGGGTCAATACTATCAGCCCTGGCATCATCATCACCCCGCTGGCGAATGACGAACTAAAAGGGCCGCGTGGTGCAGGCTACCGAAACATGATTTCAGCGTGCGCGGCAGGACGCGCCGGAACTCCAGATGAGGTCGGAACTCTCGGCGCACTCCTTATGGGTTCTGACGGTGCGTTTATCACCGGCAGTGACTTCCTCATGGATGGCGGGGTGACTGCGGCTTATTGGTTCGGCGAACTTGCTCCGAAGTCAAAGGCATGAAATCGAACGTATTTTGGGCAGGGTTGAAGTCCGAATTCGTTTTATCGCGCGTGATGCTACAACGCCCGCCTCGCGTGACGTGCTGCGCTGGCAGGAACAGTCGAAGAAAGCTTTCGCTTACCTTGGAAGCAATTCACATTTTCGCAAGGTGGTCATTCGGGTTGCCTCTACAAACCAAACGCCTTTGACCGTGCAAGACCACAACAATGATGAAAACATTTCTTATTAACACGCACTTCAACTACCCCGGCTGGTCTGAGGGCAAACTCAACCTTACCTTCATGGACGCCGCGAAAGCGTTTTTCGCAGAGCGGGGGCATCAAATTATCGAGACGTTTGTCGAGCGGGGCTATACCCCGGAGGAAGAGGTGCAAAAACACGTGTTGGCGGACTTGGTCATCCTCCAGACGCCGGTGAACTGGTTCGGTGCGCCATGGATTTATAAGAAATACGTGGACGAGGTTTTCAATTTGGGTCTCGCCAAAAAAGCCCTTCTAGACGGTGATGGTCGCACCCGCCACGACCCCGGCAAGCAATACGGCACGGGCGGCAAGATGCAGGGGAAGAGGTTCATGATCTCCGCGACTTGGAATGCGCCGCGAGAAACGTTCGACAACCCGGGCAGCTTCCTATACGGCGGCAAGGGCGTGGCTGACCTGTTTCTTCCCATTACTTCCAACTACAAATTTTGCGGTTACGACATTCTCCCGGCCTTTGGTGTGTTTGATATTTATAAAAATCCGGACATTCCTCGCGCACTTGAAGACTACAAACGCCATTTGGAAAAATACTGTCTAAAAGCTCAATGAACGAAAGGGTTAATTATGGAAAAACGCAACCTCGGAAAAAGTAATTTGGAAGTCTCGGCTCTTGGACTGGGCTGCATGGGCATGAGCTCTGGTTACGGCCCGCCAAGGGAAAAACAGGCGATGATCGCGGTGCTTCGCGCCGCCGCTGAAAATGGCGTCACCTTCTTCGACACAGCGGAAATCTACGGTCCCTGGAAGAACGAAGAACTTGTCGGCGAGGCTCTTGCGCCTTTTCGCGGACGCGTGAAAGTGGCCACGAAATTTGGTTTCAAAATCGGCCCGAACGGCGACCGCATGGACGGTTTGGACAGCCGCCCCACGCACATCAAGGAAGTCGTCGAGGCTTCTCTGAAGCGCCTGCGGACCGACGTGATCGACCTTCTCTATCAGCACCGCGTCGACGAGAACGTGCCTATTGAAGACGTGGCCGGGGCCGTGAAGGAATTGATTCACGCCGGCAAGGTGAAACATTTCGGGCTTTCGGAAGCCGGTGCGAATACCATCCGGCGTGCCAACGCCGTTCAACCGGTCACCGCCTTGCAGAGCGAATACTCCTTGTTTTGGAGAGAGCCGGAGGCGGAAATTATTCCGACGCTCGAGGAACTCGGAATCGGCTTCGTGCCATTCAGCCCCCTCGGCAAAGGATTCCTCACCGGCAAGATTGACGCAAACACGCAGTTCGACGCCACCGATTTTCGGAACGTCGTTCCCCGCTTTTCGCCGGAAGCCCGGAAGGCTAATCAAGGTGTGGTTGATTTGCTTACCTCAATTTCCGCACGCATGAAGGTGACACCTGCACAGATCGCGCTCGCGTGGCTGCTGGCGCAGAAGCCGTGGATCGTGCCGATCCCGGGCACGACGAAGCTCCCACGCCTGCTTGAAAACCTCGGAGCGGTTGCACTCGAACTAACACACGACGACCTCCGTGAAATCAACGCCGCCTCCGACAAAATCACGTTGCAGGGCGCGCGTTATCCAGAGCACCTGCAAAAACTTGTCGGACGCTAATTCGGAGAGAACATTAAGCCAACCTGGGATGAATACCGCTAATCGATTAAATATCATCCGCCAATCACCAGCCTACTGGCGTGTCCTTATGAACAATCCTCCTTTAAGCCGTTTCGACCCGAAGGCCTTCGCCGAGTCGAACGTCCTCATGGAGGCGATTGAATGAAACCGAAATCTAAAGGTCGTCGTTTTCAAGGGCGGGAACGAAGACTTTTTTATGAACCACCATGATGTTGAGAACCGCCTTAGAGTTCCTGATCAGCCCGGTGCCATGGTTGGCACCGTGAGAGGCCTCGTTCGCCGCTTTACTCGAGAAATGATGGCTGCAAATCACCCGATCACTGGATTTGCTAATCGCCCTCGCCGCCCGGAAACGATTGTCTCGCATCAGGACCGGGAACGGTGGATACAACGATGAGTTCAACCACAAAAATAACAGTCTGGGCTGCACTCATAGGAAACCTCCTTGTTGCGATCACAAAGATCGCGGCTGCTTTGTTCTCCGGCTCCTCAAGCATGCTGTCGGAGGCCGTTCACAGTATTGTCGATACCGGCAATGAGGCATTGCTGCTATATGGAATGTGGCGCTCACGACGTCGTCCCGACGCCGAGCATCCGTTCGGATTCGGACGGGAGCTTTATTTCTGGAGTTTCATTGTCGCCCTGCTGCTCTTTGGTCTCGGCAGCGTCGCCTCTATATACCAAGGCATCAACCGCATCGTGCACCCCCGTACGATAGAGCATCCCGGTGCCATCTACACGGTTTTGGGATTATCGTTGCTCTTCGAGGGGGTGACGTGGGTGGTGGCCTTGCGAGGCTTTCGGCCATTGGTCGGGAAGGCAGGTTACCTCGCGGCCATCACGGAAAGCAAAGATCCGCCCCAGTTTGTCGTCCTGCTTGAAGATACAGCTGCCATCATCGGCATTGCCTTCGCCTTTATCGGGACTTGGGCGTCGATCCACTGGGATGAACCTAGGATAGATGGAATCGCTTCCGTGGCGATTGGCCTGTTGCTCTGTGTAGTCTCGGTATTGCTGGCCAAAGAGAGCAAGGGCCTGCTCATTGGTGAACGCGCGGACATGAAGCTCCAGGAGGACGTCTTTAAGATCGCGCGGACAACAAATGGAGTGGTCTGCGCCAACGGGCTCGCTTCGGCTCAGCTCGCTCCGAACCAGGTGGTTGTTGCGCTGAGCTTGCAATTCGAGGCTCATTTGACGACCGCCGGGATTGAGCAAATCGTGGTCGACATGGAGGAGAAGATCCGGCTGATTCATCCTCAGATCTTTGTCCTCTACGTCAAACCACAATCCCCGGAGGCATTCGCAGCAACACAGAGTAGAATCCGCGGAAAAGCATACAGAGGATCCGATGCGCGCGCCGCAGGTCTGCCTGACAGCCCCAACACCTGAAATGAATGAACCCTGCGACGACGTTTTTCGTATCCTGAAAGAAGAACTGTATAAAGTAAGCAAACGAACTGAGAAAATGCATCTTAACTTTAAAAGATTAAAACAATGAACCAAAGACACATGGAATCGTTGATGACTTAATGAGGAGTTGATTAGCGTTCTCTTGAACAACCCCAGGGGGACAAGCCTCATGTCTTATTGCTTATTCGGCTCCGCCAGACAGTAAAGAAATCTTTCTCCCCGCAGGAAAAGCTCTCGTCCTGCCACCGCTGCTGAAGCACTAAATGAATCCTCAAGCTTGTTGACTGCCAGCGGTTCGTTCTTGCGATCATGCTTGAGAACCACTGTCACGCCGTCGCGTCCCGTGACATAAATACGACCCCCTCCACCCACTGGCGACGCAAATATAAAATCGCCAATCCCCTCCAAACGAATCGAGTCATCGCGAAAGTTGCCGGTCAATGGATCGAGTCGCGCTAAAACATTCTGGTTATGCCGCAGGAAATAAAGCGTGTCTCCATAGAGCAGGGGAGAGGGCACGTACGGCGTTGATCGATTCAATTTCCAAAGGACTTGTTTCGTATTGGTCACGTTTCCTTTCGCTCCCGAGAGTTTCACCGCGAGCATCGCCTGGAAATCGTAACTGTTGCCGAAAATTGCCACTCCTTGCGTGGCAACTGGCGACGCCACCGCGTTTTGCGCCAACCCCGAGGCCTCCCAAATATCCGCCCCAGTCTCAAAATCGATTCCCCGAACTCTCCGTGTGGCGCTCGTCAGGATTTGCGGTTTCCCTTCCACCTCAACAATTAAGGGCGTCGCCCAGGAAGTTTTCTCATCCCGCCTTGTCTTCCATCGCTCCTTCCCTGTCCGTTTGTCGAAGGCGTACAAAAATGAATCCCCTTCGTTATCCCAGCAAAGAATCTCCCAGTCTTTGTAAATCACAGGCGTACTCCCCTCCCCATGAGAATGAAGCGTGTGCATCCGGCCCAAATCCTTCTTCCAGATCAAATGTCCCTTTTGGTCGTAG
>JAQGOU010000119.1 GCA_028293445.1 Verrucomicrobiales bacterium | reverse complement strand
AGTCGCCTGACCTGTCCCGGTGACCGGCGTAATCGGCGTTTGTCCGCAATTCCAATTGTTCGTCGTGCTCCAGTCGCCGCTGCTATCGTTCCACCACAGCGCAGGCACGAGGTAGTTGCGAACGTATTCCATATCGCCATGGGAGACATTCACATCGATCCCGCTGTCAACCGAGTTAAACCCGGGAACCGAGGCCACGCTGGCGTACTGCCAGAACGACCATGGTTGTAGGTCGGTATAGTCATCCCACGGACCATAGTAGGTCGAATTCACGGAACCGTTGTTTTGCGGGCTGCCGGTCTGAATCGGGATATCGTTAATGTCAAAGGCTGGATCATTTTGGCTGACTGAACCGGCACCATAACGAGCGTCCCAGAGCATTGGATAGGCGGGGCCGACGACACTTGGCGTGAAGCTCGCAGGCTTGGCGAGAAGGTCCTGGCGCGCCGAGGTCGCGCCTTGAAAAATGCTGGAGTAATTCCCGTTGATGTAAATGCAGGGGCGAATCTGCATGACTGCGTAAATGCGATCGGAAAAATCGATAGCAAACTGTGCCAGCGTGTCGCTGCCGGAACCCGCCTCCTGGTCGAACATCGGCATCATAAATCCTGGCCGCATCCACGGTCCCGCCATTTGCATCATATGATCGGCGTCGTCCGCCCCGGTATTCCCAGCGACGTCCGGGCGGGCAAAGTGATACGGTCCTGCCAGAAAACCCGCGGTCACAGCGCGACTAAAATTCTGATTGAATCTTGAGTCGTCGTAACGCTCGGAAAGCGTCGATGTACTACCACCACCTGGAGTTCCCGAACCCTGGTCAAGCCCCGTGGTCCCACCTCGTGTTGCACGAATGAACACAAAATGCCGATTGCCGGTGGAATAGCCAGTACTCCAATTGGCTGCGGAAATACCACTACCGGTACCGCAATTCCAGTAGGAAATATCGACGCCCAACTCGCGGGTTTGGGCCATGGAATTGCCGACAAGAGAAAGTAATACCCCCACGGTGATTATTTTACTCCAACCATTTCTTATCTTTTTCATTCAGTATCTCCGTGGCAAAACGTACGTAATGAATGAACGCGCAACGGTTTTGGTTGACCGCTTAAAGGATTTGTTGTCATGGGGCTTAGCCTAAATTTTAACGGATTATATACTCCCAACAAGAAAAACCTTGCGCAAATTGATGCTCCGAGCCCCGTATTTGCCCATCAGGTTCAGCCCGTGTCGGTTACAACAAGAAGCCGCCCCGGAATCCCCAAGGCGGCTTTTATTTTTAGATCTTGATCCAACCTATTTGCACTTGGATTTGTGCAATTGGATATTTCCGCCGCCACCCTTCTTTTGCGTGCCGCCCAACTCACCGCCAGCGCTGTAACCGGTGGAAAGGACGATCTGGAAGGTGTCATGGGTGCCGGGTTCGGCTTGATCGGTGACGGTTACGACTGCCGTTCCTGCAACCCCGTTGATTTTGACATCATAATGGATTTCACGCGTGTTCTCGGTCAACGTGATGTAGGCGGTCACAGCCGTCGCTTTCACATGCAGACGTGTGCCGTGATCGACGTAGTTGAGACCTCCCCAGTAAGCGCCTTTGCGAATCCCGCCCTGCACCCCGAAGTTGGCTTTCGCTCCGGATGAAGTAATGACCCAGCCGCCGCCGGTCAGAAAATCGTCGCAAGCCGGGGGCGTCGGCGTTGGTACTTCAATAATGATGGTTTGCAGATCAGAACCATCGAGCGCCTGCACGATCACGGCTGTCAATGCTCCTGGTCCCGGCAAATAACTTCCGCCGGAGGCCAACGCTTCATCAATCATCGCCTGCGCCGCAGTGCTGATATCGGTAGTTATCCCGTCGGTGAAATACCAGATCGCCGCTTGCACATCATCGCCGCTCCCTTGCTTGTGATTGAGAATGTAATTGATGTAAGGCCATGACTCCGCGAAGTCGGCGGGCACCGTGCCGGTCGAGCTATAGAGTTGAACCGGGTGAGTTCCGACCGGAGATCCTGCATCAAAGTAAGAGACGCAATAGCTCGCGTAGACGGCATTTTTTACGTCCAGTCCTGCCGGGACACCGGAGAGTTGGACGGTGAAGAAACTCTCATCGGCTCCCTCGATATAGGCGGTTACCGGGCTGGTTGGAACACTGATTTGAGCAGATGCGAGATTGCTGAACAGCGCGATGGATGCAGCCAGCATGAGGTTAAGACGCGACAATACTTTGCACATGGACACTCCTTTTTTTGATTTTATTGTTACAGGGTTCGGCGAATGCCAAACACCTCCTTACTTCCACCCTAAGCAACACGGCTGTATTTCGGTATCCGCGCCAATGCTGTTCTGATCGCAGGGAACGGTGTGGAAAGAAGGTTAGGAACGACGGTTAAAAAGCATTACAACAATGCCGAAGGATTCCATCATGTGAGGGGATGCGAGGTGAGGGGATTTTCTCTCTCGTTCAACTTCGGATTTCCGATTCTTGAAAGATGGGAATGTCGACACGCGCTTGGAATCTGCTCTATCCTGCGTCTGCACGCGGTGAAGCGAACACAAACAACAAAGTCGATCTCGACTTAATCCAAACCGGGTAATCACGGAAGCATGTCTTATCTATGTTCTTTAAAACCATTCTGCTGACGGCTGTTCTCAGCGCCAGTTTCTACGTCAATCAAGCCACGGCAGCGGAAACGATCCGCCTCGCGATCATCAATGAAAAAGATTCCGTTGCCGCAGCCAATGATTTGTTGACGGCCGAGCTGTCCCAAAAAGTAAACCTGCAACTCCTTGAGCGCGCGCAAATCGATAAGGTGGTGCGGGAACAAACGCTTGCCGCCAGCGGATTCGCGACGAAAGACTTCCTCAAAATTGGACAAACACTCGGTGCCGATGGCGTTATCGTTTTGGAAATCCAACGGGAAGGCACCAATTCTGTTTTAAATACCCGCCTGGTTGCAGTGAAGCCGGGCGTGATCCTGCGCGCCATGTCCGCTCCGTGGCCGATGAAGAATGCGTCTGAATGGGCGAAGCTGATCGCGGGCAAGTTTGCGCCGCTCTTGCCGAAACTCACGGTTCTGCCGAAGGATGCTGTGCCGATTTCGGTCTTGAATTTGCGCGGAGCAGCGAATTCGCGCGAGTCCATTGAGGCAGATCAGGAATTGACGCTCTTATTGCTCAATCGCCTCATGCTGGAAAAGGAAGTCTTCGTATTGGAGCGTCGAAAGATGGGCAGCCTGGTCGAAGAAAAAGAACTCCAGAAAACCAACGAGTCACCGTTCTGGAACGGCAGCTTTCTGGTGGATGGCGTCGTCGACAAGAACGGCTTCTCGAAAGAACAAGTCACGATCGATGCGCGACTCTCGCCGCCCTCTGGAGGCACCCCGACAGCGATCGCGGTCGCAGGGTCCCGAAAGGATTTGCCGAAAATCGTCGACGAACTTGCGAAGAAGATCCTTGCGACATTACAGAAGAAATCCTCGCTGCCCGAATGGAAGCCGGCCGAGGAAGCTGCTCAGTTTTATGACGAAGCAACATGGGCGCTGAAATGGCGAATGTTCCGGGAGGCACAAAACGCGGCGGAATCTGCGTGGGCCTTGGGGCAGCGGGACAAGGCCTGTGCGGACATTCGCGTGAGGAACTATGTTTATGAAATCTTGGTGGGCGCTTCGCCTCGAACTTCCCCGGACGAAATATACCCCTTCAACCCCTCACCGAACCGTGCAAAACTGGACCAGGCAGTGCATGCCTTGGAATTATATTACGACTACACCAAGACCCTCCCTGCGGATCAGCCCATTATTGTCTCGTCCTGGTATTTCACCGGGGTTGAAGCAGTAGAGGCGGCATCACTGGTCTTACAGAATTACTATTTTGTTCCAGCGGCACGCCAGGCCGACGCAGACAAGCTCGCCGAGTTGCGTTCTCTCATACGTGAAACCGTCGCTCGGATTTACAAATCTCCTACTGTTCATAGTGCCTATTGGACGGGTGATCGCATCGATTACAGTAGTGTGCCGAATTACAAAGATCCGATCCCGAACCCAATCAAGATGGAAGGGGAATATCGCGGCAGCATTATTCAAAGCCAATTTGACTGGGGCTGCTTTTGGCAGGAAACACCCGAAGACTGTCTCGCTTTTTATCGGGAATTGCTGACCAGCGATGTTTTTGGATTGTTCAGCAGCCGATCGCTCTGGTTCCGTGGACCGCACCGACCGCGGCTCACGGCTTGGAACAGCGAAGATCAGAAGCGCATCCCGGAGCTTTGGAGCCGATTTCTCGTCGAATTAAATGGTTCCACTAATTTCCTGCACCAGATCGAAGCGAAATCCATTTTATTGGCGGACGCAAAAACGGATGCCGAGATTGAGCCGGCCTTCAATGACCTCTTTAAAATCGTCTTCGCCCACACGAACGAAATCGCGAAACACAACGCGGATTTCCATTATAACTGGGTTTTAGATGAATTGGTTGGCAGTGTGGCCGTAGGCGCCTATTCCCCAGTGAAGGACGGCTTGCGCAAGCGATTCAAGATAGAGATGTTTCCCGGCCTCGCTGCCATCACGAGCGCACGCATCAAATATCTGACAGGGATCACCGTTCCTGCAGAAATTCATGGGACCATCGGCAACGATGTCATGAGGAGAATTGCGTCGATCGACGCAGCCCCTGCCACGAACGCATTACCCTTAACGCAATTCTTTGCGATTCCGAAAGAGAAACTCGCTTCCGATGTTAAAAGCATAGAAGTCTGTGCGTATAAATTTCGCCAGGGAAAGGTCTGGCTCGATTTGGAGTATCACACCGAACATCCGAGGAGGGGAAAGGATGGACTCGTGGAGTATGTTTTCTCAGCGTTTGCCGTGATGGACCTCGACAATGGGGGATGGGAAATCATCAAGCGACCTGTCCGTAATTCCTATTTTGTAGCGGGTCGAACCGGAGAGACCGGGGAAGGACCGCACTTTGAAGTGTTCCACGATGCGGTTTACTGCAGCGACAGAGATCAATGGCAAAAGTACGACCTGAAAACCCGCCGCTGGGAAACGTTAGCACTGCCCGGACAGATCCTCGCTCAATTCTTTGTCATCGACGATCACCTTTACGGC
>JAQGOU010000112.1 GCA_028293445.1 Verrucomicrobiales bacterium | reverse complement strand
GATTTTACCGTCCTTATATCGAGCGAGCCCTTTGACTGTTCCCACCAGCAGAGAACCGTCACTGATCTCACGAATGACTTTGACCTGTTCGCTTGGCAGTCCGTTAGTATAACGGGTGAACTCTCCGTCTTTTAATTGAACCAGACCGCTTTCGGTGCCAATCCAGAGGCTTCCGTCCTTGGCGGCGCACAGTGCGTTGATGATGGGGTCTTTGATTTCAGAAGTGCTTTCAGAATTGAAAACCGTGAATTTGCTTCCATCGAAACGCGCCAGACCTCTTCTGGTGCCGGCCCATAAATATCCATCTCGCGTCTGCACCAGGGCCTGAACCATGTTTTGTGGCAACCCATCTTCCACATGCCACGCCCGCACACTGTATTCAGGAAGCAACTGCGTCTTGCGCGTCGAACGTTGCCGGGATTTGACTCGTGGTGGCGCTTCGGTTTGGGTCCTGATCCATAGATCATCAATGAAGTGTGACGCAGCACCACTGCCCGTTGTGGCGCCAATTCCAAACCGGCCCGCCAACGGTTTATAGTCGAATAATCGGGAATGGTCGTAAGCTGTGGCTCCGTTGTAAATAATTGTTAGCGCGCCATCCGCATCCAGTTGGATTTCCACATCCGCAAAATTAGTGTCCGTCCGGAGAGAAAAGTAGGACCCAACGACATTAGTTCCTTGATATTTAATTTTAATCGCAGAAATCGGCAGATCTTTGGCGGATAAGTAGGAGCCAAAAGAAATCGTGAGTCCATTCCCGGCGCCTTCAGAGCCGATTTCTTTCGGAAGATCAGAGGAGAAGTTGACACTGATACCGTCGTTCGCGGCGGGCCGATCGGTGCTTCCAATCGCAACGCGAAATTTAACACTGAAGGAGACAACATCCTTGCCGGGGTCCAGTTCGTCGAGAATGAGAGTTCCATTTCCGTCTGAACGCGGACTGGTCAGCTTCAAAACCCCGCTATTCATTATGCCCCCTGTCTTTTCCATCGAAGCATCTCCAAACGTCTGAGCGCCCATCAACCGCTCAGTATTGAAGTCTGTGGAAAAGACTCCGGCATGCAGGTTGCAGCCGAGAAGAGTCGCCAGGCAAAGCATCCTGGGCGGGAGAATGAACCGGGCTCCGCGGATCAGTGATATAAAGAAATTCACGACTACAATGTTACCAACCCGCATTTTAGACGATCGATTCCAGTCTTCATCGCTCCAAATTCAGTCAGTCGGGTCCCTTTTCAGGGCACAACTCATGATTTGCAGCGCAATATTGTGTCTAGTTTCGGCTGGGAGTAGCATTGGCAGGTTTCGTACCAATCAGGGGCACTTGTCATCAGATAGGCAGGAGTGCGGCGGCAGTTGGGTCATCCGCCAATTTTTCGACTACATTAACTGATTTTTGCGAAACATGCCGTTGCCCGTCGTCCGCAAGCGTTTGCTTTTTCCGTCCGACCGGGAAAAGTCGGCAGAAAGGTGACGTATTCGTGTTGGAACGGGGAAACGACTGGAAAAGCGATCGAGTCCTCTGCTGGCATCCCGATTCGCGGGCATTCAGTTGGGCGATCGACCAAAACGGAGATTTTTCGGGAAAAAACGTCGTTTCGGTCACTTCACCCAACACTTTGAAGAATTTTGGCTCCGCAAAACTCCTAAACCGACCGATCGAGCTCCCAAAATGAAAACAAAAATAGATTTTGGTTAAATTTGATTCACTAAAACGGCTGGTTTTTATTGATTCAGGAATTTTGACTCCCCAAAATGGCTGGTTTTTTTGCCGGTGCTCCTTCCTCTACGTTTAGAGCTTCGCGTTATCGATCAGTCTCGTTTTTCCAAAGAAGACGGCGAGAGCGATCTGATCGCCGCGTTTAACTTGTTCGGCCGGTTTGAGCGTTTTTGGATCGAAAAACGCGACGTAATCCAAACGAGCCTCATTTTTTTCGGAAATTAGTTTCGCGACTTCACTTTTGAGTTGAGCGGCTGAAACGGGATGTTTAAGAACGGCCTTTCGCGCATATCGCAGCGACTGCGACAAAATGGTCGCCTGTTCACGTTGAGCGGGTGACAGATACTTATTCCGGGAACTCATCGCGAGCCCATCGGATTCCCGCACAGTCGGGGCCACGACAATTCTGAGCGGGAAATTTAAATCGGTCACCATTTTCTGAATGACGGCAGCCTGTTGGAAATCTTTTTGGCCGAACACCGCAACTTCCGGCAGAACGATGTTGAACAGCTTCGCCACGATCGTCATGACGCCGCGAAAGTGAGTTGGCCGGGAGGCTCCTTCCATGGTTTTCGATAGCGACTCTTCGACAATGTAAGTGCTGTAACCGGCGGGATACATCTCCTTGTCCGAAGGGACGAAGAGGATGTCGACACCAGCGTCGCGGCAGAGTTTTTTATCCCGAGCCAGGTCGCGTGGGTATTTGGACAAATCTTCCGTGGGTGCGAATTGCGTCGGGTTAACGTAAATACTCGCCACGACCTGTCCCGTGTTGCCGACAAGATCGCGGGCGCGTTTGACGAGGCTCAGATGACCTTCATGCAAATAACCCATCGTCGGCACGAAACCGATGGGAACGTTCTTCGCCTTAAATTCTTTTGCCAGTCGTTGCATAGCGGCGACTGAAGTGACGATGCGCATCCCGCCCACGGTGGGGCAGGGCGGGACGACAGGCAAATAGAATTTCTTGATACCAGTTGCCGAAAAAATTTCCGGATCAAGCGGAACGGAGCGCGGCTGTGTCGGAGACCAGCCGCAGCAGTCACGCACGACAGAAAACGTTGGGAAAGAGAACGCTCACCTTGTGTTCGGGCCCGCTGCGGCTGGTGCGTTGCACACAGCCGCGCTCCGTTAAGACCCGTGCGATCCGGAAGTTACTTTTAGCAATCGCTCTCGTTATCGTTCGCGGCGGAATTTCAAAGGAGTTGACATTCACGCAATAGTGTATTACTACACTAATACAGTCGTTGACCGCAACTTCTGCAAACGAAAGAGTACGCCGTGCAAATTCAGATTACCTCTCATGACGGAGTTCCGATCTATCTCCAGATCTTCAACCAGGTCAAACACCTCGTGGCTTCCGGCCGATTGAGTGCCGGTGAGGAAGTGCCGCCGATTCGCGTGCTGGCGGAGCAATTGGTCGTGAATCCCAACACAGTCGCGCGAGCTTATCTGGAACTTGAGCGCGCAGGGGTTGTCACCAAACGGCATGGCGCCGGAACTTACATTTCAGAAGCCGCCTCCACGGTCTCACGCCGGGAGAAACTCAAGTTGCTCACCCAGCGTGTTGATTCCTTGCTCGTCGAAGCCGGTCATCTCGGCATTGATCTTAAAGAAGTCGTCGAACTGGTTCGCGAACGTCACGACGAAACCTTTTCCCCAGCGAAAGAATGAAATTCCCTTCTCCATCCTCGGCGGAGGCGGTCGTTTCAATCGCAGGTTTGTCGCGACGCTTCGGTTCGCGAACGGTGCTCAACGAGCTCTCGCTGCATGTCCCGCGCGGTTCTGTCTTCGGATTGGTAGGCGAAAACGGGGCCGGCAAGACTACCTTGATCAAACACATTCTTGGATTGCTCAGGGCGGAGCAGGGGACCGTGAAGGTTTTCGGCATCGATCCCGTTGCGGATCCAGTTTCCGTGCTTGGCCGCATTGGTTATCTCTCGGAACAACCTGATTTACCCGGTTGGATGCGCGTCGATGAGTTCATTCGCTACACGCAGGCGTTTTATCCGAAGTGGGACGTCGCCTACGCGGAGAGCTTGCGCAAGCAGTTCGGCCTCGATGCCTCGGCCAGGCTCAAAACACTTTCTAAAGGTCAACAAGCCAAAGCCGGCCTTCTTGCTGCGCAAGCGCATCGACCGGAATTATTGCTCCTCGATGAACCAAGTTCCGGGCTTGATCCGATTGTCCGCCGCGACATTTTGGAAGCTGTCATCCGAACGGTCGCAGACGAAGGTCGCACCGTTTTCTTTTCCTCCCACTTGCTGGAAGAAATTGAACGTGTCTCGGACCACGTTGCGATGTTGCATCGCGGGAAACTCGTTTTGTGCGGCCCACTTGATGAGATCAAGGCGCGTCATCATCGCGTCACGTTGCATTTCGAAACCGCACAGACAAAGCCACCGGTCATCGCCGGTGCATTAAGCGTCAGCGGGCAGGGGAAGGAATGGCGGGTCTTGTGCAATGGCGGCCGAACAGAATTACCGGCCATCGTGAGTGCACTCGGAGCACGAATCGTGGAAGAACATACGCCTTCATTGAACGAAATCTTCGTCGCCCAGGCTGAAACGATTGTTGGCGATCGACCCACTACAACATCACCTCCCCACTGATATGCGTTCACCAGTCGCAGCGTTGACATGGGAAATATGGAGTCGAAACTATCGATCCATCGTATCAGTGGTCGTAATCACGTCGCTCTGCGCCCTGGTGAATCATCTCGTCCCGAACAAATCCGAGATCCTGGAAAATTACCAATCCATCTATTGGCTCTTGATGATTGGCTCGCTGGGTCTCGTCTTCAGTGTCTTTCATCACGCGGAATTCAATCCGAGGAAGAACTGGCATGGCTTTCCCTACCGGCTGTTTACGCTTCCTGTTCCCACCTGGATCTTAACCGGCTTGCCGATGCTGCTCGGAGTCATTGGAGTGGGACTGGTTTATTTCGCCTGGACGCAACTGGTCTTTGCGCCGCTGGGACGAACGGTTTCTTCGTGGCCCGGATTTGTTTTGGGAGTGGGAATGCTTTGCTACCAGTCGGTGGTCTGGAGCCTCGCCGGTTTCCGCATCGTTCGAATCGTCAGTCTCTGCTTTCTCGGTTTGCTCTTCATGAATTTTGGGATGATACCGCTCTTTCTGGAGTTGCTGCCCTGGGATCGTGAGACCGTCCTGGAACTATTCACATTTCTGCTCATCGGATTTTCAATGGTGGCGTTTTTCGGCGCATGGTTCTCCGTCGAAAGACAACGACGGGGCGGTGGACGCGGGCGCGGATGGCTGAAAGCGCAAGCCGGACGAATCATGAATGCCGTGCCTCGCCGCACGGCCGCTTTCAGTTCTGCATCATCAGCTCAATTCTGGTTTGAATGGCGACGCGCCGGTTGGCTTCTACCGGCGTGTGTGGCATTGGCTCTACTTTTCATTTTTCTCCCGGTTTCCTGGTTCGGAAGGAAAGATACGGACATCGCGCTGATCACTCTTGGTTGGGTGCTGGGGCTGCCGCTGATTCTCGCGACGGTTATCGGCAAGGGTTTTGCCAAACCAGATTTTTGGTCTGCGGATCTTTCGCTGCCGGCCTTTCTGGCGATCCGTCCGTTCGCTTCCGGCGAGATGATCGTGATCAAAATGAAGGTCGCCGCCATGAGCGTCGTCATCGTGTGGGCGCTGGTTATTACATTCCTGTCGCTCTGGTTGCCACTCTGGGCAAACACCCGTGAGTTAAAAGAATGGCTGGAGAATGCGCATGTGGTGCGAGGCGGTTTCAAACTGTTCTCTATTGCAGTGCTCTCGCTGATGGCGTTGGCAATCGTCACATGGAGAGGCATGGTCGGAAGTTTGTGGGTGGGATTATCCGGCAGCATGACGCGTTTCGTCGGCGGAGCGATCGTGCATGCCATTGTTTTCGTACTCGCGATCTGCGGCATCGTTTACGCCGAGAACCATTTTCATTGGCACGACCTCGAGCGATATGTGTCTTGGCTGGCCTGGATTTTAATGTCAGCCGTGGTGGCGAAAGTGTGGCTCGCGGTATTTTCCTGGAACAAGATTAGTCCTCCACGGGTCGGGAAGTATGTGATGCTCTGGACAGCAGGAACCGGTTGTTTCGTTGCGCTCGGCCTTTTGCTTTCCTTGAATGTTTTCTGGATCAAACAACTGATCATTCTCGCGGCGTTGCTGCCGGTTCCCTTGGCGCGATTGGGTTTTGCTCCGGCGTCTTTGTCCCGGAATCGGCATCGGTAAAACCTCATTTTAATCCTATGAGAAAATCAATCGTCGGTCTTTCAGTCCTCGTAACTCTTCTGTGTGTTTTTCTTCTCGTTCAGAAAAATCGCGAAGTGGAAAAGGTTTTGGCCCAAGCCGCCGCCGCCGATGCTGCTGCCAGGGAGGCGCAAGCTCGCGCGGCAGTTGCCGAGGAAGGCCATGAAGCCATTGAAGCTAAAGCGCGACAACAGGAGCAACGGAGCAAAAACCTGCAAGCCCAGCTTGGGGAAACACGGGCGAAAGTGACGGAAGCCCAGAAGTTGCGGCAAGGCAGTAACGAACCCGGCGGCAAGGGCCTGTCTGAAATCTTTCGTGATCAGGCGATGAAGGAGATGTTGAAGGACGAGGCAAAGTCGGGTGTGGCGAGGGAGGTTAAGTCTCTCTTTGATTCCGGTTTGGCGGAGAAACTTCATTTGAATCCAGAACAGGCTGACGCGCTGAAGCAACTGCTGCTTACGAAAGGCTCCATATGTTGGGAGAAGATTTTGATGCCGATGATGACGGGCGAATTGGACGAAGCGGGCATGGCTGCGGCGGGTAAATCAATCCGCCAGGAGCTTGAGCAAAACGCCGCGCAAATCCGTGCTCTTGTCGGTGACGACGGTTTCAACCTTTACGAATCATTCGACAAAACGCACACGGACCGGGCTCAGCTCAAAAAGTTCGCTCCGCAATTTGCAGAGGCAGGACAACAATTGAACTCCGAACAGCAAAGTCAGTTGCTCGCGCTGATGATGGAGGAACGATTGAACTTTAAATTCGAGAATGACATCTCCGACCCGTTGAAACTGGATTTCGATCATTGGTATGACAATTTTACGGAGGAAAAGATCGAGGCTTACATGCAACAGGCGGAGCAGTTGAATGGCCGGATGTTAGAGCGCGCTCAAGCGGTGTTGTCGCCGGAGCAATTGGCGCTGCTGAAGAGCTTTCTCACGCGGGAACTGCAGCAGGCTCGACTTACCGCCCGGATGACTACGGCTACGTTCGCCAAGCACTGAGGCGATTACATCTGATCGATGACAGCCTTGGCAGCGAACGGAATGATCGCATGATCGTTGGCATGGTTGGTCGTGAATATGACGACAACAAATTTCGCTCCGTTCGGGAGTTCAACGTAAGCGGCATCATGACGCATTTCACTCGTCCATCCGGCCTTTGACCACAGCTTCGTTCCAGGGGGAACGGATGCACCGGTGTAAGCGTGCGCTTGATCCCCGGAATCACCTTTAGAAAACGGATCGCGTTTCAGCAACTCCATCATTTCATCGCAATGTTTTTGCGAAACAGCTTTGCCGGTGGCGATTTCACTGAGCAGTCGTGCGGTGGCGTCGGTCGTCAGCCAATTACGTTTCGGTTCGAATAATTTTATCGCCTGCGTTTCACGTCCGTATGGACCTTCGCACCACGGTTTTTTGCTGACGTTAATGTTTGTGTATCCAAGCGAGGTGAAATAACGGTTGGCCGCGTTGCGTTTGTTCCACCATTCTTCGATTTCTTTCTGCGGCAGTTCCGGGCCGCTGGTCGTTCCGGTGATTGCATCGACAATGTAGCCGGTCGCTTCGTTGAGCGAATCGACGATCATGTCGCGCATGCCTCGTCGGAGTTCCGGAGTATCCTGAATCTTGCCGTCTTCCATCCCACGATGCGCTGCCACCAGGTAAAACAATTTGATCACGCTGGCTGGATAGATTTGCACATCACCACGAAAACTGGCCTGCATCGGCTTCTGCGCATCCCCCAGATTGATCACGGTGATCGCAAGTTCGTTGGTCAGCAATTTTTTGGACGCGAACTTTTCAAGTACACTTTGTGCGGCGGTGTCGACGATTTTTTGGAGGGAGTCGGAATGCGTTGGGGCAATCCGTGCGGCGACCGTTTTTGTTTGTCCGCTCATACAACCGGAAACGAATAACAAAAGAGAGAAAGCAAAGAAAACGTTTTTCATAATTGAACCGGTTTAAAAAAGCGCATGATCGTGTCGCCGTGTTTGAGCATTTTGGCTTCTTCCCAGGTTGCCGGAACGCTCAAGGTATCGCGTTTCGTATGGCCCAGAATGAAAAGGCCGCCGGGAGCCACGAGTTTTGGGAGGCTTTCATCATCGAGCATCTTTTGGGCGAGTGAATTGGAACGGCGCCCAACGTTCTTTTCGCCGTAAGGTGGATCGGCGAGAATTAAATTAAATTGCTGATTCGTCGCCGCCATTTGCGCCATGGCAACAAAGGCATCCTGCACGCGCAAGTCCAAGGAACCGGCGGGAAGCTTGGCCTGTTCATGGTTGAGACGGATGAATTGCCCGTGTCGACTGGACTTTTCCACACACACGGCGTGAATCGATCCGCGGCTGAGGCACTCCAAAGCCAAAGCACCGGTGCCACCAAACAGTTCGAGGACATTGGCCTCAATAACCCGTTCGCCGAGGCTATTGAAAATGGCTTGCCGAACCAGATCCGGGGTGGGGCGGACATCAAGGCCTTTCGGGACTTTAAGAATCATGCCCGCCGCTGTTCCGCTGATAATGCGCATGTGAACAAATTAAAAATCTGGAACGCAGGAAGACAGAAAAATGTGCAAAAAGAAAAAAACGGCGACTCGTTGCCGAATCGCCGTTTCTGAATTCTTTTGAAGATTACAGACCTTTGCTGATCATGTATTTCACGAGGTCAGCGACGCGGTTGCTATAACCCCATTCATTGTCGTACCAGCTCACGAGCTTGAAGAAGCGGCTGTTCAATTGAATGCCCGAACCTTTGTCGAAAATCGAGGAGGCCGGACAATGAACGAAGTCTGTGCTGACTACTTCGTCCGAGGTGTATTCCAAAATGCCTTTCAAATACGTTTCGCTGGCCTTTTTCATGGCGGCAGCAATTTCGTCGTAGCTGGTGTCTTTCGAGGTCCGGATCGTGAGATCAACGACGGAAACTGTCGGGGTCGGAACGCGGAAAGCCATGCCGGTGATCTTGCCTTTCACTTCAGGGCAAACGAGGGCGACCGCTTTGGCGGCACCGGTCGTGGAAGGAATGATGTTGATCGCGGCGCTGCGTCCACCTTTCCAATCCTTTGTGCTCGGGGCGTCCACCGTCTTCTGGGTCGCGGTGTAAGCGTGAACGGTCGACATCAAACCTTCGTCGAGGCCGAATCCTTCCTTGAGCAACACATGCACAACCGGCGCGAGGCAGTTCGTGGTGCAGCTCGCATTGGAGACGATGTTATGAATCGCACGATCATATTTCTCATGGTTCACACCCATGACAATGGTGATGTCTTCACCTTTGCCGGGAGCGGAAATGATGACCTTCTTGGCACCAGCGGCCAAATGGCCCTTGGCTTTTTCGGCGTCGGTGAAGAGGCCGGTCGATTCGATGACGAGATCGACTCCAAATTGTTTCCACGGCAAACCGGAAGGATCCTTCGCGCTGACCACGTGGATTTCTTTTCCGTTTACGATGAGGACATCGTCTTCAAGTTTATCAGCGGCAGATTTCTTGGAAGAAACTTCGCCTTTGAAGCGGCCTTGGGTGGAATCGTATTTGAGGAGGTAAGCGAGGTTGTCCGCGGGAACGATATCGCCGACAGCAACGACTTCTAAATCTTTACCGATAAGACCTTGTTCGGCGATGGCGCGGAAGACGAGGCGACCAATGCGACCGAAACCGTTAATAGCTACTTTGATTGGCATAGTTTTTCTTTAAATAACAACGTGCGGCGAGAATTTAACGTCAGCAAGCGACGCGTCAACGATGAACTTTCCCTTTGTTCGGTTCGGGCTCGGCGCAAAAAGAGAGTGCAAACCATGGTCTCCGGAGTGTGCTGTCTCAGCAAATGCCTAAACCGCGCCCATCCGATGTTGGCTTCAGCAAATGTCCGGTAGCAAAACACCCCATAGAACTTCGGACTGAACGGGTGAAAATAGGACCTTCTTCGAGAAATCAACTTTTGGAAAAACTCCTGAAGATAGGAAAACGAAGAAAGCAGAGAAGGAAACGTAAAAAATATGGATCAGAAATTTCAAACCGTCCTGGACCGCGAAGCGCGCATGAAATCATCGCTGTTTAATACAGTGAAAAAACTTAATATGAAGTTAACCCTCTTGGCGGCTTCGTTTTTGCTCGGTGTTATTGGGTCAAATGCATTTGCAGCCAGCCCAGCAATAGTCGATCTTCACACAGCAGGTAATTTCGCCATCTTATCAAAAGCAGGAATTTCTGATATTCCTTCCTCTAGCATCACCGGAAACATTGGAACGAGTCCAATCACTGGTGCTGCCATTATCGCGACGTGCCCGGAAGTGACCGGGACGATATACACGGTGGATGCAGCGGGACCTGCGTGCAGAGTGGTTAATGCGGAGTTACTGACCACGGCTGTGAGCGACATGGAAACAGCATACATCGATGCTGGAGGCCGTGCGCCTACCGAAGCAACTGAGCTAGGTGATGGAAATATTAGCGGGATGACTCTCTTCACGGGTGTTTACAAGTGGAGCACGTCGTTGTTGATCAATTCGGATGTCACGCTTTCGGGAAGCGCAACTGATGTCTGGATATTCGAGATTGGTGGAGATCTCAATGTCGCCTCCGCTGGCAGTCTTGCCACCGGTATCAAAGTAATCCTCACCGGCGGAGCCAAAGCCCAGAATGTCTTCTGGCAAGTCGGCGGCGTTTCCGGTGCAACTCTCGGCACGTATTCTACCTTTAACGGAAACATCTTGAGCGCCAAGGCGATCGTTCTTCAAACCGGTGCGGTTCTCTGCGGCCGAGCACTGGCGCAAAGCGCTGTGACACTCGATCAAAATGTGGTTTCGGATCAATGCGACTCCGCGTGCATTGCGAACGTGGTCATCACCCCTAGTGGATCAACCACACTTTGTGCAGGTAATTCGGTCAACCTCACGGCCAGCGGAGCAAGCACCTATTTGTGGAGTCCAGGCGGACAAACGAACGCGACGATCACCGTGAGCAGTAACGGCACCTATACGGTCTCCGGCACCGACATAAATGGTTGTCAGGGCGGCGCGAGCCAAATCGTTACTGTCAACCCGTCGGTTGTTGTGACAATCACAGGGTCGACATTGATCTGCGCGGGTCAAAGCACCAAGCTGACGGCCAGTGGTGGAACCAATTACTCCTGGAGCACTGGACAGACCACTGCCGCGATCACGGTCAGCCCGACAAGCACGACAAACTATACGGTCACAGTGACGGGAACTAATGGATGTCAGAAGAGTGCGCAGGTGACAGTTACCGTCAATATCTGCGGCACATGTCCGCTGACCCAAGGCTATTGGAAGAATCACGCGTCCGTCTGGCCGGTCAGCACCCTTATGCTGGGCACCGTCACCTACACGAAAGTGCAATTGCTGACGATCCTGCGGAAGGATACTGGCAACGGAATCAAAGGCGACGCCAGCTTGATCCTGGCTGACCAGCTTATTGCCGCGAAGTTAAACCTCGCCAATGGAGCCGTTGGTACACCAATCACTGCGACAATTGCAGCGGCAGACCCCTTGATTGGCAGTCGCACAATCCCGATCACACCCAAGATTACGCCAAACACTGCTGCGGGCGCGCGAATGGTTGCCCTCGCCGCTACGCTCGACAATTTCAACAACGGCAGGTTGACGCCTGGTTGCGGACTGTAATGGTTCGTTCGTTTAACGCTGCATAAAAGCGGCCATCCTTTCACAGCTCCGATGCTTCACGGCATCGGAGCTTTTTTTAGGAGCTTTACGAGGCGGTCAGCGTGTTGGGCTACTCCCGTTGGCCATGGCGCGGATTTGGCGTTGGACGGTTTCGTCACCCGGCTTGAGGCGTAGTGCAGCCTGATATTGTGTCAGAGCTTCGTCCCGTTTGCCGAGGCGTTCCAGGATCACACCGAAATTCAGGTAAGCATTCACGTTCTGCGGATCGAGTTTCAGCGAGGCAGCGTAATGTTCGCAAGCTTCGGGAAGGCGGCCTTTTTCTGATAAGGCCGTCGCGAGATTATTGTGTGCTTCTGCGTTGTTCGGGTCCAGGCGGAGGGCCATCTGGAACTCAGAAATGCCTTCATCCAGGTGCTTCAAAACCGCCAGCGCATTTCCGAGGCCCATGCGAACGACAGAATCGTTTGGCTTCAATCGAACCACTTCGCGGAAATGTGGAAGGGCTTTTTCGACTTCGTTGTTCATGGCGAGGAGAAGCGCCAGGTTGTAATGAGCGGAAGCGGAATCCGGACGCAGACTGAGTGCGGCCTGGAACTCGGCAACGGCTTCGGCCTTTTTCCCGAGGTTGGAAAACGCTTCAGCCGCGTTGTAATGAGCTTCCATTGAATTTGGGTTCAACTGAATCGCGATCGATGCGTGCTCCAGTGCTTCACTCGATTTGTTTTGCTTCAGCAGAACATTCGCAATGTTGTTGTGAACCTCTGAATACCGGGGACGGAAACGCAATGCGGTCGCGTATGATTTGAGTGCTTCGTCGTATTTGTTTTGTTCCGCCAGCGCGACTCCGAGGTTGAAATGAAACTTTGGATTGTTGGTTTGCACCTGCGTCGCTTTCAGGAGGTGTTGCACGGCATTGTCGAGTTCGCGCTTTTCCACGAGCAGATTGCCGAGATTGCTGTGGGCATCGGGAAATTCGGAATTGATGCGAAGAGCGGATTCATAGGCGGAACGTGCTTCATCCAGCCGTTTTTGGGCGAAGAGAGTATTGCCGAGATTGTTGTAAGCCATCCAGGCACGCGGATTCTTTTTCACCGTGTCGCTCCAGACTGTCTCTTCGCTTTTGTAAACCCCTGCGCGTATCCAGGTCGCGACTGCAAACACAGCGATAACAACGATGCCGCTCGTTAGTGCAATCGAGGTCGACAACTTTGCACGCTTGGTGATGGCGCAGAAACAGCAGACAAAGCATGGAACGATGCCAGCCAGTGCAAGATATTGCAGATGATCTGCGACGCGTGAGAACGTCAGGAAATACATGTCGAAGAAACCCATCACCGGAAAGAGCATCAGGACGAAATAGCCAAATCCAAATAGAACGTGGCGCCCCCATGTTTTACGTTTCGTCCATGCGATGAGAAGAATTCCGGACAACGCCACGAAGGGTAGGTAAATCAACACATTACCCGCACGAAGTTCCCACTGCGGATAAATCACACTGAGATTCACCGGTAGGAAGTCCTTCCAAAGATAGAACAGAACCGCACAGCCAGCTCCGGCGATTTTCTCAATCAAGTTCTGCTGCTGCGGCACAGAATCGCCAATCGCGTGGTAATGCTGATTCCAAATCGTGACCAGACCGAAAACGAAGGACAAACTGAAGAATGGAATCGCCCGGAGAATGTCCTTTCGCGTGAGTGCGCCAGTTTGCCACCAGACAATCAACAGTAAAACAAACGGGAGCATGACCACCGAAGTCTTGCTGAGGAGCGCGCCCACAAACGCTGCGAGCGCCAGGGCATACCACTTTTTCCCGCTGCTGCTTTGGAAACGCAGGTAGCTGATCAGTGTGAGAAGAAAAAACAATATCGAGAGAGTGTTTTTGCGTTCAGATATCCACGCAACTGAAGCAACAGAAACGGGATGTAACGCAAAGAGCGCTGCGCCGAACCAGGCACCCGGGAGCGCGAGACGCTTCAACAAACGCCAGAGCAACACTGCGCCTATGGCGTGGAGGATGACGTTGACAACGTGATAACCAATTGGATTAGCGCCCCAGAGATGCCATTCCAACCACAGCATTGAGAAAGTGATTGGATAGACATCAGTCGTTTTCGTGGAGAACCAGATATCGCGAAGGCCGTGAAAATCTCGCAGTGACTGATTGTCGGTCACCATCACGACGTCATCCCAAATGAATCCAGCGTGGAGCACTGGCAAATAAACCACGCAGCTCAGCACAAAAAGTACGATGCCCAAAAGCCATTGGCCTTGTTTTGAACGACTGGGGGGCATGTGGCCAACTTAGAAACTTTGCGGCGCCAAGACAAGTCCTGAGCGTCGAGACGTTATTTATTGCCGCGCGGATCAAAGGCGTCGCGCAAGCCGTCACCCAGAAAATTCAACGCCAGCAAAGTGGAAACAAGCATCGCTCCCGGAAACACCAACAGCCACCAATAGATACGAATCGGGTTAATCTCCTGAACGGCTTCCGCGATGAGCGAACCCCAACTGGCTTGCGGTGGTTGAATGCCAAGACCTAAATAGCTGAGGAAGGATTCGTAGAGAATAATCGCGGGAACGGTCAGTGTCAGGTAGACGATAATGATCCCGTAAATGTTCGGCAGAATGTGTTTCCAGAGAATTCGTGCATGCGATGCGCCCAGCGTTCGGCTGGCTTCGACGAAGTTTCTTCCACGCAAAGACAAGACCTGTCCACGAACAATGCGCGCCATGGTCAGCCACGAAACTGCTCCCAGTCCTATAAACAAGAACAGCATTGAGGCGTAGTTCGCGGTCTGCGGCGAAAACGTTTTGCTCAACCAGCCAGCGAGTTGCTTTTCGAAGGTTGATTTCAGGACGATGACAAAAATGATGGAGGGCAGGGCGTACATGATATCCACGAACCGCATCATGATGTTGTCGGTTCGTCCACCAACGTAGCCAGCGATCGCACCCCAGGAAACGCCGATGATCAGGCTGACGAAGGCGCCCACAGCGCCGACGATCAGCGAAATACGAGCGCCGTAGAAGATACGCGTCAATAGGTCGCGTCCATGGATGTCCGTGCCAAACCAGTGATTTGCGCTGGGTCGTTCGAACTGGGCATTGGAAATCGCTTCCTGGGAATACGTCAGTTGCTTCGGTAAAATCTTGGCAATAGCGGGGGAACTAAACAGTGGCCAAATAATCGTGATCAGGACCAACAGGATTAAAGCAATTCCACCAATCACCGCGGGGCGATTGCGTTTGAAACGCATCCAGGCGCGTTGATTAGGACTGAGATGAACCTGTGGTGCGACAGGCGCGCTGGTGGTCGTACTATTCATTACGAACCCTCCGATCCAGCAGGCTGTAGCTCGCATCCACGAGCAAGTTTATGACAAGAAGCAAAAGGGCGTAAAGAAGCACCAATCCGACTGTCATCAGGTAGTCTTTGTTAAAGATACTATTGATGAAAAACACGCCGAGGCCGGGAATTTGGAAAATATTTTCCACCACAAAGGAGCCCGTCAAAAGATCGGCGAGGAGAGGACCCGAATAGGAAAGCACTGGCAAAATCGCGAGTCGAAAGGCGTGCTTCCAAAGGATTGCGGATTCACTGACTCCTTTGGCGCGTGCGGTCGTGATGAATTCTGCGTTTAACGTGGTAGACAATCCTTCACGCATCAGTCGGGCGATACGCCCCGAGAAATAAAGGCCCAGAACCATTGTGGGCAGGATCGCGTGCCATGGCGATTCCCACAGCGCGATGGGAAGGATTTTCAATTTAACCGCGAGCCATAGGATCAAGAGCGGGGCAATTACAATGCTCGGTATGCAGAACGAAAGCATCGCAACGAATCCGCCGACGTAATCGCCCCATTCACCGCGGCGCAAAGCCATATAACATCCCAGCGGAATTCCTGTGGCCATGGCGAAGAAGAACGCCAGTAACCCCAAGGTCATCGAAACGGGAAGACACTGTTTAACAATGTCGTTAACCGTGTGATTGCGATATTTCAACGATGGACCCAGATCGCCATTGATCAATCCGCTTTTCGCCCATTTCACCGAAGCTTTAACTTCCGCTGAGACGAGGTCCGGTTGAGTTAATCGCACGATCGCGACGTTCGGCTTTGCTTTGAGCCGCCCCTCTACGTAACCAACCCGTTCGTCTTCCGTGCGCACCGGGGCATTGGTTCGCAACGTCTCTGAATCCTTTCCGATCAAGAACACCCGTTTCGTTCCCACCGGCGCAGGATCGGTATACGTCTGGTCGGCCAGTTGGATAATTTCCTTTTTTTCGGCGTCACTCAGCGGTTGGGAATCCGTTTGGAAAAAATCATTTTCCTGCATCCGGCCAGTTTCAGCGGGGGCAACTCCAGAAACGTTTACATACGCGTCACCAACGACGCCCAGGTAGCGGAGATATTGTTTCCAAAGCGATTCATCCAAATGGAATTTCGCCTGGAGGTTGCGTTCGATTTCCGGCGTTGCGGGTTTGCGTTCGGAATCGAACGGATTTCCTGGCATCGCCCGGAGCAACATGAATCCAATGAAGCTTACGACGAGCAACACCGGAATCATTTGTAATATGCGGCGCAGGAAATACATCGCGGTTACAATTTTCCTTTCGCTTGCTTCCGTCCGATCGCTTGGAAGGGATGTTCGTCGAGCAGATTGTAATAAATCCCCTCGATCTCATTCGTCCGGAAAAACAAAACGCCAGCGTAGTAATAAATTGGCGCAATGGGCATCTCATCGTGAATTAACAGCGTCTCCGCCTTTTGCAAAATCTGCTCCCGTTTCTTTACATCCAGTTGCCGATTACCTTCACGAAGCAAGTCATCGTATCGCGGATTTTTCCAGCCGGTCCGGTTGTTCCCGCCGTTGGAAAGAAACATATCCAGAAAGGTGTTGGGATCGTTGTAGTCGCCAATCCAGCTGCTTCGTGCGACATCGTAATCCATTGCGGTTACCGAGGTATAATAAACTTTCGTTTCCGCAGGGCGTAACTCCATGTTGATCCCGAGTTGATCACGCCACATCGCCTGGAGTTCCACGCCAATCTGTTTATCGGTTTCGCCTACTTTGAAAAGATATTGGAACGTTGGAAAACCTTTGCCACCCGGAAAGCCAGCCTCCGCGAGGAACTTCCGCGCTTGCTCAGGATCGTATCCGTATCCATCTGGTGATTTATAGATGGTCATCCCATTGGGAACAAAGTGATCGGCCGGCTTTTCTCCGCTCTTGGTGATGCGTTCCACAATCCGTTGCTTGTCGATGGTCAACGCCAGCGCTTTGCGCACACGTGGATCATTAAACGGCTTCTTTGTGGTGTTGAAGCGCATGAAGAACGTCCCGAGATAATCATAGAGGTGGCAATCCGGTTGTTTGCGCAAAACGTCCATTAGTTCGCCGGGGATGAGATTTTTGTCCCAAATAACGTCCGCCTGACCCGCTTGATACAGGTTCATGGCGGTCATGGCCGATTCGCTGGGAAGTAAATCGATAATATTGTTGCGGGTATTTTGGGCGTCCCAGTGGCGAGGATTTTTTCGCAGGCGAATCTTGTCGTGGATGCGCCATGTTTCCAGGGTATAGGAGCCACTCGTCGGGAGAGGGTTCGCCATGATCCAGCGATCCCCATACTTCTCGATGGTTTTCTGGGGCACGACGGCCAGCGTCGTCAGCGCGCAGAGATCGAGGAAAAAGGGAGTCGGATTTACCAACTCAACCTTGAGCGTGTAAGCATCGAGCGCCTTGATTCCGACGAGGGAGGGGTCTTTGATTTTTCCGGAACTGAATTCCTCACCGTTCTTAACGTAAAAGAGCTGGCCGGCGTATTCAGAGGCGGTAATGGGATCCAACACCCGAATCCACGAATAAACGACATCCTTGGAGGTGATTGGCTCGCCCGTAGACCAAATGAGGTTCGTCCGTAGATGAAACGTGTAGGTCTTTGCATCCTCCGAGATTTCCCATTTTTCCGCGAGAGCCGGAATCGGAGTCGCATCGACCGGGTTCAGCCGGGCCAATCCTTCGAACAAAGAATGCGAGATACGTGCGTCGGCCTGGACTGTGACGATCGCGGGATCAAGTGTGCCGGGTTCGGCACCATTGATAATAACGATGTCTGCCTTTTGTTCTTCGAGACAACTCGAAGAGAGCAGGGCAGTCGCCGCTACAAAAGGTAGAAACGTGAAACGCTGAAACGATTGGACGAGTCTTCCCGGAAACCTTCCGAGAAAAGTCGTCGATCGCTTCATCGCGAGATTACTTCGCGTTCGTGGAAACCGTAGGGGAAACAACGTTGGTTGTTTCCAGTGTCGGGGTCACGCTGGGCGCCACACTATTGGAATGGGATGTCGCGAGAGGCGCCACGGCTGGAGCCGCTGACTTGCTGCCTTCACTCCACTTATCTTTCAATAGGCTGCCGCCCGCTTTGCGGTTCTGCGTATTGAGCACCGCCATGAGCAGCGTTAATACAAAGAAAATGATCGTGGCGTACTTGGTGACCTTCGTCAGCACGTTGCCGGAACCTGCGCCGAAGAGGGCATCCGTTGCAGCACCACCGAACGCCATACCCGCGCCGGCTTCTTTCTTTGGCAATTGCACGAGAACCAATAAAATTAAGAGCGCACAATCGAGCACCAGCACGACTGTGAATAATCCGATTACAAAGTTCAGCATAGATTCTTTAAATTGAGTTTTTGATTATATCAGCAAAACTGCGGACTTCCAGTGAAGCTCCACCGACGAGCGCACCGTCCACGTCCGGTTGACCCATTAATTCACGGGCATTGGCCGGTTTGACGCTGCCACCATATTGAATGCGAACGCGTCGCGCCACATTTTCGTCGAACATTTTTACGAGTAGATTACGGATGAACGCGTGTGCGTCTTGTGCCTGCTGGGTGGTCGCAGTCTTGCCGGTGCCGATTGCCCAAACTGGTTCGTAAGCGAGAACGGTCTCTTCCATTTGTTCTTTGCTCAAACCGGCGAGGCTCCCGCGAACCTGCGTTTCCAAAACTTTTTCCGTCTGGTTTCCTTCGCGTTCAGCGAGTGTTTCGCCGACGCATACGATCGGCTTCAAGGAAGCCGCATGAGCAGCGAGCGCCTTCTTGGAAATCAATTCATCAGATTCCTTCTGATATTGGCGACGTTCCGAGTGACCGAGGATAACGTAACGGACCGAAAACTCTTTCAACATTCCCGCAGCGATGTCGCCGGTGAACGCGCCAACGTTGTTTTCGCTCATGTTTTGAGCGCCGAGGCGAATGTTCGAATCGATGATTTCCTTGGAAACAGATTCGAGGGCGGTGAACGGAGGGCAGACCACGATGTCGACTTCCTTCACGTTGGACAATTCGCGTTTCAGATCACGCACGAGATCGAGCGCTTCCGCAACCGTCTTGTTCATCTTCCAGTTGCCCGCGATAATTAACTTACGTTCTTTGTTCATTTGTTTGACGAAAAACTATTTCTCAGAAAGCGCTGCGACACCGGGCAAAACTGCGCCTTCCAAAAATTCCAGGCTCGCTCCGCCGCCGGTGCTCATGAAAGTTACTTTATCACCAAGTTTGGCTTTGTTTAGCGCTTTTACGCTGTCACCACCGCCAATGATAGTCTTCGCACCGTTATTCTGTGTTGCCTCGACGACTGCGCGCGCAACGGTAATGGTTCCTTCGGAAAAACGGGGATCTTCGAAGATGCCCATCGGTCCATTCCAAAGAACGGTCTTGGCGCTCTTGATCACCTCGGCATATTTCTTGGCCGTGGCAGGACCAATATCCACGCCTTCTTCCATGTCAGGAATGTTTGGATCGGAATTAGTGCGCGGATTAGTCAGGTCGATAACCGGCTTCCCTTTTTTGTTCAGCTTATCGGTTTTGACCGGAGTCGCGACGATGTTATCCGTTGGAATCAAGAACTGCACATTGCGCTTCTTGGCTTTCTCGAGCGCCGCTTTGGCGACGTCGACCATGTCGGGTTCAACGAGCGATTTCCCAACCTTCAACCCTTGCGCCAACTTAAAGGTATAAGCCATCGCGCCGCCGATGAGAATCGTTTCAGCTTTATCGAGCAAGGTGTCGATCACCTTGATTTTGTCGGAAACTTTTGCGCCGCCGAGAATCACGACGAATGGACGGGCAGGATTATTAAGTTCCTCACCGAGATACTTCAACTCGCGTTCCATCAAGAGACCGGCCGCAGCTTTGCCACCCCGTTTGCTGATCGCCCGGGCAATTCCTTCGGTGGAAGCATGCGCACGATGCGCAGCGCCGAACGCGTCGTTCACGTAAATATCGGCGAGCTTCGCCAGCTTTTCCGCGAACACCGGATCATTCGCTTCTTCTTCATTGTAGAAGCGGACGTTTTCCAAAAGTAAAATATCGCCAGATTCAAGAGCAGCCACGGCTTGCTCAACTTTTTCGCCGATGCAATCGTCGATGAAGTCTACTCTGCGACCGATCAGTTCAGAAAGTTGAGCGGCAACCGGACGCAGGGACATCGATGATTCGCGTTTGCCTTTGGGACGACCGAGATGGGCGGCGAGGATAATCTTCGCACCTTTATCGATGAGGAGTCTTAACGTGGGAAGCGTCTCTTTGATGCGCGTGGCATCGTTGATGACCATTTGGCCATCCTTTTCTTCCATGGGTACATTGTAGTCGACACGCATGAAAACACGCTTGCCGCGGACATCCAAATCGCTAACCGTCAGTTTTGCCATATAAACGGGCGCGAAGAATAGCTAACCCCCCGTGTGAGTCAAAGAGAAACTCCTGCATTGATTCTGGCTGGAAGAGATTTTTGGATCAAAATCGTCCCCCTCCGGTACGGTGGGGGAGTTTTGTCTGGAATTGTGCCGGCTAAAAGAGACTTGGAAAGTTTTCCAGACGCATTTTAGAAGCTAAAAGGGATCTGGAATTATTTCCAACTCCGTTTTAGAAGCTAAAACCGACCCGGAAAGTTTTCCGGCTGCATTTTAGAAGCTAAAAACTTCTTGGAAATAATTCCGGCTCCGTTTTAGAAGCTAAAAAAGTGTTGGAAAACTTTCCGGGTCCGATTTAGAAGCTAAAAACTTCCTGGAAATATTTCCAACAAATTTATATAGCGGAAGCTCAAGGGTTTACGCCGATTCGCCCTTTTTTGCC
>JAQGOU010000349.1 GCA_028293445.1 Verrucomicrobiales bacterium | reverse complement strand
GAAGATGAACAGGGCGAACCGTTCGTCGGCAAAGCCGGTCAACTCCTCACGAAAATCATCCAGACGATGGGCTATGCCCGCGAGTCCATCTACATTGCGAACATTTTGAAATGCCGCCCCGACATGCCGGCGGGAGAAGCGGGGAATCGCAAGCCGACGCCCGAGGAGATGAACACCTGTCTGCCATATCTCCTGGAGCAAATCGATTTGATCCAGCCCAAGGTCATTGTCGCCCTGGGTGGCACGGCGATGGAAGGGCTCTTTGGTAAAGGCCTCGGAATCACAAAACTGCGTGGAAAATGGATGACTTACCGGGATATCCCGACCATGCCGACCTATCATCCTTCGTACCTCCTGCGCAACCAGGCGCTTAGCGAGAAACGGAATGTCTGGGAAGATATGCTGGAGGTCCTGGAGCGACTCGGAAAACCGATCAGCGACAAGCAACGCGGTTATTTCCTAAAGGCCTAAAATCCGTCGATTTCCCCCTCTTTCGTGACCCCGGACTTCTTCCGCCGGGGTGAGCACCTGGCGCCGCCTCTCTGGACTCACGTGGAATTCGAAAATCGGGCGGATTCTTCCGAAAAGGCTGTTCGAAACCGAAAAAGAGGCGAAAAACGACAAAAGCAAGCGTTTCGGAACGTTTTGAGAGCCTTTCTCGCTTCCAGAGGATTTTAAAAGCCTTAAAAAATCTTCCGCCAAATTCCGGCGACTTTTTTAAGGCTTAAAAAACTCGCCGCGATATTCCGGCAAGTTTTTAAACCCTTTTAAAATCCGCCGGAACGCTGGATGGCCTTCTAAAAGCCTTCGGGAACCTGCCGCCGAATTCCGGCAAGTTTTTAAAGCCTTTAAAAAGTCGCCGGAATATCGCGGAGACTTTTAAAACCCTCTTTTTACCCTCCGGAATTCAGGATGGCCTCTTAAAAGGCTTTAAAAAGTTGCCGGAATTTGGCGGAAGGTTTTTTAAACGTCCAAAAAGGTCCCGGATTTAGGATTTTGAAGAAAAACGGGCCGAAGACACCGGATCTGGCGTCCAGACCACTACGGAAGGGACAAAAACTCGTTGGGATCCTTCGCGATGGATTCCACCCCTCGTTTTACCGAAATACTGGCATCAAGACCGGAACAGTTCCGTCACTTCAATCTGCAATTCCGGCAGGAGCGCTTCGGTGAGCTTCTCCCGATTTGCCAGGATTTTCTTGAGGGACAAACCGTGCGGGGTACCGTGATAAATTTCCACGTTGTCATAACGCGGATCGATCATCCAGAGGCGTGGCACATTCCAGTTTTCGTAGATCTCTTTTTTCAACACGGTATCCGCGTGGTGGTCGCCGGAGTTAATGATCTCCGCCACGAGCCAGACTTTTCCGGTCTCCGCGGTGACCAGCGTCAAGTCCGGGCGAACGGTCGTCCGCGGAGATACCTGCACGGTTGATCGCGGTGCGAGCAAGCGTGTGGTCGGCACATTTTTGAGGCTGTCGGCGATACGTTGATGGAGGAAGGCGCAGATTTGTTCATGGCGCGCACCTAGGGGTTGGCGCAGGAACTGTTCGCCTTCCAGAATCTCGTTGTAGGGATCGCTCATGTTCGGGAAAAGTGTATCAGAGGTTGGAACGCCTCAAAACATCAAAGACAAACTCCGGCTGCTACTTCTTTTGCAGCAGAGCCCGGCAGATGCGGAGAATGCCAAAATCGAATTTGTTCCCAAGACTCTCGTTCATGCCGGTAAGATTGCCGAAACCAAACTTGCCAAAGGCCGCCGCGATTATTTCCTGATCCTCTTTCGTCACCAGCGAGCTGATGTCAACCTGCTGGCCCGACTCGATCGAGGTCGCAATATGCCAGTAAACCGTGCCAACAGTCAGGGTGCGCTTCTGCGCAATCTGTTCGACTGATTCTCCGGCCTGAAACATCCGCAGCGATTCGCGTGAAGTATCGTTCAGATGTGCTTTCGGAGCCGGATCCGCCGCGAAGGAATCATCGGCGAACATTTGCCTTGGACTCGTCTGCAGGTGCGAGGCGATTTCCGCCAAAAAGATTTGTCCGAACTCACGCAGCTTCTTTTCACCCACACCACTGATCCGCGCGAAGGCGTAGTCGTTGGACGGATAATCACGCGACATCTGTCGAAGCGCGACATCGGAGAAAACAATGTAAGCCGGCACATCGCGTTCGTCGGCGAGCTTGCGACGCAAATCGCGCAGGCGTTCGAACAATACTTCGTCGCAGGTGATTTCCCCCGCGCGCGGCGATTTGGTTCGACTCTCGGGAGCCGTGACCGGTTTCGTGAGCGTGACTTTCTTTCGCTCGCGCAGAAGTGCACGACCTTCATTCGTCATCTCCAATACGCTGAACTTTTCCGTCGTCTGTCGCAGGTAGCCGAGCCGCACCAACTCACGCCCGATGACCTGCCATTCCGGACGACTGTGCTCGTGGCCGATATTGTAAGTCGACAACTCGTGATGACCCCAACGCCGAATCTTTTCCACGTCCCCGCCGGTGAGCACTTCGACAATATGGTTCAACCCGACGCCGAAGCCGCTCTTCTCGCGAATCCGAAAGACACACGATAAAAACTTTTGTGCGGCGATGGTGCCGTCAAATGTGGAACGGGGTGTGAGGCAATTATCGCACGCGCCACAATTCTCTTCCGGAAACGTTTCGCCAAAATAACGGAGCAGCTCCGCGCGACGACATTGCGACGATTCGGCGTAATGCACCATGAGCTGCAATTGTTCGCGCGCAATGCGTTGTTCATCCGGATTTGGCTTCTCCTCGATGAACTGCGTTTGCTTCACCACATCCGCCGCACTGAAGAGCAAAAGACATTCGCCGGGCAACCCATCGCGTCCGCCGCGTCCGGTCTCTTGGTAATAGCCTTCGATGTTCTTCGGTAGATCGTAATGGATGACAAACCGGACGTTCGGCTTATTGATCCCCATGCCGAAAGCAATCGTGGCGCAGATGACACGCACTTCGTCCCGCAGGAACAGTTCCTGATTCCGCGCGCGGTCTTTCCCATCGAGGCCGGCGTGATACGCTTTGGCTTTGATGCCGTCGGCGTTCAACCGCTCCGCGACGGTCTCCGCATTTTTTCGGCTATAACAATAAACAATGCCGCAGTCGCGTCGACGCTCGCGAATGAAGGCGAGGGTTTGCTCGTAAGCTTTCGTGCGGGCCAACACGCGATAGGTCAGGTTAGGCCGATTAAAACTGGCAACGTAACAACTCGAGGCGCCGAGATTTAACAGTGCGATGATATCCTCGCGCACACGCTCAGTGGCGGTCGCGGTGAGCGCCATCATCGGGACGTTGGGAAAGAGACTACGCACCGTCGGAAGTTGCCGATACTCCGGACGAAAATCGTGTCCCCATTCGCTGATACAATGCGCTTCGTCGACCGCGATCAGATTCACATTCCACCGCTGCAAATCACTGAGAAAGCCGGAGAGCATCAGCCGCTCGGGGGCAACATAGAGCAAACGATATTCGCCTTGATGCAAGCCGCGCAGACGTTTGCGCGATTCATCTGCTTCGAGCGAAGAATTGAGAAAAGTGGCCGCAATGCCGCTCGCTTGAAGGGAGTCAACCTGGTCCTTCATCAACGCAATCAGCGGCGAGACGACGACCGTCAGACCGGGCCGTGCCAGTGCCGGCAATTGGAAGCAGAGAGATTTGCCACCACCGGTGGGAAGGATCGCGAGCACATCTTTGCCAGCGAGTGAATCGGAAATGATTTCCTCCTGAAGCGGACGAAATGACGTGTAGCCAAAGTATTGCTTCAGCAACGGCAGCAGCGCTGTTGTCTTCGGAGTCATATCGCCCAATGAACTCGTACGCCGCGGTGTATCACCGGCTTAATGATATTCCTGCACGGTCTTGACCGCATAACCGCTCTTCTTCAACGCTGCGATACCGAGCGCCGCGGCCTTCGCCCCGCTGAGCGTCGTCATGATCGGCGTGCCGGAGTAAACCGCTGTCGTGCGAATTTTAACTTCATCCGCGCGCGGTGCCTGACCCGAGGGTGTATTAATCACGAGTTGGATCTCGCGATTCTTCAGAAGATCGATGGTGTTCGGTCGACCTTCGGAAATTTTCAAAACGCGTTGCACTTTCAACCCGGCTGCTTCCAACACTTTGGCAGTGCCGCCGGTGGAAATGATTTCGAAGCCCAGTGCCACGTATGATTTGGCCACATCAGCGACTTCCTTTTTATGCTCGTCACTGACACTGATGAACACTTTGCCGGAAACCGGCAAGGGACTGTTCGCCGCCATCTGCGACTTCGCATAAGCAACACCGAGATCCGCATCGAGTCCCATGACTTCGCCGGTCGAACGCATCTCAGGCGACAGCAAAATGTCCTGGCCTTGGAACTTGTTGAACGGGAAAACCGATTCTTTAACCGCCCAGTAGGTCGGCCAGATTTCTTCGGTGAAACCAAGCTGCGTCAATTTCTTTCCGGCCATGACTTTGGCTGCGAGTTTCGCGAGCGGGAAACCAATTGCTTTGCTGACAAAAGGAACCGTGCGCGAGGCACGTGGATTTACTTCCAAAACGTAAACCGTGTCGCCCTTCACCGCGTATTGCACATTCATCAAGCCGATGACGCGCAGTTCGCGAGCCATGGCGTGCGTGTATTCACGGATCGTCGCAATGACTTGTTTGGAGAGCGTGTGCGGCGGCAAGACCATCGCGGCATCACCGGAGTGGACACCCGCGTATTCGATATGCTCGAGCATTCCACCGATGACAATCGTCCCTTTCTTCGGATCCTCGAAATGTCCGCAATCCGAAATACAATCGACGTCGACTTCCGTGGCGTCTTCCAAAAATTTGTCCACGAGCACCGGACGTTCGGGTGACGCTTCCACGGCGAAACGCATGTAATGCTGCAACTCCGAGTCGGAGTAAACGATCTGCATGGCGCGGCCGCCGAGCACGAAGGACGGACGCACCAGCACCGGGTAACCCAATTTCTTCGAAGCCTGGAGCGCTTCCACCTCGTTGGTCGCAAGCCCGTTCGGCGGTTGCGGGATATAAAGCTTGTTCAACATCGCCGCGAAGAGTTTGCGATCTTCAGCGATCTCGATGCTTTGCGGGGACGTGCCGATAATGTTGACCCCGTTCTTCTGCAGACTGAGCGCGAGATTTAACGGGGTCTGTCCGCCGAACTGCGCAATGGCACCCCAGCATTTTTCCCGTTCGTAAATGTGCAGGACATCTTCCAGCGTGAGCGGTTCGAAAAACAATTTATCGCTCGTGTCGTAATCCGTGGAGACGGTTTCCGGATTGGAATTCACCATCAAGGTCTCGAAGCCATCTTCTTTCAGCGCGAACGCGGCGTGCACGCAGCAATAATCAAATTCAATACCCTGGCCGATGCGGTTTGGTCCGCCACCGAGGATCATCACCTTGCGAGTGTTGGTCGGCTTGATTTCGTCGTCGCCGCGATCGTAGGTGGAATAATAGTATGGCGTGTACGCTTCGAATTCCGCGGCGCAGGTGTCGACAAGACGATAGCTCGGGACGAGACCTTGTTTCTTTCGCTCGGCGCGGATGTCGTCTTCCGTTTTTCCAACGAGGTGAGCGATTTGGCGGTCGGAAAAACCGAGTGATTTGGCTTTGATTAAAAGTTCAGAATTCATCGCGGATGCAAACGCGGAAAGTAAGCCTGAGGTAAAAGGCGCTGGCAAGTCCCGTTTCATCCAGTTCCTATAAATCACGGGGTTGATCTTCCAAGCATTCGGCCGAGTCGATTCAGTTACGAGAAGTGAACTTACGGAGCGCGGACGAAAAGAGCAACAGACCGACGGCGGGCGCACGAATGCACAGAGCCAGAAAGCAGCCAATTACATCCAGATTGTCTTTCATTACAATGATGCCGACAGTCAACCAAAGGCAGGTTAAAGCAAGAAACCCTGCGAGAACATACTTGGCCCAGTTCTGACGTTTCCAAATCGCAAACAATGGAATTCCCGTCCAAATGACGCTGAAAACGGTCGCCACAAGCTTCCCCTCCCGGGGCATAGGCGTCGTGAGATACAAAACGAAAATCGCCATTGGTAAAGCTATGGTCATCGCAAGCAGCCAGCGACGCGCCGATTTGCGGACTTCCCCCGCCGCAGTGGATTCCGGCGTCCGCACCGGAAGCTTCCTGATCCTTGGTGAAACCGGTGTCTGAGGTTGATCACTTGTCGAAGATCGCCCTGTCGGTTGCACGGTGTTTTTCGTGTGTTGAACTATGGGTTCTGCGGGAACGGCCGAATTTTGAGGCAACGACATCAGGGCTGCCGCAATTGCTGGTAACGCCATTACGGTGCTCGGGTCTGTGGATGCTATGGTTTCTGAAGCGATTTGTTTCGGTTTGCTTAGATTGCCGGCATTCCGGCCACGTCGCGGACTGGCATAGCCGCGGGGGAATGAGATTCCAATTCGTAAGGAATCCATTACCTCCTGAACACTGGCCACATATTTTTCAAATTGATCTCCAGAAATCGAATCGACGAGTGTTTCCAAGGAATAAGCAATGGACCAATGTCCCACGCGATGTGTTATTTGACGTGAGAACTTAAACGCTGGCGTGCGGATGTGTACGGGCTTGGAAAAGCCTTGAGGCAACGAGGGAGATTCAATTTCAATCGTTTGTAGCCACCGCAGTGGGAATGGAATCATTAAAGGCTGTGACCTTTTTTTCTTCCCGTCTTGAGGGAGAACGAGCGCAGAGCGAATCAGGGACGCGCCGCAAGACAGTTGAACATCGCAGTCAAAACCAGAGACTTCAAAAGCATCAGCCAATTGAATCGAGTTAGTTTTTCGATCATCCCACCATTCCATCGGGCTTAAGCGTTTAAGTTGTGAATCGAACAGCCGATAGAATTCTTCGTTTTGATTCGCGACCGATTCCTGACCTTCTTCGGCGAGACGACGGCGGAGCCGATCTGCTTCATGGCCGGTTGCGGTTACACGGGTAATCAATGTGGAGGGCTTACCTGATGTGTCTACGATAAAAGTCTGTTTTAAGTCGTAGCATCCCTCCGTTTGAGGACTGCCGATCGTCTCAAGGCTGGTAACTCCCAAACCGATCGGAAGCCCGATTTTATAATCGGGTCGGGATCTCCTCGGAGTGGACCCCCCTTGCAACGGGATGATGCCGTCAGCCCAATAGCGTTTTCCTTCAATCTCGTATTCGACAATCGCATGATCAAAGACTTGTGCGCTGGGCAGAAATTGCGTGATCGTTTCTCTCAGCTGCGAGTGAACCAGAACGGGGCGTGCAGATATACCCAGCTTGCGAAACAGATGGGCGAGGAGAAATGATTTGTCTTTGCAATCGCCAAACTTGCGTTTTAGCACCTCGCCGGGCGCAGAAGGCATATGCCCGCCCAATTTATCATTCACGCTCAGGTAACGAACATTGTCCTGAACCAGCTGCAAGGCAGCTTGAGCTCTTTCACTAAAACCGCTTTCACGAGAGACAATATCATTCGCGACACTTTCTAAAACCGGATCCGCAAAATCCTCCTTCCACGCGGCCAGAACATGCTGACTCACCTCGGCCCAGGACGAACAGTCTGAAACCTGCACCCATTTGTTTGCGATGTGCCATGATGGAACATTACGTTCCACTTCAGCAGGTAGACAATGCTCCAGCATCCAACTCCAGCGCTTCTGCGTGCCGCCATCTTCTTCCGACGGAGCAAAACTGGACTGATTACTCTTCCAACGCATCGGTGAATTTGAGCAGAATGTCAGGTCGAAATGAAAAGCCCGCACGGGAAGCGTCACCGGCAGTTCGACCAAACTCGAAAAACGATTTTGGAGAAAATCGGGGCGTTGACGGATCGTATAGCTGAAATCGATGACGTCCCCCACCCGGATATCCTCCAGCACGAGCATAATCGTCATCTCGCCACTGATTTCCATTTGTTCGAGACGTTTCTCGCGTTGGATAATTCTCAAACGGTCCATCCGCAGTTGTTCTACACGTTCCATCCCTCTTATACTGGAGACAGAATGCAAGATTACTTCCTGCGTTCGCGGTGAAAATGCGAGTTGCCACTGTGCGAGGTGTCGCGCTGCGTAAAGTGTCTCCAGACGAAAGACGCTGCGCTGAAAGTACTCATGTGATGTGGCGTTATGTTGATGATCCAGGAGCAAATAGGTTGAGTCAGTTGCTACTTTCGGTGTGAAAGTGAAATCCAAATCCCGTTGTTTTACCCACGGCCCGGAAGGTGAAATTATAACTCGCCCCTGGATGAACTGAGCGCTTCCCATTAACTCGATTGCCGAAGTGTTCTGTGTTTGGTGATCCATGCTATCGCGCGGGCGAAGATAACATGCTTCGTTTTGACGTCGCGATACAAAATCCGTGAGTCTGGAAATCTCTGGCAACCCTTCTTTAACAGTAGTTCAATAGCTATAATATCGCGGTGGTTTCTAAACAAACATTTCTACGCATTCTCTTTTTTGGGATTGCGATGTTTTTGCTTCTGGCAGTGTTTTTCTTCGCCACGCGTCCCAAGCCTCCCCGGATCGTGTATTTGACGGACGGATCCAGGGTGACCGTTGCCTCGGTGGAGTGCGGTCAAACATTTCACATGTTTCACGGCAGCTCGTTGCAGGAAAGCCTGAATAAAATTCTTGGTGACAAAGTTTCCTACAAAATTGTTGGGAGCAAGTCGAGCATGCCCGCAGCGATCACGAATTCAGCCCAAGGCAGTCTTGGCTTAACCCTCCGACGGTCTTCGAACCAGGGTTTCCTCGCGTCCACCTGGAATGGGCACCAACTGCTGGCGCTGCTCGATACGAATGGCGTTGAAATTGCCGGGCTCCAGCGACAGGTTCACTTCGATACCGGTTCGGTTAATGAAAAAACGAAAATAACAACCGAACAGGTCCTCTGGGAATTTCCGTTCACTTCCGCATCGGAACTCCGCTTTCGACTCTACGATACGAACGCGACGACGCAGATCGTTTACACGAACGATTTTGTTCTGAAGAATCCAGCAGGCTCGCAATAACGACAGGCACGACTTCCCATCTGCTTTGGCTAAAACAAAAGCGGCGATCCGAAGATCGCCGCTTGCAGATTCAATGATAACCAGGCGTTAAGCGCGCGCTGGCAACTTCTTCTCGATCTTAACCTTATCCAGCACCGCGTATTTCGGCAGGCCGTTTTCAACAGGCACCTTCACTTCGCCTTCGATGAGCGGCCCGGCGTATTCGATGAATTTCGCACCGGGGAGGAAGCCGTCTTCGGCAATCCAGTCGCTCGGAATGAAATGTTCCACGTTGGCGATGTCTTCGAGCGGTTGGAGACCAGTGCTCCATTTAATCCCTTTGCCTTGGCCCGTACGGACGATCTTCACCATGAAACCACTCTTTCCGTCCACGGCCGCTTTGACCGCCGCGACGCCGCAGGCGTAGGCGTTGTTGGCATCCGTGGCGCTGGCAAAATGCGAGGCGGCGCGTTGCGCATAGCCAAGTTTCACGGTGCGGGTCTTGAGATTAATTTTGCCTTGAACGATTTCGGCGAGTTTATCGGCCGCGCCAGAGAGAACCGGATGACCAAAGGAATCGAGACGCGTTTTGTCCGCGCCGATTTCTTCGCCCGCTTCGTTCTTCAAACCTTCGCCGACGACTACGATGCAATATTTATAAGCGGCCACCGTTTCTTTCACCTTGGCGAGGAACTTCTCTTCTTTGAATGGCAATTCCGGCAGGAGAATGATGTGCGGCGGATTCGCCGGGTTGCCTTGTTTGGCCAAAACAGTTCCAGCCGCGATCCAACCAGCGGAACGGCCCATGACTTCGACGATACAGCACGAACCATCATCGGTCGCCATGCTGCCAACGTCGGTGCCGATTTCCATGACAGTCGTCGCATTATATTTAATAACCGAGCCGAATCCGGGGCAACTGTCCGTGTGCGGAAGATCGTTATCAATCGTCTTGGGGACGCCGATGACGCGGAGTTCGTAACCGCGTTTCACCGCTTCGAGATGAATCTTGTGCGACGTGTCCTGCGAATCATTACCACCCGCGTAAAAGAAAAAACGGATGTTGTGCGCGGCAAAGACTTCGAACAGACGGTCCATGTCTTTGGCCGCTTTTTCGGGCTTCTTTTTGAAATCGATTTTGTAACGGCAGGTGCCGAGGGCGGCGGCGGGCGTGTGCTTCAAACCTTCGATGGTTTTGGCCTTCTCCTCGTTCACGTCGATGATTTCTTCGTTGAGAATGCCGAAGATTCCGTTGAGGCCGCCGTAAATTTCTTCGATGCACTCGTGTTTGCCAGCTTCCTGGAGAACACCGGCGACACTGGCGTTGATAACGGCGGTGGGTCCGCCGGACTGTCCGACTAAAAGGTTTCCGTTCAATTGTGACATATAGGCGGGCGAGAACTTGCCAAACCAAGGTGTTCCCTGTCAAAAGATTTGCCGCTCAGACTTTTGATCCAAGTCATTTACGGAATTCATAGGGGCTACTGATCCTTTTCTCCTCTGCGTCAAAAGGAGCCCCCCTTGAGAGGCGGATTTCTGGAACGAATCAAACCTCTTTCCTGTTCCGGAGCAAAATTCCGAAGCAACATCGCAGCCCTTTCCCGTTCCGGATCAGATTTCCGAACCAACATTGGACCTCTTTCCCAGGAAAGAGCTCGTTTTCGAAGCAACATTGGACCTCTTTCCTGTTCCGGCGCAGATTTCCGGTTCAAAAAGGAGCCCTTTCCTGTTCCGGACCGAAATTCCGAAGCAACATCGCACCTCTTTCCTGTTCCGGACCAGATTTCCGAACCAACATTGGACCTCTTTCCAACTCCGGCCCGAATTTCGGACGACAACGGAGCCATTTCCTGTTCCGGACGGGAATTCCGAAACAACATCGTACCCTTCCTGTTCCGGACCAAAATTCCGAAGCTGCAAAGTGCCCTTTTTCAGATAAAGACTCGTTTTTTGACCGGTTTTTATTCTTTTGAGCGTTTCCGTCCCGTTTTCTTACCGATTTCTCCAAAATCCAACGGAAGGGAGCGCCTTTGGCAATGAACCAGCTAATAAAACTTTTATGCCAGACGAGGTGCGTGACTTCACCCCGTTTGCTCTCGCCCCCTTCGCCCGGTCGCCACTGAAAATTCTCTTGTAACTCGACCCTCCCTTCCCAAGTCTAGGCCACCGACATGAATCTTGTTTCCGCTGCGATGCGCTGTCCCCTCACGGTGATTGTTCTAATCATCGCGATCTGCCTTGGCGCCTGGGTCGCCGTGAAGCGGATGACGCAGGATATTTTTCCGCCGCTCGGCATTCCCACCATTTACGTCGCGCAACCGTACGGCGGCATGGATGCGGCGCAGATGGAAGGTTACCTCACCTATTACTACGAGTACCATTTCCTCTACATCACGGGTATCGAGCATGTGGAATCGAAATCGATCCAGGGCGCTTCGATTATGAAGTTGCAGTTCCATCCCGGGACCGACATGGCCTCGGCGATGGCCGAAACGATTTCTTACGTCAACCGCGCCCGCGCCTTCATGCCCATCGGCACTGTGTCGCCATTCGTAATGCGCTTTGATGCCGGCAGCGTGCCGGTCGGAAATCTTGTTTTCTTCAGCGAAACAAAAACCGTCGGACAACTTCAGGATGCCGCGCTCAATTCTGTGCGTCCGTTGTTCGCCACATTGCCCGGCGTTTCTGCGCCGCCGCCGTTTGGTGGCAGTGCGCGTTCCATCGTAATCGCTGTTAAACCCGATCGCCTCCGGTCCTACAACATGTCGCCGGACGAAATCGTCAACGCCATCGCTTCCGCGAACACGATCAGTCCTTCCGGCAACATGACGCTCGGCGACAAGTATCCGATTGTTCCGGCCAATTCGATCGTCAAGAGCATCAAAGATCTCGAAACCGTCCCGATTCGCGCCGGAGTCTATCCAACCGTCTTCGTGCGCGACGTCGCGGACGTCACCGACGCCGCGGATATTGTGACGAGCTACGCCTTGGTGAATGGCCGACGCACCGTTTACATCCCGGTCACGAAACGCGCGGACGCCTCCACGATCGCTGTGGTTGACCTCGTCAAAAAGAACCTGCCGAAATTTCAAAGCGTCCTGCCCGATGACGTGAAGGTCAGTTACGAATTTGATCAATCGCCTTACGTCACGCGCGCGATTCGCGATTTGATGAAGGAAGGGGCGCTCGGAGCCGTGCTGACGGGTTTGATGGTTCTGTTCTTTCTGCGAGATTGGCGCACTGCCTTCATCGTGGTGATCAATATTCCCGTGTCGTTGCTCGGCGCAACCTTCGCCCTGTGGATCAGCGGACAAAATATCAACCTGATGACGCTCGGCGGTTTCGCGTTGGCTGTCGGAATTCTGGTCGATGAAGCGACCGTCGCGATCGAGAACATCCATTCCCATTTGAGTAGAGGCAAAGGTTTGGCGCGTGCGGCTTCCGATGCGACTCGCGAAACCGCCGTCCCACGTTTGCTGGCGATGCTTTGTATTCTCGCCGTGTTCATTCCGGCGTTCTTCATGGTCGGCGCGGCGAAGGCCCTTTTCGTTCCGCTCGCCCTCGCGGTCGGGTTCGCGATGATTGCGTCGTTCCTTCTTTCCAGCACGTTGGTCCCGATTTTGGCGGTCTGGTCTCTCCGTCATAAAGTGGTCGCGAATTCCAAGACTGCGCAGCCTTTCACCAAATCCCAAACCGCCTACGGAAAAATTCTCGCGCCGTTGATCGGCCTGCGTTGGCTCGTGTTGATCCTGTCGCTCGGCGTGGCGTGCCTGGCCATTTACTTTTTCGGCAATCGGCTCGGCACGGAAATTTTCCCGAAGGTGGACGCCGGACAACTTTCCGTCCGTCTCCGCGCCCCTACTGGCACGCGCGTCGATAAGACCGAAGCGCTCGCTTTGCAAACGCTCGAGCTGATTAAAAATGAAGTCGGTTCCAACAACGTCGCGATCACGCTGGCGTTCGTCGGCGTTCATGCGCCGAATTATCCGGTGAACCTCATTCATCTCTGGAACAGCGGGACCGAAGAGGGAGTCCTGCAGGTGCAATTGAAAACGGGAACGCCCATTCGCATCGAGCAGCTGAAAGAAAAGATGCGCCAGGTGTTCGCCGAGAAAATGCCGGACGTGAAGTTTTCCTTCGAACCGAGCGACATCGTCAGTCGCGTGATGAGCTTTGGTTCACCGACGCCGATTGAAGTCGCGGTGGCCGGACCGAATCTCGCGGCGAGTCGGGAATATGCGGAAAAAATCCGCGAGCAGATGGCGAAGATTCCGGCGTTGCGCGATTTGCAATTCGGTCAATCGATGGACTACCCCACGGTCGATATCAACATCAACCGTGAACGCGCCGGCCTGATGGGGGTGAAAGTCTCCGACGCGACGCGCTCACTTGTTACCGCGACCTCCTCGAGTCGTTTCACAACGCCAGTTTATTGGGCCGACGCGAACAGCGGCGTCAGCTATCAGGTTCAAGTGCAGGTGCCTCAAGCGAAGATGACGTCGCTGGACGAAATCAAGAATCTCCCGGTCAGTACGAAGGATGGTAAATCGACGCTGCTGCGCAACTTCGCCGGCGTGAGCGAAGGGACGATGGTCGGTGAATACGACCGCTACAACATGCAACGGCTCGTCACGATTACGGCGAACATTTCCGGAGCCGATCTCGGCAGCGTTTCCAAAAAGATTACAGCAGCCTTGAAACAGGTGGGCGAACCGCCAGCAAAAACACGCGTCGATGTCCGTGGACAGATCGTTCCGATGGAACAAATGTTTGATGGATTAAAATCCGGATTGCTCATCGCGATCATCGTCATTTTCCTTTTACTCGCCGCTTACTTCGAATCGATCCAACTCGCGCTCGTGGTGATTTTAACGGTTCCCGCAGTGATCGCCGGAGTTGCTATCGCCCTTTGGCTGACCGGCACGACGTTGAACATTCAATCCTTCATGGGCGCAATCATGTCGATTGGCGTGGCGGTCGCGAATGCGATTCTGCTCGTGACGTTTGCCGAACGCAGTCGCCTCGCTGGAGCGGCACCGGATGTCGCCGGACGCGAAGGAGCCCAATCCCGTTTGCGTCCCATTCTCATGACCAGCTGCGCGATGATCGCCGGTATGATTCCGATGGCGCTCGGCTTGGGCGAAGGAGCGGAACAAACCGCCCCGCTCGCCCGCGCCGTCATCGGCGGCCTGGTAGCCGCGACGTTTGCCACGTTGTTTGTTTTGCCGTCGGTGTTTGCAATCTTCCGAAGAACAGCCAGCCGCGCCTCTGTTTCACTGGATCCGGATGATCCGCTGAGCGGCCATCACGTTTCGCGAATGGGTGCAGATTAAAATTTTCGTATGCGACAAAATCTAAGAAGTTCCTTCACGAGCGCCTTGGCCGCCGTGGTGTTCCTGAGCCAATTGCCCAGCGCCTTCGCGCAAAACGCCAGCGTGAAACTGGCTCAATCCAAGCGCGGGGAGATTTTGCGCAATGTGACGTTGCCCGCCAACGTCACGGCGAATCAGCAGGTGACGCTTTACGCCAAGGTCGCCGGTTACTTGAAAAAGATTTCCGTGGATCGCGGTGATGAAGTCAAAGAAGGCGGCGTAATCGCCGAAATCGAAGCGCCAGAACTAATCGCGGATCTCGCCAGAAGCAAGGCCGAATCAGAGATTGCCGAACTCGATTCTAAACGCATCACCGACACACAACAAAAGGCACCTGACCTCATCGTTGCGCAGAATGTGGATACTGCTAAAGCCCGCGTGCAGATCGCAAAAGCCAATCTGGAACGTGCCGAGACCTTGTTGAGTTTCACAAAAATCACGGCGCCTTTTTCAGGCGTGATCACGAAGCGGTTCATTGACCTCGGCGCATTCGTCCCAGCGGCGACCTCCGGCAGCGCCGCGCAAAACGCGGCGATCGTCACGCTGGTGGATATCAAAACGGTGCGAGTCCAGGTCGCCGTTCCGGAATCGGAAGTGGCCCTCATTAAGAAGGGTCTGCCCGTGAAAGTAGGCGTCGACGGATTGCCGGGAAAAACATTTCAAGGCACCATCACGCGCTTCAGCCCGGTTCTCGATGATCTGAGCAAAACGATGTTGGCGGAAGTCGATCTCGCGAATGACTCCGGTGATCTTCGCCCAGGGATGTATGCAACGGCAAAGGTTGGCGTGGAAAAACACAATGATGTTCTGCTGCTTCCGGTGGAAGCGGTCATGGTGGAGAAAAGCGGCCCTTCAGTTTTCACCGTCGTTGACGGAAAAGCGAAGAAGACTCCGATCAAAACTGGCTTCAATGATGGCGCCTTTGTTGAAATCCTCGACGGCTATGCAGGCACTGAACCGGTGATCGCCGTCGGTAAAATGACGTTGGCTGATAAGCAGCCCGTAACGGTGGTGGAGGCAAAATGATCAAGGGGATTTGCGATTTACGATTTGCGATTTACGCGTGTGCCGTGGTGATCGTTGCCGCTGGCTCTGGTCAGGCGCTCGAGATTAAGGTTGAGAAAACCTCCATTGATCTACCGACAGTGTTGCGTCTTGCGGGTGCCCAGAACATTGATGTGCAGATTGCGCGGGAAAAACTCACCGAAGCTCAGGTGGCGGAAGAACAAGCCCGGCAACATTTCTATCCATGGATTGCGCCGGGTATCGGATATCGTCGACACGAAGGACAGATTCAGGATGTCTCCGGGAATATGTTTCGCGCGGACAAACAATCTTACAACCTCGGCGCGACTGTGAATGCGCAGCTGGATCTCGGGGACGCGATTTACAAAACGCTTGCGGCCAAGCAACTCACGAAAGCGGCTGGGCACGCCTTGGCGTCACAACAGTTGCAGAGTGTTTCCCTGGCCGCGCAAAACTATTTCGAACTCGCAAAAGCCGAGGCGCTGATCCGCACGACGGAAGAAGCGATGCGCGTTTCTGAAAATTACGAGGAGCAGGTGCAGCACGCGGTCGAGGGTGGCGTGGCGTTTGCCGGGGACAAATTGCGCGTGGCAGTCCAAACCGGGAAATTTCGTTTTGCTTTGGAACAGGCCCGCGCACAGAAGCGCCTTGCGTCGGCCCGGCTGGCTGAAGTGTTGCGTCTAAAGATTTCCGAAGAACTTTCCGCAATCGAAAGCGACGTGGCACCGCTCACCTTGATCGAGACGAATTTCACCTTGAATGGCATGGTCCAAAAAGCGTTTACCAATCGCCCTGAACTCAAGGGAAGTCGCGCTCTCGTTTCCGCCGCGGAAGAGAATAAAAAAGCGGCCACTCGCGGCGTGTGGATTCCAACGTTGGGCGCGCAGGCGTTCGCGGGCGGACTCGGCGGCGGCAAAGATTCCGCCATGGGCAATTTCAGTGACACGGCGGATTTTTCCGCAACCGTCAGCTGGCGCGTAGGCCCCGGCGGCATTCTCGATTCCACACGGGTTGACGCCTCGAAGTCACAGCTGCAAAGCGCGAAGCTCCGCTCCGAAAAAATTCTACAACAGATTGAAAGGGAAGTGATCGAAGCGGCCGTTCAGGTCCAGTCACTCGGACAACTGGTGGAATCAGCCCGTGCCATTATGAAGTCAGCCACGGAGAACGTCCGATTGACGACGCAACGCAAGGAGTTTGCGGTGGGTATTGTTTTTGAAGTCGTACAGGCGCAGCAAGACCTCGCCCGCGCGAAAATGGATTATTTTTCAACCGTGGCAGATTTCAATAAAGCGCAATACGCCTTGGCAGCCGCGACGGGGCAGATCAAGTAATCATCGCCGGTTGCGCGCGAGCTGCTTCCCGTTGCTCCAGTAATAAGTTCCTCTGTTCCAGCAAATAGCGCTCACTAAGGTTTCACCGAACTGAAGCCATTGCAGCGAACCATTGTATTCAATTAGGGAGACTGCCCAGATTTCCTTCCGGCATTTGACGACTCGGGAAGACAGGTTTGAACCAGAGCGCAACACACTCCTCGCCGATTGTGGAATATATAGCAGGTGCGAGGTTCCCATCGACTTTGAGGAGAATTTCTATGAGAAAAGAATCTGCAGAAATCGAAGCGGGCAAAGCGACTTCTCGTCGGCCGAAAAGGCCGAAGACGCAAACAAATCGCGCTTCAATCAAATCCACCAGTAGGGCTAAGCCCGCAGGCAGGGCAACAAAAAAGAGCGGAACCGCAACGCGCAGGGCTGCTCCGGGCAAGACAGCCGGACAATCCCAAAGCACGACGGATCACGAAACGATTCGGCAATGGGCGGAATCGCGCGGAGGAACACCGACTTCGGTGAAAGGGACCGCTCGTTCAAAGGAGCACGTGGGTCTTTTACGCATCGATTTTCCCGGATTTTCCGGCGAAGGCACTTTGGAGCCTGTGGAATGGGACGAATGGTTTGAGAGGTTTGACGAGAGTAAGTTGGCCTTCCTCTATCAGGACAAAACTAAAGACGGCAAGCAAAGCAGGTTTTTCAAATTGGTAAAACGGTAATTTCCCCTGGGGAGGAACGTCGCGCCATTTTTCATTCTTTGGCACGGCCGAACTTTTCATCGAACGACGATGAACTTTAAAGAATTCAAACAACGGAGCCTCCAAATTTCGCTGGAACCATTTAGATCGAAGGAGTTTCATCCGCTCGATTTCGGGATCCAACGCGCTTTGTTTGAGGAGCAACGATTGCGCCGACTCATCGACCTTGCCACGCAAGTGGAATCGCTCACCGTAAGGCGGAAGGCGGCGGGATGGCAGCGGCAGTTGGAAAAGACGATGTCGGTGCGCACTCGACTTGAGAGCATGCGCGGGTCGGCTTGAAGCGCGCGAAGGCGAATGGCTCCATGGTGTGCTCGTGCAGGACTGCGGGCACCTGTTGTCCTGCTCTCGCCTCTTTTCCCCGGGCGAATCGCCTGGTTCCGTTTAGCTTCAGCAATATAGGTTGAAAGACGCGAGAGAAAGATTACCTTCGGCGAGGAATTTAAAAGTCGACTGTAATCTATGTTGCACGACCCAACCCAGGCAGCCTCTTCCACCGACGAGCGGATCAACCAACTTACGACTGAACTCCAAACAGCGAATAAGGAACTCGAATCGCTGGCTTACGCGGTGTCACATGATTTGCGTGCCCCGCTCCGGGCCATTGAAGGTTTCGCCGATGTGGTTCTGGTTGATTACAAAGACAAGCTGGACCCCGAAGGCCAGCGCTTTCTCGAGATTATCCGTACTAGCAGCCTGAAAGCTTCCAAGATGATCGAAGGCCTCCTCGCCTATTCCAGGATAGGTCGCCACGAAATAACGATTTCTGAAATCAACTCCACCGAACTGGTTCAGAATGTCCTGACCGATTTGCGCAAAGTGATCGCGGACCGGAACATTGATTTCAATATCCATGCACTACCGACGGTTCGCGGAGATTTCTTTCTCTTGCGCGAGGTTTGGAAACATCTTTTGAGTAACGCCGTAAAATTCTCCCGAAATTCTCCGGCTTCGAAGATCGAAATCCATTTTTGCGAGGAAAAGGGTGAGCACCGATTTTGTATCAGCGACAACGGGGTCGGGTTCGACATGAAATATTCTGAAAAGCTGTTTCAATTGTTTCAGCGTCTCCACGGCGAATCCGACTTTGAGGGGATCGGCGTCGGACTGGCTATCGCACAACGGGTGGTTTTACGTCACGGCGGTACCATTTGGGCGGAAAGCAAGCCGCACCAGGGCGCCACGTTTTTTTTCACCTTGCCGAAATAATTCGCCGCACCCGCTTCCGAGTATTCCGTTGCCAACCGACAGTCGCCGCCATTAGGATACGCGCGTTAAAATTCGCCGCTGATGTCCGAGTACAAAGTAAAATTTGAGGTTTTCGAAGGGCCGCTGGATTTACTCCTTTATCTTATCAAGAAGGAGGAAGTCGACATTTACGAAGTCAACCTGACCAAGCTGGCGACGCAATTCATCGAGTACATCGATGTGATGCGGATGCTGGATCTGGAGGTTGCCGGCGAATTTTTAGTGATGGCCGCGACCCTGATGTATATCAAGAGTCGCGAATTGCTCCCAAAAGATCTGCAGGTTCAGGCTGCCGAGGAAGAAGACGAAGAAGATCCGCGCTGGGAACTGATTCGGCAACTCGTTGAATATAAAAAGTTCAAGGACGCCGCCGCGCAATTGCAAGTGCGTGAAATTGAACAGGAAAGCATTTTTGCCCGCCGCCCCGGAAAGCTGGAATTCAACCTCCCCGCCCTGGCAAAAAAGCCGGAAGTCTCGGTGTTCGATCTGCTCAACGCGGTCAATGCGATTCTCAAACGGGTTAATCAACGCGATGATCTACGCGACATTTTCGAAGACAAATGGTCGGTGAGCGAAAAGATCGAACAGATTGTCAATCTGCTTATCGAAAAGCCGTTTGTGAAGTTTTCGGAATTGTTCACGACAGAAATGGCGCGACCGGAAGTGATCTGCACCTTTCTCGCCTTACTGGAACTGATCCGCATGAAGCAGCTTCTCTGCGTGCAATCGGAAGATTTCGACGACATCGATATCACCAAAGCTCCACCGCAACCGGCGCCAGTCGCGACCGAGGAACTTCCTCCAGAACAAACCGAGGCGCCTGCGGCTTCGGCACCGCCGGACGACACATCCACTCCGCAATCTAATTAGGCATGGAACTAAAATTTATTCTCGAGGTCATTTTGTTTTCGGCCCAAAAGCCGATGAGCCCGAAAGAACTTCGTGATATCCTCGCGCAAACCGCGAATCAGGAAGGCGCGGACGAACTGGCGCGCGCACTGAAGAAAACGAAAGACGAGGAGATCATTACGGCGCTCGAACAACTCCAAAAAGATCACGAAGCCGCACAACGCAGTTTTCGACTGACCTGCGTCGCGGGTGCCTGGCAATTCGTCAGCCAACCGGAATTTGCACCCTGGCTGATCGCAATGGTCGGGCAAAAGAATCGGCCTCCACGGCTTTCCGCTCCCGGTCTGGAAACACTCGCTATCATTGCGTATCGGCAGCCGATTACCCGCGCAGAAATTGAACAGATCCGCGGCGTCGCAGTCGATGGCGTAATGCAGACATTGCTCGAACGCGGGTTGGTGGAACAATGTGGTCGCGCTGAAGTCGTGGGACGGCCTTCGCTTTATAGCACCACGCCGGCGTTCCTCGAATATTTTGGCCTGCGTGCGTTGGAAGATTTGCCGTCGGCCGATGAACTGCGTCGCATCCCGGTGACCAAGCCGGAATCACTTCTGACGGCGGACCCCGGCTTGGCCACGGCGCCGCCCGATCAACTGGCGGTGGCGGATGTAGACAAATTGACCGAGACCGCGACGGCACCCGACACGGAAGCCAAAACCGAACCGTCAGGCGAAGCTCCGAAGTCTGATTCCTAAACGAGGCAAATGAACATTCCCGAGCATCGCAAATCGATCGACAAACTTGACGCGCAGATCGTCAAACTGCTCAACGAGCGCACGAAGCACGTGCTGGAGATCGGCGAAATCAAACTGAAAGCGGGCGAAGAGATTTACGCACCACACCGGGAGCAGGCTGTTCTCGATCGCATTTGCAAAATGAACGGTGGCCCGATCACCAATGAATCGTTGCGTGCGATTTATCGCGAGATCATGTCCAGCGCCCTCTCGCTGGAGAAGTCGATGGCCATCGCCTTCCTCGGGCCTGAAGCGACGTTCACCCATGAAGCGGCGATTCGCCGGTTTGGTGCGAGCCTCAAGTATGCGCCGCAAAATTCGATTGCGGACGTATTCACCGAAGTGAGCCGACAACGCGCCGATTATGGCGTTGTTCCCGTGGAGAATTCCACTGAAGGCGTTGTCACCCATACGCTCGACATGTTCGTGGACAGCGATCTCAAAGTCGTTGCGCAGATCATTTTAAAAATTCAGCAGTGCCTGGTCAGCCGCTTCAAACGCGAGGAGATCAAGAAGTTCTACGTTCATCCACAGACGCTGGCGCAATGCCGCTCTTATTTGCATAAGAACTTTCCACACGTCGAGATTATCGAGACCTCCTCGAACTCGCGCTCCGTGGAATTCGCCTCACGCGAAAAGAATTCGGCCGCCATCGCCGGCGTGCTGGCCGCAGAAAAATATAATGTGCCGGTGCTCGAACAGGGCGTGCAGGATAACGCCATCAACGTCACCCGCTTTCTCGTCCTTGGTCGCCAATGCAGTCCGCCCACCGGGCGCGATCGCACGAGCCTCATGCTCAGCATCAAGCATGAAGTGGGAGCGTTGCACAACGCGCTCTCGCCGTTTCGCAAGTACAAGCTAAACATGACGAAGATTGAGTCGCGCCCCAGTAAACGCAAAGCGTGGGAGTATTTCTTCTTCGTCGATTGCGATGGTCATATGAGCGACAAAAAAGTTGCGAAAGCGATCGCTGATCTGGAACAAGCCTGCAACTTCGTGAAGGTCCTGGGCTCGTATCCCAATGCGGAATAGGGCGGTGCGCCTCTCCGGGGCTGAATCGCTTCCGAGCCGAGTCTGATGCATATTAAACTCTGAAAGATGAGCGCAGAATTGCCATTTGTTTACCTGAACGTCGCCACCACGGCGGATGGCAAACTGTCCTCGAGCAAGGAACACTTCACTCCCTTTGGCAGCAAGCGCGATCAGGAACTCTTGCTGGCACTGCGTTCGCAAGCCGATGCCGTCATGAGTGGCGCGCGGACGATTAATTCCTTCCCCATGGATCTCGGACCTGGCGGCGAAAAATATCGGAAGATGCGAATCAGGAACGGCTTGGCTGAATACAATATTCGCGTCGTGGTCAGCGGTTCCGGGAACGTGGATCCAGAGGCAAAACTATTTCAGCGGCGATTTTCACCGATTATTGTTCTGGCCACAGAGCGTGCTGGAAAAAAGTTGAAGCGGTTACGCGAAGTCGCAGACGCCGTGGAAACATTTGGGGAAACCGAAATCGATTTTGTGGCGGCTCTACGTTGGCTGAAAAAGAAATGGAACGTGAACCGCTTACTCTGCGAAGGAGGCGGCGAGGTAAATGGGGCTTTGTTTCGAGCCAACGTAGTGAACGAACTATATCTGACTCTCTGTCCCGTGATCTTTGGCGGACGTGACGCGCCAACTCTCGCCGACGGTGAAGGGATTCAAAAACTCGCCGATGCCACTCGCTTAAAAATGAAATCGATGAAGCGCGTTGGGGACGAGTTGTTTCTTGTTTACAAGGTCCTTCCGTAGAAGGTGCGATCCCCGGCAAAGGCCTGACCGGGGCCGTCCCCTTTGTTCGTGTTCACGACTTAATTTTCCTTGAAACATTTTTAGGGGTTCCTGCGTATTAATGGTGATATGAAGAACAAAAGACTTTTCTCTCTCGTTGCAGCCGTCGCTCTGATGACGGGGGGTTTCGCGGTTTATAAAGTGCGGGCCGCCGAAGGCGCTCGCTCCGAGCGCGGACCCGTTCTCCAGCGCATCATCAAGGGGCTCGATTTGAAGGACGAACAACTCGACAAAATCAAAACAGAGTTGCGTGCCGAAAAGGATACGATTGTTCCCATCATCAAGAATTTACATGCGAGCCGCAAAGCATTGCGCGAGGCGATTCACGCCTCCGGTGCGACCGAGGCCAGCGTCCGTGAAGCGTCCAAAAAGGTCGCTACGGCGGAAAGTGATTTTGCCGTCGAACGCATGAAACTGTCCGCAAAGATCGGGCCGATTTTGACCGAAGAACAAATTGCCAAGGTCAAACAATTTGAAGAAAAAGCTGACGAAGCGGTAATTGCTGTCTTGAAAAAAGTCGGAGAAGCTTTGGAAAAGAACTGAAGCTAGGATTGCCCGTTCATGGCAGCGATGAGCAGGTGGTAAAACGCTCAGAAGATGAGTGCGGTCGGTGAAAACGAAACGGTGAAAGATGAAGCGGAATTGCTGGCACGAATTCGAAACGGTTCGCCCGATGACTTTGGCGAAATCGTTCGTCAGCATCAGGGCCTCGTCTTTTCCATCTTATACCGCTACGAGCGGGACGCGCATCTCATCGAGGACCTGGCGCAGGATACGTTTCTGAAAGCCTGGAAAGCCTTGGAACAGTTTGATGGACGCGCTCCTTTTTCGCATTGGCTCTCAAGAATTGCCGTGCATGTGGCGCTGGATCATCTCCGCAAAAAGCAGCGGATCAAAAAGGAAATTGGATTTGATGAATTGGGCGAGGATGCGCTCGACTGGTTGCAGGGTGAAGAGCAACGCGACGAGCTGGAGCCCGGGCGAGCGCGGGAAATTCTCGAATTAGCCATGCGCGAGCTGACAGCGGAAGAACGGTTAGTCCTCACGCTGCAGGAAATTGAAGGCAAGAGCGTGAAAGAGATTTGTGAATTGACAGATTGGTCCAGTGCGGCGACGCGGGTGCGGGCATTTCGAGCGCGCGCGAAGTTGAAAAAGATTTTGTTGAAGATGGAGACTGAGAAAAAATGAACGATTCAAACATTCAAAAGCTATTGGCAGCAGCGCGGAAAGAACAAGCGCCGGAAGTGCCGTTTAATTTCGAGAACAGTGTTGTGTCGGCAATTCGCCGCGACCAACGCCGGAGCACGCCCCTCTCGTTTTTCGAGCAGTTGAACCAGCTGTTTCCGCGTCTGGCGGCGGCAGCCGTCGTGATCATTGGTCTCTGTATTGCCACGGAGTTTTATTTTACACAGAGCGAAACAACGACCACTGCAGACGTTCAGCAAGCGGCGGAAGAGTGGCTGTTTGCCTCGAATTAATTCATGAAAGGTTTCAAACCATGGCTGGTAATCGGACTGGTGTTCTTCGCCGGCATCGCTGTCGGCGTGTTTGGCACTCGCTCTGTGGTGCGACACCACGTTGAGCCAGGAGTTCGTGACCCCAAATTCGCGCATGACAGGTTTGAGTCGGCGCAGAAGAAGATGGAAGAAGATTTGATCTCCAAACTGGATATGACTCCGGCACAGCAGACGAATGTTCATGAAGTTTTTGTGAGTTCTGGAGAGCAGTTCCGAAAATTGCACAGCGATTTTGAGCCCCGCATGAAAGAGATTTTCGATGCCGCCCATGAGAAAATTTCCGCAACACTCACTCCGGAACAGCGTGAGAAGTTCGAAAAAATCACCAGGGAACGTCGTGAGCGATTCGAGAAGTTTAAGGAAAAAGGTTTCGGTCCACCGCATCATGGAGAACGTTCCTCCACTCCTCCAGAAAAACGGTGACGGGTCCTCCAGTTTTCCGAGCTCACAGTCAGGTGGCACTGTTTTGTTTCCGGCCTGAAATTGCATCATGACATGGACAGAATCAGATTGGTTTAAACAGTGGTTGGAGCTGGCGAAGAAAATGCAGGATTGAAGACCCGACGTCCAACGTGTTTGCTGCCAAAGCGTCAAAACAGGCCCCGATCAGGGAAAGCCTGCGTTGACGCCCTTTTTTTCTTCTGGTACCACTGCATCGTTCCCCAATGAATCAGAACAGCGCACAACGCCCATGTTCAGTCGATGGTTTGCTGTACCGATGGCCAGTGGAATCTCGTTGGCACCTTCAATTTCTCCACCGCAGCAGTGGCCGCGTGCAAATCAAAGACAACTTTAGCACCGGCTCCATGGTTATCACGGATGCGGTGAAGTTCGTCTTTGTCCCATAATTTCTCCTGGATAACCGAGTTATCTCGGCAGAAAACCCATGAGAGACCGCGAGGCAACTTGCGGTCTCTCTCTTTTTTTAGCTCCACTCATTCCTTTTGGCTGTCCATTTCCCCGCCGAAGCCGCTAAATGTCGCGCTGTTGATGATTCGTTTTCACCATGGTCTTCGAATGTGCGCTGCTGCAGTCCTTCTGCAAATTGCTTTGGCCTTGCCGCTGGTAGCCGTAGAAAAAGAAATTCTTCAACCAATTCAAACCGATTATTCCGTAAGCGACCCCCAGTTTCGTCAGTCGATCAATCACCTGCTCGGACCGCCCCTCGTGGACGGCAATAAGATCAAGACGCTGATCAACGGCGACGAAATATTTCCCGCGATGCTGAATGCGATTCGTCACGCGGAGAAATCGATCACGTTCGAAACCTACATCTGGTCCAAGGGGAAGGTTGGTGAGGAATTCGCACATGCCATTAGTGAACGGGCGATGGCAGGCGTGAAATGCCATGTCATCGTGGACACGCTCGGCAGCATGAAGCTTCCCCGAAAACTGATTAACGAAATGCGCGCCTCCGGCGTTCGGTTCGTGAAATACGGTCATCCCAACTGGTGGAATTTCTTTTTCTTTCTAAACCATCGCGATCACCGGAAAATTCTTGTTGTCGACGGCAAAGTCGGTTTCACGGGGGGCGTCGGTATTCACGACAATTGGGATGGCAACGCCGAGGCACCGCCGCTTTGGCGGGATACCCATTTCAAAATCGAGGGGCCAGCCGTCGCACAACTGCAAGGCGTCTTCGTGGATAACTGGGTGCGCGAACGCAATCGAGTGTTGCAGGGGAGCGATTATTTTCCTCCTATGGAACCCGCAGGAAAATCGGCCGTCCAATGTTTCAGAAGCGGCCCGCGTGACGGCGCGGAAAACGCGCGACTCGATTATCTCATGTCCATTGCGGCTGCGCGGAAATCCATTCGTTTCGAACATGCCTACTTCGTTCCCGATAAGCTCATCACTCGGGCTCTGGTCGACGCGTGCAAACGTGGCGTGAAGATCGAAGTCATCATCCCGGGCCCCACTGATTCCGAAATCACCAAAGTGGCCGGGCATATCCGCTGGAAAGAGCTGCTCCGGGCGGGGGTGAAATTTTACGAATATCAACAGGCCCAATATCATTGCAAAGAGATGATCGTGGATGACATCTGGGTTACGGCAGGATCCGTGAACCTTGACCACCGCTCCTTCCGCATTAATGCCGAGAACAACTTTAACATTCTCGACAAGGATTTTGCCGCTGAACAGATCCGGATCTTTGAGCAGGACAAAGCTCAATCGCGCCTGCTCACTTTGAAGGATCTTCGTTGGGGCTTTTTTGGAAAGATTTACGAGTGCTTTGCTGGATGTTTCCGCTCTCAACTGTGATCGCTTGAACTGCGGCGGACATTGCCGTTTCGTCGAGTCATAACTTTTCTCAACTCCGCCTCAGTTGTTTCCCGCATTTTTGTCGGACGACCCAGGGGTTAGTTTTCTTCAGGAGGTAATTATGAATCCAATGAAAACAGTTCTGCTCGTTGCCGTTGCTGCCACGCTCGCAACCGGTTGTTATTCCCGTCGTGTCGTCGTGCATGAACGCTCCGGTGCTGTCGCCCCAGTGGTTACGAGAGAAGTAGTGGTCACTCAACCGCCACCTACCGCACCAATCGAGGATATGGGAAGAGCGCCACGCCCGGACAGTGCCTGGGTCCCGGGTTATTGGAAACGCTCTGGCTCGCGCTGGGATTGGGTCGCCGGTCATTGGCAAAGTTTGCCCCGCGGCTACAACACCTACATTCCAGGGCATTGGGAAAAGCAGACCGGTGGTTGGGTTTATTACGAAGGTTATTGGAGATAGGTGGTCCAGGGGACGCACGGACGCTCATCAAATCTTCTCCCTTTGAGGGAGAAGGAGGGTGCGTTTCGCAATGCCGCTAAAGCCGTTCGGTCCCGGCAGTAAATTGTTCGAGCGTTCGCTTCGCGATCAGGAGTCCCGCTTCTTCAAGCTTTTGCCCGGCGCAACGGGTCGGCCCGTAGCCTTTCAAATCATCGGGAATCCAAGCCCCATGATCGCGGAAAACCGGGTCATGAAAACCTTCCACATTCAAATCCGAATCGTAGCCCGCACGGATGAAGGCATGAATAATCTCGGCCCAGTTCGCTTGTCCCAAGCCGCAGAAGCGATGCTCAGCCACACCGGGATGACAGATGCCGTAAATCTCCATTAAGCGCCGATTGATGTAAGCATCCTTGGCGTGCACATGAAAAATTTTCGCGCCAAACCGGTGAATGTTTTCCACAGGATCAATGAACTGACACATCAGGTGACTAGCGTCCCATTCGATGCCGATGTTCTCGCATTTCGTCGCGTTGAATAATTTTTCCCACATGGCGGGCTGAGCGAGCATGTTGTATCCCATGATCGGCAAGTGCCACGCACCCTGGGGACAGTTCTCAAAGGCGATGCGCACTCCGTTGTCGGCGGCAAACTTTGCCAGCGGTTCCCAGAACGCGAGCAATTGAGGAAAATGTTGGTCGAATGATTTATAAACCGGATTACCGCCCCTCTCGTTGATTTCCGTTTCGACGATCGCGCCAGGAAAACCACAGACCGTTTTCACGCCGATGTGCGATGCCACCTCGATCGCCCGGTGAAACACCTCCCGTGCGTAATCCGTTTGCCTGGGATCGAGTGGATTTTTATAAAGCGCACCTATAGCCGAGATGCGGACATCGAGTTCCTTCGCACGGGCGGCGAGTTGCGTGGCGGCAGGTTTCCACTCGGTGTGTGGTGGTGCCATCGGGCTTTCGAAAAACTTCAACATGCCCACCGAGCGAAAGCCGAGGGAATGAGCCCACTCGATTTGCGCGACTTCACTTCGACAAAGCACTCCAACTCTCATGGGAAAACATTGGCGGCAAAGACCGCAAAAGACATCAAAATTCGACCCTAAAGACGCCTCTTGAAAAACAATGTCGGGTTGCCCTGAGGATGGCGAGGTGTGCCATTTTGGCACACCTCGAGAGGTGCGGGCGCAGTGGTTGGGAAAAATTGATCAAAAACTGGCCGCCAAGAGCCTGCCTGAAAAGAGTCAAAATGACGGTGCGGCGTTTCGAGGAAGCAATTAGATGACGCTCTCTCTTTTACGGTTTTTAACCCTAATTCTTCGCACTTCTTCGAAAAAATGGGCGCTTTTTGGAGCGACGCGCTTGTGGAAAGCGGATCGTTGTTCCCCTTTTTTCCAAAACTGGATATTTCATCCACCAAAACCGACATGAATGCCTAAGTTCTTGTCGATACCTGCTTTGGGGCTCCCGGAAAAAAGTTTTTCACGTAAAGAAAAGTTTTTCCGGAGCTAAAAAAGGGAAATTCATATATTTCGCCTCTCCGGGAAGGTAGAAAACTTTTCTATTTTTGTGGCGAGGTTTTCCTGGAAGCAAAATTCCATGAATTATTTGTGGGAGGCTTTTCCTGGAAGGAAACTTCCATGAAATATTTGTGGCAGAGTTTTGGGGAAGGTGGAAAAAAGATTTTCGCGAAAAAAGTTTTTTGAGGAAGCAAAACTCCGTGAATTATTTGTAGAAAGTTTTTCCGAGCGCCCGGACGGACCCAAATTTTTGTGGGAGGAGCTCCGGGGAAGTTCTGAACCTCCAAATATTTGTAAAACTTTTCTGGGAAAGTAAAATGAGGTCATCTTTTTGAAAACTCCCGTCCGGGAAAGGGCGTGAGGCCGGTTTGGAAAACGGGCCAGCTTTGGGGAAGAGATTTGCGCCTGAAACTATTTCAGCTCTCAACCAGAACTCTAGAAAACTTCCATAAAAATGGCGGACCTTTTCTGCCTCTCCGGAATTCGTTCCTTTTTAGAAAATTCCTCCTCCATGAGAACCAAGTGAGACATTTTGTCACACCACTCGTAACCACGAAGACCAATGATGCGGTTCCAGCCAAAACTCACGGCAGGATAGAACGGGGAAAGTATTTCACCTTGCTAAAATTGTTTACTCCTCAAATAAATAAGTAAATGAGCGACACACCTCCTCCACCGCTTCCAAGCTCAACCACGCCTCAAACCGACGGGTTGGCTATCACCAGCCTGGTGCTTGGAATTGCTTCGTTCGTCTTCTGCCTTGGCCCACTCAGCGGGATCCCGGCCATCATCTGCGGTCACAAGGCCCGCACCAAAATCGGCCGATCCAATGGCGCGTTGCAAGGAGAGGGCATGGGATTGGCCGGCCTGATTCTCGGCTACGTCAACCTGGGAGTTTCTCTGTTCATGATTCCGTTGTTGCTGGCCATTGCCATTCCGAACTTTGTGAAGGCACGGACGACTGCCCAAAAGAATGTCTGCATCATAAACTTGCGGCTCATCGATGGAGCAAAAGAACAATGGTCGCTTGAGAATAAAAAATCGCCCGGAGATCTTCCTACCATGACTGATTTGTCGCCTTACCTAAAAAACGGATCGATGCAATGTCCAGCCGCCGGCCGCTACACAATCAATGCAGTCGGGACTGCTCCGAAATGCAGCGTTCCAGGACACGAATTGCCAGAAAAGAATTAGAATTCCCCGATGACGCGAGTGTCGATCTCGCGCACTTATTTTGTCATGAACATCTTTAACCCAGTGCTCACATTGGCCGTTTTGCTGTGCACCCTAAATGCACAAGCAGCCACAAATGCGATTACTCGCGAAACCGTCGCCGAGGCTGAAAAGATAAGCGGCCTGCATTTTACAGATGAGAAGCGGGAGATGCTGCTCAACGGGTTGAATTCCAGACTTGGCGATTACAACGTGATCCGGAACACCGAGATTCCCTACGGAACGCCGCCCGCCGTTTTGTTCAATCCTATCCCTGTTGGATTCAAAATCCCGCATGAACACAAACAGGCAAAGTTCTCGTCATTTCGGAAGGTAAAGCGGCCAGACAATCTGGAAGAGGTCGCGTTCTGGTCTGTTGGCAATCTGGCAGCGCTCATCAAATCTCACCAGGTTTCTTCAGAAGAACTGACGAAGATGTATCTGGGGCGGCTCAAAACGTTTGGGCCGAAGTTGGAATGCGTTATCACGCTGACCGAGGATCTCGCGTTAGAACAGGCGCGTCGCGCTGATAAAGAAATCGCCGCCGGAAAATATCGCGGGTTGTTACACGGCTTGCCGTACGGAGCAAAAGATTTATTCGCCACCAAAGGGATTCCCACCACCTGGGGAGCACCGCCTTATACCAACCAAGTTTTTGCCGAAGACGCGACGGTGATCAAGAAGCTCGAGCAAGCCGGTGCCGTGTTGGTTTGTAAAACGTCGATGGGCGAATTGGCTATGGGCGAAACCTGGTTCGGCGGCAAAACGCGGAATCCCTGGAATCTAAAACAAGGCTCTAGCGGTTCGTCCGCCGGGTCTTCTGCGGGAACCGCCGCGGGTCTCTTTGCCTTTGCCATTGGTTCCGAAACACACGGATCCATTTTGTCTCCCGCAGCAGTTTGCGGCGTGACTGGATTACGCCCGACCTACGGTCGCGTGAGTCGCACCGGTTGCATGGCGCTGAGCTGGACCATGGACAAGATCGGGCCAATCGGCCGAACGGTTGAGGACTGCGCGATCGTCTTCAATGCCATCCTGGGTCCCGATGGGCTTGACCAAACCCTCTACGACGCGCCGTTCAATTACACGGGGAAAGCTGATTTAAAGAAATTGCGCATCGGCTATTTGAAAGATGATTTCGCGAAGAAGAAAACCCGCACGTTTGATGACGCCACCCTAAAGAAACTCCAAGAGCTCGGCGCGAAACTCATTCCAATCACGCTACCGACCAATTATCCGGTCGAATCTATTTCGTTTGTGCTCAGCACGGAAGGCGCAACCTTCTTTGACGAACTGACCCGCAACAACAAAGACGACTTACTCGTGCAGCAGGGTAAAGGTGCGTGGCCTACCGCGTTCCGCTCAAAACGTTTTGTCCCGGCGGTGGAATACCTCCAGGCACAACGCATTCGTTATCTTGTAATCCAGGAAATGGATAAATTGATGCGTGATATCGACGTTTACGTTGCGCCCTGGGATGTGGGCCAGAATCTTCTCATGAACAATCTCACCGGACATCCCGCCGTTGGTTTGCCGAATGGCTTCACGACGAATGGAGTGCCCACGGCTATTTCCTTTGTCGGAAAACTTTTCGGCGAAGCGGAACTGCTAGCCGTCGCGAAAGCCTATCAGGACGCGACACCGTTTCATTTGGAACATCCCGAGGCATTCTGTTTAAAAGGCAGCAGAAGCCGTCAGTGAGGGCGGTCCTGAAACGCAACAGGTCCGGCTATCTTAAAGAGCCCGCAACATAAGCATTTAGTTTAGAGAGCAATCTCCTATACTTCGTTAGAGTGGCAAAAACGGACAAGGCATCCTCCCCGCAGCAAACTCCCGCAGAAGCGGACTTTAGTCCGGTTTTGTTCACGACATTGCTTGCAACCTTCATTTTTGCCCTGGTCGTCTACGTCATCTACATGGCAGTGCCCGCAGGCACCATTAATCCTGAAACGAGCTTTGCGTTTGTTTTTTCCAAAAAAGAAGCCAACCCGGAAAACCAGGAAAAAGTGGCGTATTTGAGTATTCTGTTTTTGCTGTTGCCACTCACTTGGTTTCTGAACAGAAAAATACGCTGGATCCCTCCGAGATATAAAGTAGCGAGCTGGATTTTTACTGTCGTTTTTGTCCTTACAATTTGGACCGGAGAATATTTTTTCTACTTCCAGGCCATTCCTGGTGCTCCCCTGGTTCTGTTTTTCCTTGGGCTTGCACTCTACGCGCTGCAAAAGAAAAACCAGCTAAACCTTGAAACGATTCAAAAATATAATCTCAGCAACAAAGGTTATTGGGCTTTAGCCTTCGCATACATATTTATCCATTTTTGGGTTCGGCTTGTTCCTGAAAACGATCCCTACTTGATGCATAATCACTCTGAAGCCATGCTGTTTGCCAACTGGCAAACGTTTTCTGGCAAAACGCTGACGGTTGATCTATTCCACCAATACGGGTTGTATCCTGAATTCCTTAGCATTGTCTGGCGGCTCTTTGGAAAGTTTACGATCTTGGGCTATACCGTCACTCTTTCCTTGCTCGTGGTGATTTATCACTACTGTTTGTTTTACTTTGGATCGAAGCAGTTCAAGTCCAGGTTGCTTGGATTCTTTGTCGTGGCCGGGACGATCCACTTCACCTCCTTTTTTTATTCCACGTTCATGGATGAAAGATCCTATTATGATCCCTATTTCCAATATGTTGGGGTGAGAACATTTTTCCCGGGCCTTTTATTATATTTCCTCTCGAAACATCCCGAAAACCCTAATTTAAAAAGAACTGTTTTCTACACTATCATCCTGAGCTTTGCTCCGTTTTGGAATCTGGATTCCGGCATCGTGTGTGTGGGAAGTTGGTTTATATATCTTCAGACTCAGGAAAAATCCTACGTGCGCCCGGTGATCATCAGCGCGCTTTCACTCTTGTTCTCAGGTATGGTTGTGACCGGGTATCTGTTCTTCAAATGCAGTCATCTTCCGGACTTTTTATCCCTGATACGATACCAGACACAGTTTTACGGGCTTGGGTTTTTCATGTTGCCGATGCCCTTGTTGCACAGTTGGCTCATTTACGCGTTTATCACGGTTTTTGCAGCAGGTGTTTATTTCAATAAACCCAGTCCCGAACGAGGTCTGATTCTCTCTCTTTCCGTGTTGAGTGCAGGAACTTTTGCCTATTACCAGGGTCGCAGTCATTCTGCCGTCTTTACCGCGATCATCTTTCCCGCGGCCTTGCTCCTGGGGCTGGGCCTTGATCGCATTCTTTCGCAAAGGACGCTACCAAAGCCGGTCGCAGTCTGGCTCTACTCAATGACAATCGCTGTCTCGGCACTCGCGCTTATTTTCTCAACCATAAATTCAGGTGCTGCCTTTAGGTCCCCTAAATTCCGAAATCTGTTCACCGATACAGCCAAAAAGTTACCAATCGCAAACTCTGTTAGTTTCCTTAACGCCCATACCTCACCGGGAAAGACGGTTTGGATTCTTTCTAATCACGCTTCGGCCTATCATGTTTTATCGCAGACGCAATCTCCGCTGCGAAGCAGTCTGATTGAAACGTTCAAGCGAACGGAAATCCAATCTCTCGTGCAACATTTACTGCAACAGGAAACAGTATTCGCTGATAGCAGCGTCCTGAACACCAACACTCCCGAGACGAATCTGCTTCTAAACCAAATTCTAAAAGAATCCTTAACGGAGAACTTTACCAAGGTGGAGAGTGACCCGGAAGACCGTCTCTCGCTTTGGAGAAGACGCCATTAGAATTGGTGAAAGCTTTTGGGTCTGATTGAGATAACTGGGCACGTGACGTCAACGGACACGGCTAAGCGCTCCGAATGCAACCTTATCGCGGCCGCCCCGTTCAAACTACTGCCCCGCACCATCTGCGCCGCCGCCATCCAGATCGATGAGAATATCCCGCGGTTCGGCACCCTTGCTAGGTCCGACAATACCGCGGTTTTCCAATTCATCCATGATGCGAGCAGCACGTGTGTAGCCGAGGCGCAAGCGGCGCTGCATGAGCGAGACGCTGGCCTTTTGTTCGGTGCGGATCACCTCGATGCATTGCTCGATGAGACCTTCGTCCTCGTCGATGCCGCCCTCGTTTTCCTCCCCGAAACTACTGCTGCTCGCTTTTTGCAGCTTCTCGTGGATTTCCAACTCGTAACTAGGCTTCCCTTGCTTCGCAATGAAATCGACGACGCTAAGAATTTCCTGGTCGGTAATCAGCACACCTTGCGCACGGATTAATTTCGCTGAACCCGGTGGCAGATAAAGCATATCGCCTTTGCCGAGCAACTTGTCCGCGCCCATCGCATCGAGAATCGTACGGGAATCTACTTTCGCCGCCACTTGGAACGCGATACGCGCCGGGATGTTCGCTTTGATAACACCGGTGATAACATCGACGCTCGGACGTTGCGTCGCGACGATGCAATGAATTCCGGCCGCTCGCGCCATCTGGGTGATGCGCGCAATCGCCATTTCCACATCCGCGGGGGCGACAAGCATGAGATCCGCCAATTCGTCGATAATCACCACGACATAGCTGAGCTTCTCGGGAATGATGATATCGTCTTCGCGAGGAACCACGATCTCTTCGTCCAGTTCCACGGCAAAACCTTCGGAAGTGGCTTCCACTTTTTCCTTTTTTGCCATCAAAGGCAGTTCCGGCTCCGCAGGCGGAATCGGCTTGTCCCTGGGACGTTCGTTGAACGACTTGATATTGCGGACCCCTACTTTGGCGAAAATTTGATAGCGCTTCTCCATTT
>JAQGOU010000084.1 GCA_028293445.1 Verrucomicrobiales bacterium | reverse complement strand
CATAGTTCGCGGTCGGAATCATGTGGCTGAGGCGCAGGTTCCAATCATCCCCATCGTTGGTGTTATCGCACGTGAACAGGTTCATGAACGGATCAATCGCGACGTCGTAGTTGTTTCGTGTTCCCTTGACCACCACTTCGAGTTGCGAACCGTCGGGCCGCACACGAACAATTCCTCCGCCATGCAGTTGAATATGGCTGTCGTCTTTGGCAACCGCGTTGAGCGCTCCATAATCACCCAGTGCAATGTAGAGCCATCCATCGATTCCCATTCGCACTCCGTTGCAGGTATGGTCTGCGCCCCGAAAGTTCAGATCATTGGCGAGACCTCGCACCAACACTTCGGAGCGATCCGACACGCCATCGCCGTTGTCGTCGTGATACGCCTCAAGCACCGGCGGATGCATGACGTAAAGCGTGTTGTCGGCGAAAACGATTCCTCGTGGGCTGTCCATTTTCGCAAATGTCGAGAAGGTATCGGCAACCCCGTCGCCATTAGTATCCCGACAACGAACAATCCAGCCGCGATCCTTCTCGCGATCCAATGAACCATTTAGGTCAACCCCGACGAAGACGTCTCCCCAGGGAGTCGCGTCGAGGCACGTCGGATAGCTGACGTTCGGCGGTCCTGCAAAAAGAGTCTGCTCAAAACCCGCAGGAGATTGGACTTCACTCATCCGTCGATCCGAGATGTCGACGGCAGGTTTCTCCACCATCTGTTTACCGAGGACTTCGCATTCAAAAAAGCTCGCCCAAGCATTGGAAGGCGCCTTGGTGACAGTGAGGCGCACGTAGCGAACTTCCTTCGCTGAAAACTTCTGTTCATCCACCTGCGGGCGCGCCGACCCTTTTACTTCAACTAAAGTCTTCCAGGTTTGTCCATCGCTTGAACCGGCGATCGTGTATTCATAAGCCGCGTTCTCCTTTTCCCACGTCACGCGTGCTCCCACTAGTTCCTGCGGCTTTCCCAGGTCCACTTGCCACCAGTAATTATTTCCGTTGTCGGGAGCGCACCAACGTGTTTCGGGATTCTCATCGACTGCCCCTTCTGGAGCATGGCCATCCTGCGAAGCCGAAGCTGAAGCGCTTTTCTTCAGAGCAAGATTGATCGGCGTGAGCATCATCTTCTGCGCTTTACGTTTTACGTTGGCAGGCTTCAGGTAATCGGCATTGAGGCGGTTTACGGACCAGAGCAATCCACGTGTGACGAGATCGAGATACCGAGAGTCGGCCACGGTGGCATTATTGTGACCGAGTGTGGTGCTGAAAACTCGTGTGCCACGATAATCGTTGACCCACGCCACCATGCTTTTGTCATTTCCCTGTTGACCATAAATGAGCGGCGTCACGGTCTTCCAGATTTCAAGATTGTTATACAGCTCTTCCGGAACGGTGGTCCAATTCGTTAGCCCTTTGAGCACGGGATGATTCGTTGCGGTTAAGGAAAGCGCGATCGGCAATTGAGCGCCGTGCGACCGAGTGTCCAGTCCAGTAAACTCAAACCATTCCTTGAAGTGATCGAAATCAACCCGGTAACAATGCATGGCGCAGTGAAGGTTCACGGCCGGTAGGCCGCTGCGATGGGGTTTAAGAATCCCACGAACGAACGCCGCATCTTTCACATCCGCAAAGCATTCGTCATGCACGATGACATCGAAGTTCTTCGCCCAGTCCGGATCATCATAGAGAGCGTCTTTGTGATCGGTGGTTCCATCTCCCTCGTGCACGCTAGACCAGACTACATTCGCCCGCGCCGAGATTCCGTCCGTGAGAATCGTTTTCTGATGCGCGTAATCATGGCAACATCCACCTGTGATGAGCAGCGCCCGAATCGGTTTCACTTCCGCGTGAGCGACGGCTACAGCAAGGATCGCACAGAATTGGATCAGCCCGACGAGAGTTCTTTGGAACGGCATATATTGAATGCGCCAGTTTCCTCCAACTTCTTGACCGGTGTAAATCCCAATGTTGATACGAAGGCCAGAGGTCCTTTCCGCATTTTCGAGTTGGAAATGGCGCTTGTGTGAATAACATTAGGCGCCGATTTTCATGTCTGAACAAATCCAACATGCTTTCGAAACTGCGCGTTCCGGCGTCGTATTGACGGTCGCCATCTGTACGCGAAATCGTGTTGGCTTTCTCGAAAAGGCAATTGCCAGTGTGCTGGAACAGATGATGCCGTGCGTGGAACTGCTCATCATCGATAACGCTTCGACGGACGAGACCCCAAAATATGCGCAAGCTGTTGCTGCCGCGAATTCCATAGTCCGTTACCTCCGCGAAGAGGAACTCGGTCTGAGCGCCGCCCGCAATACTGCTTTGAAATGCGCTCTGGGCACCTATGTTCTTTTTCTGGATGACGATGCTGTGGCGAAGACCGGCTGGGTTGAGAAATATTTATCGTTTATCACCAAACACGGCAAAGAACGCATCGGTTGCGTTGGCGGACCGGTTTTTCCCGCTTACGAGAAGGAACCACCCGCCTGGTTCGCTCCGAATTGGAATCTCCTCGATTACTATGGCGAGACGCGCGCCTTGGCCAAGGAATCTCCGTGGGGCGGCAATTCTGCTTTCAATAAGGAAGCTGCGATTTCTATCGGTGCGTTCAATCCGAAGCTCGGACGACGTGGTAATTTTTCCGGAGCCTACGAAGAGAGCGATCTGATTCGTCGCATGAGAGAATCGCAGTGGCAGATATGGTGGCTGGCTGACGCCGGGATTGATCATTTTATTCCAGCTCGAAGAATTCTTTTTAAGGCATTGCTCCGCGAACGCTTTGATGGGGGACGTTCCAGCGCCATCATTCGGTTGAAGGGAATTCCGTCGGCCCTCGGCCGAAATGCTTATCGCGCGCTACGCATCTGCGGGGAACCATTCCAATGCCTTTTGAATGGACTGATTGCCTGCCTCGCTTTTCTCCTCGGACGCAAGCAACGTGCGGCACACATGGCTTTGAAATTTGCCCGGAGCGCCGGGTTTAGTTATCAAATGCTGCAAATCAAGAAGTCATAACGTGACTCCTGCCAACAATTCATCAGCGCTGCCCTTCTTCTCCGTCGTTACTCCGTCCTTTAACCAGGGACAATTCATCGAGCAAACCATCCGAAGCGTTCTCGATCAGAATTACTC
>JAQGOU010000066.1 GCA_028293445.1 Verrucomicrobiales bacterium | reverse complement strand
TTACGAGACAGGTTACTACGCGGTATTCTTCGAAGACCCTTCCGGGAACCGACTTGAAGTCTGCCATCGCATCAAGCCGGGCCGATGACCACTTTCCTTCCGCTTCGCGATTTACATCGTGCGCTGGCTGTGCTCAGTTCGGGATCGTGACTGCAAACATGAAACGCTTAACCCTACTTATTCTCGCACTTACCCACAGCCTCTTTGCCGGAGGCACCGACTCGGTCGATGCGCTCGTGGGCGAGGTAAAAGCTGCGTTCGCAGCAAAGGATGCCAAACGAATCGAGGCTCTCATTTACGACAAAGGAATGAGTGAGAGTGACCGCAAACTAGCATTCTCGCAATTTCCAGGCCTGTTCCTCGCCGGGAAAGTGGAGAAAATTGAAACAGCTCCTCTAGATCCAGACACCAAACTTGTTTTTGTCCATCTTGGGAAAAAATACTCTCCCACCTACCAGCCGATCGGGACAATAGTTATTCATCACAAACTAGACAAAGGATCTTCCGAGACCGCCATGCAATATGCTGCAGTTGCCGGGAAGTATTACCTGGTGACCAGTAAATCCGAAGATCTTAAATGGAAAGGCCCCGCAGATACGGGGCTGAGCTTAATGATCACCGGCGGCAACCAGGACCTTACGAACATCAAAGTAAAATACAATCAGAGCGGAGTGAATGGAGAAGAGTCCCTGAAGTATCCGAGTTTTTCAATTTGGGGGCAGTATATTGACGAAGTCTCGTTCACATCCACCAAAGATGACTATGAAGGAAGTATCATAGTGTCTGCGGCTGGAAAGGAAGTTGCTCGTTCAGAAGTTTTCCATGGCAAAGGAAACTTCAAATACAAAAGGAAGTAACCAATCACTGCCAGTGAAGTGAATCGGTTGCATATCATCGCTTATGTGGCCATTTACAAAGAAAACAAAAAGCCCGGCGCCGGAAGACGTTTCGCGAGGCGGCATGACGGCGCGATACGATGCGCAGTTGGAACAGTGGGCGTTTGAGTGCGACAGCATCGAGTTCAATCTCTCTGGGATCCCATTCAATGAAATGGCTTTCGACTGGGCCAAAGAAGCTTCGGCGACGATTCGCGTGCTGAACAGTGAGATACAATCTCGCGTGATGGAGTCCCTTGAGGATTGGCCGTGTGATAAGACAACGGCAGAGATTCTTTGTGTCGATTTGGATGAGTATGGCCAATCAAAGACTATGGACGTTGCCTTTGTGGGCGATGAGAGCTGGGGCGATTTTGGTGTCAACGTGATTATCACGAACGGACGGATTGTGGAGGCGTATGGAGGCGACTAGAAAGCCTGTCATATCTATGCCAGTCATTTGCGCTCAAACAGATTCGGATATCCTCGAGTGCTGGCCGGTTATGGTTCAGCTTCGACCGCACCTTACGCGGGAAACTTTCGTGGCTGCAGTGCGCAAGCAATTTGCGGAAGGGTATCGATTGGCTTTCATTCGGCGCGAAGAAGGAGTCGTTGCGGTGGCTGGGTTTCGAGTAACACATAATCTGGTCTGGGGCCGCTTTTGTTACGTGGACGATCTGGTCACGGACGAGAAAACCCGTTCCCTCGGCTGCGGTGCGGAGTTGTTGCAATGGCTCTGTGAGTTTGCCCGGTCCGAGAGTTGCACACGGCTGGAGTTGGATTCAGGCGTTCAGCGTTTTGCCGCGCATCGGTTTTATCTGAAGCACCACATGTTCATCAGCTGCCATCATTTTTCTTTGGAATTGTGACGCCGAAATTCGTAGAGTCGGGCACATCTTTTTATGATCGCACTGCCGCCGATCAATCTCTTAATTAATAGATGCAGGGCACTCTCCGCGCTGGACCTGATCCTCTCCCCGGAATGGCAATATCGCTTTTACTCTTTCAACGCGCACTGGTCCGATCAGGAACAAATGGCGAGCATGCGCGATGGATGCGGAAATGAATGGTGGATCGTCTTTCATCGGGAGGGTTGGTCGGCGCTAAAAGGGCTCGGCCACGAAAGTTCTGCCTGGAGTGAACATGGCGAGAAGATTTCAGCGGCGTTGCAACAATCGTTTCCACCCGCCTTCAAGGAATTTTCCACCGAGCCTGCCTTCCGCTGGAATGAGACGAGCTTCGCTTACTTTCATGCCGTGGGCGGTGGGGGTTGGACTCGTGTCAATGATCTCGCCGGTTATCCGACGGACGAGACGGGTGAAAAGGAGTTACTGGAGCACCTTGTTGGCAGTCCATCGGATTACGCCCAATTCGCGTCAGATTATTACGAGACAGAGGTTGATCCGCGGGTCGTGGCTCAGGTCTTCGCACTTCATCCGATCACCCCCCAAATTATAACCTCTCTGAACTCATCTACCTTGTTGAAGGACATTGTGGACGAATTGCAGAATGAGATCGGATACCCCAGAGCCAAAGGTGCCTAGAACCTGCCCAGCAACTTGGCGGGACGAAAGAGGGCTCGCCGCTGCTTTCCGTGACCCGAAAAATGTCAAAAACGGACAAACCCGGGGTCGGCGGATCATTTTAGACGACCCAAATGGGCCTAAAGCGAATGGCTAGAAGTTAACCGTCAGCCGAGGGTGGTCAAAAAGAGCCATTTTTCACACCGTTTTCGTAAACTTCTGACTGGTAGCTATTTGGCGACGTCCGGAATATTCCGGACGAAGTTTTAGCTTCTAAAATCCCACCAGAATTATTCCGGACGGCGTTTTAGCTTCTAAATTGGCGTCAGGATTATTCCGGACGCCGTTCTAGCTTCTAAATTCCCGTCCGGAATATTCCCGGCGACGTTTTAGCTTCTAAATTCTCGTCAGAATTATTCCGGACGAGGTTTTAGCTTCTAAATTGGGACCGGAAATATTCCGCGCGTCGTTTTAGCTTCTAAAATCGCGTCAGAATTATTCCGGACGGCCTTTTAGCTTCTAAATTGGCATGCGGAATATTCCGAACGCCATTTTAGCTTCTAAAATGAGGCCGGGAATATTCGCGACGTCGCGCTGGGCTTGACGTTGGCGGCTTGCACAGCGATTTTCCCTTCTCTTGGTAACCAGTCGGTCCATGGAAACAACCGGTAACTTGTTTTCGGTTGTTTCGGGAACTTCCGCTGTGCATGAGCTGCAACAACGCGTGAAGAACGGCGGAGCTTTATCTTTTCCGGCGGTTTGTTCCGCAGCGCAGCCGTTTGTGGCGGGGCTTTTGCGGCATCAGTTTCCCAACCGTCCGATCGTTCTCGTGATGAGTGGGCTTAAGACTCAGGAATTAGCACAGCAGGATGTCGAGACCTGGAGTCAATTGGCGGGCATCGAAGCTCGACCGCTTTTCTATCCCGCCTGGGAAATCCTTCCGCACGAATCGAAGCTGCCTCATGTAGATGCGATCAGTGATCGATTGCAAACGCTCGTCACCCTTTCGCGCGGCAAAGATTCTCACGCGCCCATTGTGGTCACGAGTGTCGCGGCGCTGTTGCAGAAAACGTTTCCCGCAGGCGCGATCGAAAAGCGGACCCGCTATTTCAAGCGCGGCGACAAAATGGATCCGATGGATCTGATCGAATGGCTTGAAGAACAGGGCTACGAACCCGAAGCGCAGGTGACGAGCAAAGGAGATATTTCCCTGCGTGGCGGAATTCTCGATGTCTGGCCGCTGACGAATCTTTGGCCGGTGCGTTTGGAATTTTTCGGGGATGAACTGGATTCGTTGCGGAACTTCGATCCGATCACGCAGATTTCCCGGGATGAAATTACGAGCGTCACGATTCCGCCGGGTGGGGAACTGGGAATTCTCAAGGCCTTAGTGCTCAAGGGTTCTGCCGCGTCGCAAAGCATTCGTGCTGAGGATGCATCCAATGACAAAAAAGTTAGGGCCGGGGTGGAACCCATCCCTACCACGCTGGCGACGTTGCTCGATTATCTACCTAAAGAGACGCTGTTCGTTTTATGCGAACCGGAATTACTCGAGGAGAACGCGCTTCGTTATGCCGAACAAATTCCGGCAGGCGATCCTTTCTTTATCTCGTGGGAATCGTTTTTCGAAGAGGTCGATGCGCGTGGGATGACGACGGTTGAGCTCAGTGAGATTTCGGATGCGCAGAGCTTTGATCGGGAAATGTTGATGCAGGAGTTGCAGGCCGATGACGCCTTGGAATCGATTGAACCTGCGGGCGGAACCGCCCCGGGGGCTGATCTGAAATTTCAAAGCCTGGAGATTTATCGACCGATTGGCGATCGGCCTCCGGAACCGCAAATCGCGGAGGTGCAACGGAAAGAATTCTTTCAACAACTCCATCGGTGGCTGCGGCAGGAATATACGGTTCAGGTGTTCTGCAACAACGAAGGGGAGAAGCAACGCTTCGAGGAAATCTGGCGCGAGTATGGATTTGAGAACGAGAAACCAGACGTGCGCATCGGAGCGATCACGCGCGGATTCCTCTTTGATCCGGCGAAACTCGTTGTCGTAACAGATGCGGAAATTTTCGGGCGTTACAAAGTGCAGCGGCCGCGGCGATTGAAGTCGGCCCATGCGCAGACATCGCGTTCGTTGCTGGATATCGATTTCACGGAATTAGAGCCGGGCGATTTCGTCGTGCATCTGCAACATGGCATCGGACGCTATGTCGGTTTGGAGATTCTGCCCGTGGGACACGGACGAAAGAATTCGGATTATTCGCTCCGCGGTGAGAGTTCTGAACCACGGGAAGGTGACGAATGCCTCGTGTTGGAATACGCACCGAGCGATCCGACGCAGCCGAATCCGAGACTTTACGTGCCGGTGAGCGAGGCGCATCTCGTCAGCAAATATGTCGGTGCCGGCAAAGCACGTCCGCCACTGAATGCAATCGGCGGCACGCGTTGGGCGAAAGCCAAACAGCACGCGGAGAATGCGGTGCGCGATCTCGCGGCTGAGATGTTACGCATTCAGGCAGCCCGCGAATCTCAGCAAGGCCATTCCTTTCCGCCCGATAATACGTGGCAACGGGAATTCGAAAGCTCCTTCGTTTACGAGGAAACGCCGGACCAGATGAAGGCGATCGTCGAAACGAAACGCGATTTGGAATCAATCCGGCCGATGGACCGGTTGATCTGCGGCGATGTCGGTTACGGGAAGACCGAAGTGGCGATTCGCGCGGCTTTCAAGTCGGTCATGGGCGGGAAACAAGTGGCCATCCTCGTGCCGACGACGGTGCTCGCGCAGCAGCATTTCAATACGTTTCGCGAGCGCATGAGCGATTATCCGATTCGCGTGGAAATGTTGTCGCGTTTCCGGTCGCGTCGCGAACAACAGAAGACGATCGAAAGCCTGGCACTGGGCGCTGTCGATATCGTCATCGGCACCCACCGACTCGTGCAGTCGGACATTCACTTCAAAGATTTAGGCCTTGTGGTCATCGACGAAGAGCAGCGGTTCGGCGTAGTGCACAAAGAAAAGTTTAAACATCTGCGGATGCTCGTCGATGTCTTGACACTCAGTGCGACCCCGATTCCACGGACACTTTACCTGGCACTGACCGGTGCGCGCGACATGAGCACGATCGAAACGCCGCCGCAGGATCGTTTGCCGGTGGAAACGATCGTGACGCAATTCGATGAGCGAGTGATTCGCGATGCCATTCGCCGCGAGATGAACCGGCAGGGGCAGGTTTTCTTTTTGCACAATCGCGTGACGACGATCGAGTCGATGGCGCTGCGTTTAAAGGCACTCGTTCCCGACGCGCGGCTGTTGGTTGGTCATGGTCAAATGGATCCGGAGGACCTCGAAGATGTGATGCGCAAATTCGTCAACGGCGAAGCGGACGTGTTGCTTTCCACGACGATTATCGAAAGCGGACTCGATATTCCCAACGCGAACACGATCATTATCGATCGGGCGGATCGCTTTGGTTTGAGCGAACTCTATCAGCTTCGAGGACGCGTGGGGCGTTACAAACATCAGGCCTATGCTTATTTGATGTTGCCGCGTCACGCCGGTTTGCTGGTGGAGGCCCGCAAACGGATCAGCGCCATCAAACAATACTCCAGCCTCGGCAGTGGATTTAAGATTGCGATGCGCGATTTGGAAATTCGTGGCGCCGGAAATCTTTTAGGCCAGGAACAAAGCGGGCACATCACGGCGGTCGGCTTCGACTTGTACTGCCAGTTGCTCAAACAAAGCGTGAGCGCGCTCAAAGGTGAGAAGGTGAAAACGCGCGTCGAAGTGCAGGTCCGCCTGGATTTCATTCAAACCGACGTCGGCGCGCAACGCCCACAAGCCATTGAGGAAGGATCCTCCGCTCATATTCCGTTGAATTACGTTTCCGAAGCGCAACATCGGATCGAACTTTATCGCAAGCTGGCCCAGGTCACGGACAAGCCAGCGCTCGAAAAGCTAAAAAAGGAATTGCGCGACCGTTTTGGTCCCGTGCCAGCCCCCTTGGAGATTCTGCTGCAGATTGCGGAATTGAAATATATGGCGCAGGAGAAAGGGGTCACGTCCATTGAAGTGAAAGAGGATAAGCTGATGTTGATTCGAAAAGGTGACCCGGTTCAAGTGGGCGGCAAATTCCCGCGACTAACCAAGAAAACCGGGGATGCCCGCCTGCGCGAGATTCGGAAATTTCTTTTGGCCATTTAGGCGAATCTGAGCATCCGGGAACCGGGGTATCAGGGCAAAACTGGTGAGCTATCACAGTTGACCCTGAAACGATCAAAAAGGTATGCTCGTCCCCAATTTATGTCGTTTCGTTCCAGTCTTATCCTAGGTCTCGTCGCGGGTCTGCTCTTTTTAACTTCCACTCAACGCGCCACAGCTGTCATTCGTGATGGCGGCATTGATCCGTCCAACCTGGGAAAGGGTGAATGGATTTATTCCATGAATGATGCGACGAACAAACTGGGCGGACACATCGCCAGTGTCACCAGCGAAGCGACGCTCTTCCAATATTATAAAAGCATTGGCGTCCGCTACGTCCTGATCAAAATGGGAACCGGCTCGACCCCTTACAGTGGCTGTTATGCCAGCCCTCATCAGGTCACAGCCAACCTTTGCAATATCGCGCATGCCAACGGTGTTTGGGTTTTTGGTTACACGCGCTCTTCCGGTGCCGACATTCCGGGTGAATCGGCGCTGGCCGACAGTTGCTTTAATAATGGCGCGGACGGATTTGATTTTGATGCGGAAGCAGAGTGGGAAACGAAGGCGGGAAACACCTGGATCACGAATGGCCCCGCGCAGGCGTGGCAGCTTTGTTCGATGGTTCGCGGCAATTGGCCAAACAAGTTCATCACACACGCGCCCATGCCCATCATTTACGGGCACTTCACTTTTCCGTACAAGGAATTTGGCTACTGGTGCGACGCAGTCTTGCCGCAGATTTATCATTTTAGTGACGCCCGGCTTAAAGGATCGCCCAGCGCCGCGTTCAATTGGTCGGACGTGAATTTTCGAGTCTGGCAGAACAGTCTATACTCACTACCGACTACTAATATTAACGGCGTTACAGTGAACTGGACGAACGCCATTAAGCCGATTATTCCCGTGCAAGATGTTTATGGGCCGGCCATCCCAGGGGGATTGCTATGTAATTCGAGCACAGGTGCCAACCCGGACCTCGACGTGATGGAGTTCATTGACTATGCCACGGCGGATCCAAACTGCGTCACGGCGGGCGGCTATCGCGGGGTCAACTTCTGGCGGGCCGACCTGCATGGCGCTCAGCAGTTTGCTTATATCCAGGCGGGGACTTCCGGCAATTTCCCGACCGTCGTCAACAATATCGTTATGGATGATGCCAACGCGACCAGTGTCGGTCCGTGGACAGCCGTAAAGGTTTTTGACGCACAAGTTATTAACGGCTCCACAAGCCCCAGCTACATCGGCGACCCAGCCGCGGGAGGAAGCGATATCGCCCCGTTCGGAACCAATTACTATAAGATCACCAAGGGCTCGGGCGGTGCGTATATGCAATTTAATCCCAAGGTGCTGACGGCAGGCGATTACAATACGTATCAATGGCATGTGAACCGGAGCGATGCCTCGATAGCCGTTCCTGCAACCATCAGTTTCGACAACGGAACGAGCGTTGTGAATGTGAATCAAACGACCAATGCGGGCACCTGGAGTTTTATCGGCAAGTTTCCATTTGCGGTTGGAACAAATGGTTACGTTCGCTTCAGCGACAATTTTCCAGAGGCGGCAGGGGTTGCCCTGGTTGACGGATTAAAGATGGTGTTTATTCCTCCAGCAGCCGTGCCCGCAACGCCCAGTTCGCTGATCGCAACAGCGATCGGGAATTCGCAGATCGATTTAAGCTGGCATGACAACTCCACCAATGAAACTGGCTTTGCGATTTTTCGGAGCACGGTGAATGGTGGACCTTACACCGGTATCGCCACCGTGGGACGCAACGTCACGACGTTCAGTAACACGAATCTGGCGGTCGGCCCGACATATTATTATGTCGTTCGAAGCACGAATTACCTTGGCGCTTCTCCTAACTCGAACCAGGCCACGCCTCCGATTCCTCCGACGATTACTGTGCAACCACAAACCCAGACTGTCTCACAAGGTGGAACCGCGAATTTTACAGTCGGAGCATTGGGCACCGCTACCCTCCTCTATCAATGGTCTAAGGGCGGAACGCCACTCGTCAACGGAGGCAACATTTCTGGTGCGACCTCTACTAACCTGACGTTGGCCACCTTGGCACAATCAGATGCAGGCGATTATTCAGTCTTCATTACGAACTCCGTGGGTTCGACCACCAGCGTGACCGCCACACTAACCGTCGCAACGGTTCCTCCTTCAGTCATCACTCAACCGGTCAATAAGACTGTGGATGCAGGAAGCACTGTAACGTTTTCAGTCGCGCCCGACGGCACTCAACCACTCAGCTTTCAGTGGAAGAAAAACGGGAATATCGTTCTGGTGGACGGTGCCAATATTGCAGGCGCCACCACCGCGACTTTAACTCTCATCAACGTTTTGAAAGCCCAGGAAGGCGGTTACAGCGTCACGATCACGAACCTGTATGGAAACACTAACAGTCAAAGCGCTACTCTCACGGTGAAT
>JAQGOU010000050.1 GCA_028293445.1 Verrucomicrobiales bacterium | reverse complement strand
CGTGGGTTCATGAAATGATCCATGACCGTCTGATTATAAAGTGTATAGGTATCGCTCATAAGTCCTGAACTTTCTTTGCTATCGGAAAGGCAAAATACATCAAATGCAGATTCACGCAATGATTCGTTGCCTTTTAAATATAGGAGATGGGGCTGAACTGTCAATGCGCCCCCTAAGGAAGGCACCCGTCTTGGGTGCAGCCATGTCCATCAATCAGGAGGTATGAAATCAATCGCTGACCGCAAATTTCACATTGCGACTCGACCGGGTCCCTCTCCGAAGCCGGCATGCCCTCAAAAATCATTAATCGGGACCGGGGACGGTCTTATTGGAAGCCAAAAACTCGATCTCTGATCACGGGACGGCATTTTTGAGGTCGATAAACCGGTCGTGGAATGCAGGAGCCGATTTCTGCTTCCAAAACGTCTTCCTTGGAACATGGATTAGTTTTTCTGTTCCCAGATTCTCTTTCGGCCTTCCAGGAAAAGTTTTTTGATGTTCAGAAAACTTTTCTTGGCTCCAGGAAAAGTTTTCTGGCTCTCAGATCGTCCTTCCTGGAACGGGGAAAAGTTTTCTGAACATGGGAAGGACCTTCTTTGGGCCAAGAAAAGTTTTTTGAACCTCAGGAAAGTTTTCCCCGTTCCAGGAAAAGTTTTCTGACCTTCAGAATCTTTTTCTTGGAGCCAGGAAAAGTTTTCTGACTATCGGACCGACCTTCTTGGAACCAGGAAAACTTTTCTGAGGATGAAATTGTCTTTCTTTGTTCCAAGAAAACTTTTCTGAACATCAAAAAACTTTTCTTGGATCGCCGAATACTTTTCTGACTCCCAGAAAACTTTTCCTGGAACAAAGAAAAGTTATACGGCACTGATGTTACAAGGGTTTACAACTTTTGGCGATTTTTGGACGTTTTTCGGTCGGTGCGCTGCGCGAAGACTGCGTACGCCGCCCAACGAAGAACTTTCAAACCGAGAGATCGCCTATTTCGGCTCTCCTTTCCGGCAATAAAGAAGGAAAACTTATCGTTTTTGCCTCAAAATGACGACCGTCTGACATCTCGCCGTTAGGATATGAAGCGTTCTGCTAGGAATCCAGCCGTGCGATGTAAGTCCGGGCACGGAGGACGGTCCCTTTCTTCTCGGGCACATCCGCGAAGTATTCCACCTTTTCGCCAATTCCGTCGGTGCCCGGTTGGCTGCTGCGATACTGAAAGCCAATCACTCGGGCTTTTTCCATAACCCAACCAAGGAATACCGCGCTGTGCCCCGACTTCGTTGTCCGCCAGAACTGAATAAAATCGCCGGGCCGGGCCTGATCGATGGGGACGTTCTTGCCGAGGCCGAGCGTTTGCAGCGCCACCCCAGCTTGTTTCTCGGCACTCTTCGACGTGTTCCCGTACCATTCCCGCTGGAAGTGGCGCATCTGTTCCACCGTTTTGTCTTTCAAGAGACCGCGTGCGCTTGCCGTGCGCATCGCAACGGCAAAGGTAAACCCACTGCAATAAGTGCCATTCGTGGCGGCGGGCAAAATCGTGTGACCCTGAAAGATGATCGCCTCCGGGGTGCCCGATCCTTTCAAGAGATAATGTCCGCCGTCTTTAAACGAGCGCGCCACGCGAACAACATCATTGGTCACGTCCAGCGCAACAACGGCGTTCGTGCAGAGCAGCAGGGACAAAAGAGTTAAAAGAAACCAGCGCACCGGTGAAGCTTCCACAAAATCCCTCGCAGAATCAATCGGCGGATTGGCCGCGCTACGAAACGCCTCTTTCTCGCTCGCGCACACTTTCAGTTAAAACACTCGCTAAACCGCAGCCGAGTATTTACAAATCGCGACATGAACTCTTCCTCAGGGCGAACACGTTGGCGGCTTTTAAGTCATCGTTCTATTGCTCTCTGTTGTCGTGCTCGCTTCCATGTTCCTAACCAGAGCGCTCCCGTCAAGCCCGTGGACCGCTCTTCGTTCTCCCGCTAAGCGGGACGATTCACGTTTGTTGACACGGGCTGGCTGAGCTGGTTTCGTTAGGCGGCACTTCCATCCTCTCTTGAACAACGAATATCCTGAGAAAGACTTTCCGTGGAGTTTCTACTTCAACGGCGAACTCATGCCCAAGTGGGGCGCGTGCTGGGGCATGGCGCAAGTGGCGAGCTTCCTTCACCCCGAGCGAAAGGCTGACCAGGATGTCGGACATCGAGAAGCTTACATCATCTATTGTCAGATTGACCACGTTGGCGTCGTAGAGAGCGCAGATCCTGATGTTTTCATTTATGCCGTTCAGGAGGTGCTTCATATTCTCCTTAGCGAGCGCGACTCCGTTCTTGCCAGTCTCAGCGGCCAGCCTCCCGACGTTTATTCCAGTTTGTTAGCAGCCGCATTTCGGATGCGAGAGCTCACAGTTCAGCAGCGTTGTGCTTTCTGGTCATCCGGCTATGAGGATGACCGAGTGCGGTTGGTGGAGGTCATGCGGCGTTGCCAGTTGCCTTCCGATTCATCAGAGTTCAGACCCCTGCCGCATATTCAGCGACTGCGCCGCGAGTTACAGTCTGCGCGTGAAGAACAGGTTCGGAGGCTTCACCACTTGGCGCAATCGGGACAGCTCGACAAAGACATGAGGAAAAAATTGCATGAGATACGTGCCGCCTAGCCATGCGCTGCAGCGAACCCGGCGAGAGCGTCGTGGTTGCAATCCATGCGTCCCGTGGGCCGGGCCGCTGAGTTTGGTTCGTTAAGGGGGTGATGAACACTCTTTCCTAATGAAGATCTCAATCATCTTGGTTTTTTGCTCTCTCTTGTTGATGGGCTGTTTGCCAGTTCCTTGGCCTGGCCGGGAACAGACTTCACCATCCATCAGTGGACGGATTCTTGATTCTGTCACGACTCGTCCCGTGGAAGGTGCACGGGTTCAAATTCACGAACGCCCTAAGACATCAGTGCTTAGCGACACTAACGGCGAGTTTCGAGTGATGGAGATGCGCCAGTTCTATTTGATAAGTTTCGTCACAGGTCAGAACGTCTATCACTTTCCTCGGGTGCAGGAGCGCTCTTACCTCTTTGATGTGTCACATCCTAATTATGAGACAGCCAAGCTTTTCGGATTGAACAGGCATGTGAGATGGGAGCAGTCTGACACCAACCAGAGCAGCACTCTTGTTGTCAGCGACACGTTGCTTATCCCTAAAGAAAAATGACAACCACTCCGCATAACAAACCAGATGCATCTAAGCCCCCGATCACATCGCGGTTGCATTCTGGATATAACTGGCGCGGGCTCGCTGATCCGGAGCGTTAGGTGCTCGCGACATTAAACTATGAAAAAGTGCCCATACTGCGGAAAAGAGCATCCCGACGATGCCATTGTTTGCTCAATCGACCAGAGTCCGCTGGTTGTTGCTGAGGTTGCAACCACTTCTAATTCTCCGAAGCAGCATACCATCATCATTCGGCGATTCACGGTTGGCTCTTTGTTCAAGATTGTCGCCATTGGTTGCACAATTTCGCTTTTCGGCTTTTCTTTGCTGATGGGTTTGTTTGCACTTTTGGGAGCACACACCGTTCATTGGAATCGTGAGTCATTGACCGGCGCCTCTGGATTGATGCAGGCAATTTTTATCGGTGTCGTATTGAGTATCGCCTTCACGATTATTGGCTGGATAGGGTGTGCAATTAGTTTTTGGATATTCTCAAAATTCAGCAGCTTGAAACTGGACTACATTGTCGACCATAAATCAAATGAGACAGACGCCCACACCTAACCCGCCGGATGCTGCGAACCCCGCGATTGCGTCTCGGTTGCATTCTGTTTGCCACTGGCGCGGGCTCGCTGATCCGGAGTGTTAGGCCCCTATGACGCCGTTACTTGCCAACGTAGCCATCTCCGTGCTGTTCCCTCAACCGCTGTTGATGCTCGTGGCATTATTTCCTGTTGTCGGTGTTGAGATATTGGCTTTACGTCGTCAATTCGGATTTACCGGCGGACAGGTTTTTATGGCCAACGTAGTGTCGACGCTTTTCGGGCTACCTTTGACTTTCATATGCATGGTTCTTTTTAACGTGGTGCTCAGTGGTGGCGACAGCGATTGGTGGTCAGTTGGATTTCGTAGTCGTATCATAAGCGACGGCCTTCACCACCATGTTTTTTTCCCGCTGGCGATTATTTCAGTCATTATTCCCTGTTTCGTTCTTTCCGTCTGGATCGAGGGACAGTGTTACTTGAATTACTGCATCGGTGTGGTTGGTAACAGGGCATTTTGGGGCGGTATCATTCGAGCACACTGTTATTCATACCTCGTGCTGCTTGCGATTGATCTATTATGGCTGCGCTCGAAGATTATATGACAACGTGGCCTAACATTTCACTGGAGCAACAGCCGATGACGTCTTTCGTTCCGCTTCGCGGTTTACATCCAGAGCCGGCTGTGGCTCAGTTTTGAATCATTAGACCTCATGCGCCAGCTCGAGAAAAGTGAGGTCATTGGGAGGCGAGTAGTCGATATCATTGTCTCCACACCCGACAAACCGGTGACCATGTTGGACCAGTCTTACAGCGCTGGATTCTTGCGGTTAGATTCGGGCGACCTAATTAATCTTGGGGCCTATGCGCCTCCTTTGATTGCATGCGATGAGAAAGACGTTCGTGATTTGATGCGGGACAAAAAGTATGAGAAGGAGTTTCGGCCAGCTATCGACCAGAAGATTGTTGAACTGATTTTACCGGGCGAGACTGAAGATGACGATATTCGGATCACTACCGCCAACGGTTTTGTCATTACATTCGCAGCGTCATGTTTCTGGATACGCCCCTGCATCCAGAGTCTCGATACACCTGGAGGCATTGCGACTGTTCCTGCGGGCGTCTCCGCACAGAGACGAGTTTGGTGGAAATTTTGGTCAAGATGAGTAAGAAGACCATGCGGTCACCAAAACGTCGGAGCCAACCTCCGTTGGCGCTTTCAGTTTCGCTATCGCGGCTCACGCTCTTGACTCAGGCCAGCTGAGCTGGTTTCGTTCGGCAGCACTACGCGTATGGGAAATTTCTACACGAACTACACACTGAGAGGACCGAGTCAACAGGCTGTGGCGTCTGCTCTTGCTGGACGTTCTGCCATTGTCACGCCGACGCAGGATGGCTGCGTTGTCGTCTTCGATGAGCAATCCGACGGCCAGGATTCAGCGGTCATTACCGAGCTTGCGTCGCGACTGTCGCGCGAGTTGCGCTGTCCCGTGTTGGCCGTCCTCAACCACGACGACGACATTTTTTGGTATCATCTCTACCTGAACGGCAAGCTGGCCGACGAGTATGATTCGTCGCCGGGTTACTTCGACGCGTCAGCCGAACCATCCGCTCCAGCAGGCGGGGACGCGCAGAAGCTTTGCAGCGCCTTCGGCGCGGCTTCCGTCGCGGAGGTTGAGAGCGTTTTGCGCAAGTCGTCGTTTGACGAAGGCGGCTATACGTTCGCGGTCGAACGACACACTGATCTTGTCCGTGCTCTCGGCATTCCGTCATTCGGAGTTGGCGCGGGGTTTCGTTATGTCGCCGACGGAGAGTTGCCAGAGGGGTTGGATGACGAGGGCATGTTGAGAGTTGGTGAGTCAGAGTCATCAGGCGGCATCACCTCTTACACGGAGTATCAGCACATCATCACGAACGACCCTAAAATCCGGAATGGTGAGCCATGCATTCGTGGTTTACCGATAGCGGTGTCCGACATTTACGATTACGTCGCAGCAGGTATGACTCCGGAGCAGATCATCGCCAAGCATTCTGAGCTCACCGTCGAGGATGTTATGGCCTGCTTGCTGTTCATAGCACATCACTATCCAAAGAAATCATGATATGACAAAGACCGTGCAGCCTAACCTATATTTCATTAGGCCATTCGGGATGCAAACATGAACCGAAATCGGCTTAACGATGAACGCCTCTTTTATTCGTACCCAAACGCTTTCAAGAACGGCTCCAGTTTGGCCATGTGCGGTTCGAAGTAATTCCGATAATTCTCCCAGCGCTTCACGGCAGTTCTGAAAATCGGCTTTGTCAC
>JAQGOU010000049.1 GCA_028293445.1 Verrucomicrobiales bacterium | reverse complement strand
GGCGTACAACGGCTTGTACGCCAGAAAATCGCGTCGGGAAATTGGGGTACAAGCTTTGTACGGTAATAAAACGTTCCAGAAAAGAGGGTACAACGCGTTGTACCCCGATTTTCCGTCGCGTCCGGGCACCATGTCACGCGTTGTACCCTCTTTTCTGGCTAGATTTGACCACATTTGCCGTTGTACCTCGATTTCCCGGAACGGAAATTCCGCGTACAACGCCACTTCCCCGCCCCGGCGCTCCGGGAAACTAGCGTACAAAGCTTGTACCCGAGTTTCCCGGCGCAGATTTTTTGAGGTACAACGCGTTGTACCTTTTGCAGGAGGTTGATTTTCAGTGACTTGGGCAAAAAGCTCCTGATGTTTCAAGCCATAGGGGCCAGGAGCCTGTTCTGAAGTGGGAGAGAATTCTGCCGCTTAACACCAAATCACGTGAGCTTTCTGGTTGAGTGCGCGGACGAAACAAAAGTGTTGGTTTTTCCGGACGGTGCACACTTATTAGTGAATGCAGGAGAACAGCGATAAGAACTTGCTGCGGCAATTCGCCGAAAACCATTCCGAAGAAGCGTTTGCCACGTTGGTCGCTCGATACGTTAACCTCGTTTATTCCGTGGCCTTGCGCCATGTGGACTCTCCCCACCAGGCCGAAGAAGTCACGCAGGCCGTCTGGATTATTCTCGCCAAAAAGGCTCACGGGCTGCGTCACCTCGAATCGCTGTCCAGTTGGTTGTTTGAAACCTCCCGGTTGACGGCGGCGAACTTCATGAGAAGCGAAATTCGGCGCACCCATCGCGAACAGGAGGTTTATATGCAATCCCTTTCCCATGAATCGGAATCCGCTGCGTGGGCAGAAATTTCTCCACTGCTCGATACCGCAGTCGCCGGTCTGAAGGAGAAAGACCGTCGAGCGGTTATGCTCCGCTTTTATGAAGGGAAAACGCTGCAGGATGTTGGTGATGCTTTGGGCACCAGTGAAGATGCAGCTTTTCAACGGGTGAATCGTGCCGTGGAGAAGCTCCGGCAATTCTTCACCAGGCGTGGCGTCGCCTTTTCCGCTGCGGTTCTGGTTGCGACGATTTCCGCCAACTCCGTTCAGGCTGCCCCTGTTGGGCTGACGCCTTCAGTCGTGGGCGCGGCCCTCAATGGTTCCGCTCTGACTTCATCAACTTTGAGCGCTGTGAAAGCCACTCTGACGATGATGAAGTGGGCGAAATTGAAAATCGGGTTCAGCATCGGTGTGGCCGTGTTGTTGGCAGCAGGAGCCGTTACGGTCGCAGTTTCGAATCACGACCCGAGCGTGCCGCAGATTCTCCAGCAAGTTGAGAAGAAATACGCTTCGCTTTCGAGTTACAGCGAGACGGCGACGACGACCGTGGAAACGGCATTGCCAGCTACATCGAAAGGTCGCGGCGGAAAATCCAGCAGCACGAACACCACAAAGCTGGCACGCCCCAATCTTTATCGCATCGAAGAATTGTCGCGACCGGACTGGTTCGCATTGTGGTCCGTGGGCGATGGGAATTATTGGATGATGCTGAACAGCAGTTTTTACAGGACGAATGACGCAAAAATCGGCAGTGATCTGCTTTATACGGTTCCACTATGTGTCGTTCCTTCCGCGTTCTTTGAGAAAACTGAAACAAACCCTTTGCGGGCCATGATGGCCAGCGCTGACCTGGCGCGAGAGAAGGATGAAAAAGTGGGAAGCATCGATTGCTACACGTTTTCTGGTTCGCCGCGCATCACCGGCTCGCCACCATGCAAACTGACTCTATGGATTGGCAAAAAGGATTTTCTCGTCCACAAGCTGCATTTAATTTCGGCCGTGACCGGAAGTCGGGTTTCCTACACCAATTTTGTCACACAAACCCACGAGAATATTTCCGTGAACTGGGCTTTCACGAAAGAGGACTTCATACATGACGTGCCCGCAGATGCAAAGGTCTTCGATTCATTTCCAGGACCGGGAAACTCCAAATGAAACTGCGCGTCACAGAAATTTTCGTCCTGAGTTTACCCTTGGCGTTGGCCATCTTTGCCTCGCCAGCGTCTGCTATCCCCATTTCGCAGCAAGCTTATCTGAAAGCCTCCAATGCCGGAGCGGGTGATATCTTCGGCAATGTGGTGGCGATTTCCGGTGACACGGTCGTGGTTGGAGCGGATCGGGAGGCGAGCAACGCGACTTGGGTGAACAACAATCAGGGCGACAACAGCGCGGCCGATGCCGGTGCGGCTTACGTCTACGTGCGCAATGGAACGAATTGGGTGCAGCAAGCCTATCTCAAAGCGTCCAACACTGGCGCTGGTGATCACTTCGCCGAAACGGTGGCGATTTCGGGCGATACAATTGTCATTGGCGCGCACGCTGAAGACAGCAATGCCACGGGCGTGAACGGTGATCAAAGCAACAACAGCGCCGCGAGCGCCGGCGTCGCCTACGTATTTGTGCGCAACGGAACCAACTGGACGCAGCAAACTTATCTTAAGGCGTCGAATACCGGGGGTAGCGATTTCTTCGGGATTTCGGTGGCGATATCTGGCGACACCATTGTGGTCGGAGCTGCGCTGGAAGCCAGCAACGCGACTGGAGTGAATGGCGACCAGAGCAATAACAGCCTCTCATTCGCAGGTGCCGCCTACGTGTTTGTGCGCAATGGATCCAATTGGACCCAACAAGCCTATCTCAAAGCTTCCAACACCGGAGCAAGCGACCTGTTTGGAAACCGCGTCGCCATCTCGGGCGACACAATCGTGGTCGGCGCCAATGCCGAATCCAGCGCCGCTCCCGGCGTGAATGGAAACCAAGCTGACAACAGCGTCGGCAGTTCCGGCGCGGCCTACATTTTTGTGCGTAGCGGAACGAACTGGAGTCAGCAGGCTTATCTCAAAGCCTCCAACCCAGGCGCGGGCGATCACTTCGGTTTTCCTGTGGCCGTCTCCGGCGATACCGTCGCAGTTGCAGCAAATGAAGAAGACAGTGATGGCGTCGGAGTGAATGGGAATCAAGCTAACAACAACGCGGCGAATTCCGGCGCCGTTTACGTCTTCACTCGCATTGGGACGAACTGGAGCCAGCAAGCTTACCTCAAAGCTTCCAACGCGGGAGCCAATGATCGTTTTGGTTACTCAATCGCAGTAACGGGCGACACGTTGGCGATCGCGGCTGTTTCTGAGTCGAGCAACGCCAATGGCGTCAATGGAAATGAAAACGACAACAGCCTCTCCGCCTCCGGCGCGGCCTACGTTTTCGTGCGGAGCGGAACAAACTGGAGCCAGCAAGCCTACCTTAAAGCTTCAAATCCGGATGTGAATGACAGCTTCGGCAACTCAATCGGTTTATCGAGCGATACGGTTGTGATCGGCGCACCAAACGAAAGCAGCAATGCCACAGGCGTGAACGGCGACCAGAGTAATAACAGTTCAAGCGTCTCCGGGGCCGCTTATGTCTTCACCGGGTTAAACTTTCTTTTTCCACGCCTTTCCATTGTCCGCTCCGACGCAGAGGTCGTCCTTTCCTGGCCCACGAATGCGGAAGGGTTCACGTTGCAATCTGCGACGGACTTGACTCCACCCGTGGATTGGACTGATTCGGCTGTCGGCACGCAATTCACAGTCACCAATGCCGCCTCGGAAAGCAGCCGGTTCTATCGATTGAAGAAATAACATTAACTATCCGAAAAAATGAAAACTTCAGGAATTGGAATCTTGGCCGCGAACTTGTTGCTCGGTTTGAAACTGTCAGGCGCGAGCTTTCAACCTCTCGGCGATCTTCCCGGTGGAAACTTCTTCAGCGTAGCAACGGGCGTATCCGCCGACGGCAAAGTTGTAGCGGGATATGCGTCCTCAACCGCCTCAGGTACGAGCAGCTACGAAGCTTTTCGTTGGACGGCGACAAACGGAATGGTCGCGCTCCGGTGATTTGTCGGGTGGCACTTTCACCAGTTTTGCTGATGCCATTTCAGCGGACGGTTCGACGGTCGTCGGTCAAAGCTCTTCAAGTAACGGCTCTGAAGCATTTCGCTGGACACAAGCAACCGGCATGGTTGGCCTGGGTGATTTGCCCGGCGGCAGCTTTTTCAGCATTGCCAACGCCGTCTCGTCCAATGGAAGCGTCGTCGGCGGCGAAGGTGTTTCAACATTATCAGGCACGCGTGAAGAAGCTTTCATTTGGACCCCGACCAACGGCATGACTCCGATGGGTGATCTGGTCGGTGGAGTTTTTAACAGCCGCGCGTGGGGAATTTCTGCCGACGGCTCGGTGATTGCCGGTGAAAGCACCTCCTCGAACGGGAATGAAGCCTTCCGCTGGACGGCGGCGACGGGCATGGTCGGGCTGGGTGATTTGCCGGGTGGTTCGTTCAAC
>JAQGOU010000027.1 GCA_028293445.1 Verrucomicrobiales bacterium | reverse complement strand
GGCAACTTTTGCAGATGCAATTTGCTCAAATTCATTCCGGCAACGTTCGTGCTTATTTTTCCTGCGGCATGATAGAAGATCGGATCGGCAAAACGTCCGTAGCGTTTCAAGCTGTCGTGCGCTTCTTTGCGCGCGGCGGTGTCACCTTGTTTGGCCTTCGTGAGTTGTTGAACGAGTTGTTTCTCAAGCGACGGGGAAATAATTTCCGCACGTCCTACCATCACACGGACGAGATCACGAGGTGCGGGTTGCAGGGCAAGCGGCAGCGTTTGATCGGTCCAGTTGCGCGGCAAAACGTAGAACACGCGCAGGCCTTCTTCTTCGAACCACGATTTGTCCCAGGTCTTCACCATCGCCGCCGCTTCGCGTTGATACAGGTGTTCGCTTTCCAGGGACTTCTCCATCTTTGCGGCGATGGAGCTGGAGATTTTTCCGATCGGCGACATCTCACTTTGATTATCGATGGAGATCGATTTCTGTTCGTGCGCTTCCAGTTTATCGACGTAGATGAATTTCCCCGCGCCCTCATGGACCTTCAGGAGGAAGAGATGCCGCAACGGTTCCTTGCCGGTATTGGCGATCGTCACGGCGTCGTTGGTGGCGGTTACTTTCAGGGGAGTGGTGAAATTTCCGACGCCACGATAGAAAAGGAATTTCTCGACCTCTGCAGAATTGCTCGCACTGACGCGAACGAACGCTGCATCGGTTTCGCGAGCGGCAAAATAGTGACTACTCGATTTTTCAAACGGCATGAGCTCCGCGACACCTTTCTTGAAGGACGGAATGATTTCGGCAGTCCAGCGGATAAGACTGTCTGAAACAGCATCATTGGTATTTCGGCTCGTTTGAATACCGGGTTGCATGCTCAGAGCGACGTGTGTTGCCGCAGCAGGGCGAGCAATCATGGAGGCTATCGGTAGATCATTCGCCTTTCTCGATGGCCCAATCGTGCGGGCTTGCGGAAACCATTCGGTGATGTGTCCGCGTGGGAACTTTACCGTGACATCCACGTCCTGCGTTTTGTTGGCGTAGAAGTAGATCACCGGCGTCTCCATCCGTTGCCGAGCCATGAACATGCTCTTGATCCCGCTGCCGAAGGTCGACACCCGGTCATTCCCCGGCTTTTGCCAGTCATAAACAAATTTGGGCAGCTCGGCCGTTTCATTCGGAAGCCATTGCAGCGGTTGTCCGTCCCCGCCTTGAAGCGAAGTGAAGGTGCCCCACTCATGCGCGACAAATCCCGTGTCGTCCTTGGGCGCTGCTGTTAAATAGAGCGCCGTGGCGGCTCCGCAAATCGCAACGAGGAGAGTTGTCGAAAGGAAACGGTTCTTAGAATTCTTCCAGGCAGATGAAATCATGGTCGTGTTCATGGGTATAATGTCGCTCAACCGAGCCGGCGTGTTGTCATCGCGCCGTAAAAGAATTGTAAAAAAGTTGTAACGAAATTCTTTGCGCGAGCCGTCGACAAAAAGAATTCCGTATGTCCAGCGGGCTGCTAGATTCTCGCGCAGATGCGTTCGCCCAAAAATCCGTTCAGCGCCGCCTTGCGTCTGCAGGAGGGTGGATTGCTCGTTGTCATTTTTGTCCTCGGATTGCTCCTCACGATTTTTGGCGGCAAAGTTCCGCAAGCGGAGTTTAAGAAAAACACGGTCGGTGAAACGGAGCGAGTGACGGTGGAGAAGAATAAATTTCTTAACGCCCGCAATCTGGCCCAACTCGCCAAAGACACCAGCTTCACGGCGATTATGGCCGTCGGGATGACGTTCGTGATTATCTCCGGCGGAATTGATTTATCGGTCGGTGCCATCTATGCGCTCGCATCGGTTTTGGGCGCAATGGTGTTTCACCGGTTCGGACCGGAAGCAGGTCACGCCACTTCGACAACTCCGGAAATACTCCTCGGGATTTTCGCGTGTCTTGGCGTGGCCACGCTCTGCGGACTGGCGAACGGCACCATGGTAGTCGCTCTCAAAGTTCATCCCTTCATCATCACGCTCGGAACGATGGCCATCTTTCGCGGGGTGGCGTTCGTTGCCACGAAAGGTCAATCCATCGGCGGCTTTCCTGAACCGTTTCGGGACATCGTGCGTTGGGAGGTTGGCAACGGACTCAGCATCGTGCCGCTCATTGTCATGGTGCTCGTCGCGATCGTTGGTGCGGTTTACCTGTCGCGCCTGGTGTTTGGCCGACGCATCTACGCGGTGGGTGGAAACGAACTGGCCAGTCGTTACAGTGGGATCCGTGTCGAACGCGTGAAGTTAAGCGTGTTCATTTTTTCGGGACTCGCGGCCGGAATTGCGGCGTTGCTTTCCCTGGGTTACTACGGCGCCGCGACCTCCGGCGATGGACAAGGCTACGAACTCAACGTCATTGCGGCGGCGGTCGTGGGTGGAGCGAGTTTATCCGGCGGAAAAGGATCGGCGATCGGCGCACTCCTCGGCGCACTGGTGATTCAAATCATTTCCAGCGGCATCGTTATTCTCGGTATCGACCAGAACTACAGCCAGATCATCATCGGCGCGGTCGTCATTGTCGCGGTGGTTCTGGATCAGTTGAATAACTGGTTGGCGAAGAAAAGATTGTTGAAGGCTTAAACCAACGACGGATCAAACCAACGTCAGCAAGCTCACTTCCGGACGGCAGTTCACGCGGATGCCGTAGAGATTTCCTACACCACGCGTCACATACACCCAGCGATTGTCCCAGCGATGCAGGCCTTTGATGAAGCGCCGATCTTTCACGGGCGCAATCGGAGTTCCGAGCAGGGGAATCGTTACCTGACCACCGTGGGTGTGGCCGCTCAACATCACGTCCCAGGGATATTTCTGTAACGCATCTTTCGTGTCGGGATTGTGCGAGAGCATGACGGTCGTGTCGTCCTGGCTGCCATGGTTTTTGTAAGCCTTCGCTGGCTCAAAATCTCGGGCCCAAAAATCGCCGACCCCGACCATATTCAAATTCCAATCGCGGACCTTTAGTTTGGTCGAGTGATTATCGAGCAGCTCGATGTTGCTTCTTTCCAACAAGGATTTGATGTCGCTCGTTGTGTCGTAGCCGTGGACGCGACCCCGCGTGTACCATCCGCCATCGTGGTTGCCCAGCGTTGCATAGGTCGGCGCCGCTTTTGGCAGCAGCGACAACACTTCGGCGTAGCGATCCATCTGACTGCATTTGCGGGTGACGTAATCGCCCGTGAGGCAAACGATATCCGGCTTTTGTTTCAAACCGAGTTCGATTGCGTGTTGAATAAATTCAAACGAAACGAAGTGCGACGCGTGAAGATCGGATAAATGTAAAATCTTCAGCGGCGCGCGAACTTTGCCTTTGCCGACTGCTAGTTCGTAACGTCCAACGTCGAGCCAGTCGGATTCAATATTGGCGTAAGAAAGTGTGGTAACACCGAAGGCACCGAGGCCACCGAAAAATTTTCTCCTTGAGAAGCGCTTCTGCAAAACTGTCATGGTCGGGGGTATTTTAATCCATCTTCGACATTCCGCTAGGGCAAGTGCTCAATTATTTATCAGGGAAATTGGTAGGGGCAAAAGACCGATCCTGGTTCGGAGTCCCGGCTTTAGCCGGCGAAGCGTGGTGAGAGTCAGTCTCGTGTGAGAATTATCGAGATCGTTGAGTTGCGAGCGTTCTACCGGCTGAAGCCGGGACTCCGAACCCGGGACAACATCCGTCCAAATAAAAAAGGCGGCCCGAAGGCCGCATTTGTGAATTCTACAGGTTGATTACGCCGCCACTTTCTCGGAGCCTGTCTTTGCGGCAGTGGTCCCTTCAATGTGAACGGTTTTGTAACCACCAATCGATTTGAAATAGAGGAGAATCAGTAAATAGATTCCCGCCATCGTCAACGGAATGAACGCATCGGCTTTGAGCGTTCTGCGATCGCCTTGTTGATCGGCGGCTACGACCGTCTTCTGGGCGGCGGTACGTTCCTTCGCGTCCTTGGCTTCTCCCAGCTTCTTGCCGTCCAGACCGTATGTGGAAGTGGCATCGATATTCAGGAATGTGCTCGGCTTTTCCGCTTTGTATTCTGCGTAAATGGCCGGAGCAGTCTTGTTCAGCTCTTCGCCAGCGAAACGATCTTTCGCGTAGCCGAGGCCAGGTCCACCGATCATACCGGCCGATAACATTCCGATACCGCCCATGATGCTGATGGCAATCGCACCCGTGCGCGGGAAACGATCCGAAGCCACTGCCAACATCGTCGGCCAGAAGAATGTTTTACCAATCGCATAAACCGCCAGCGCAAGTAGAGCGACCGTAAAGGAGGTCATCCCGCTGGCGAGATTCAATCCGAGACAGGCCAGGCTCGCGCAGATGACTAACAATCCAATCGGCGAGACGCCCAGGCGTTTCTCGATGAAGTTAGCGCAGAAACGCAAACCGAACATGATGGCTGACGTCCACATGAACAGGTATTTGCCTTCCGACGAGGTGAAGAGGTTACCGGTGATGTTTTGAATCCAGCCGTCCGTGCCCAGTTCAACAGCGCCGACGAGCGCATGCGTGATGAACAAGACAAACAACAAAACGGAGCCCATCGAGAACCTTGTTATCACTCCGACGGCAATCACGAGAATACCGCCAATGACATAGCCAGCCACCTTCGCTGTATCCGCACCGATACCGAACAATTGCAGGAATGAACCAAAGAAGAGAGCCACGAGAGCGCAGGCCACGAGAGCGCCTAGCACGCCGACATCCTTGAACATTTCGCCGAGCTTCATGCCTTTTTCGGAGGCTTCCGATTTCGGGAATTTTTGTCCCATGAACATGATGCCGTAAGCAACGGTCGGGATGAGATAAATGAGCAATTGAATCTTCCAGGGGATATTCATTTTGTCATCCAGCACCCAACCGAGGACGGAACCCAGGACGAGACCGGCCGGCCAGCTCGCGTGCAGAATGTTCAGGTAATGCGTGCGGTTATTCGGAAACACAGTGGCAACCAGCGGATTGGCCACGGCTTCCAGTGTTCCGTTTGCGAACGCGAAGATAAACATGCCCGCGTAGAGCATGTTGTAGGCATTCGAAGGAGTCGCCATGCAGGTCACGACAGCCGACAGGATGTGCAACGCGAAGGCAGCGACGACCAGTTTGCCGTAGCCGATCTTGTCCACAATCACACCGCCAATGATGATGCCGAAGCAGAAGCCGTTAAAACCAGCGCCGCCAATGGCACCCAATTGACTTCCAGTGAAGCCGTATTCTTTGCCCCAGTTATCAAAGATGCCGCCGCGAAGGGCGAATCCGACGCCCGCAGCCAGAATGGCCATGAAGCCTGCCCACAATAATCGATGCGCATTTGGCGCAATCGGAGTGTTATCAACTTTTGTCATAGTATTGTTTTATAGTTCGTTTTGTTTGCAGGTTTTAGAGCGAAAAAGCAGGAAGTTTCACAATCGCGCCGCCTTTGAGGGCCGATTGGTGCGCACACAGACCCACACAGGTCCAGTTTGCCGATTGTTTGGCATTCGGGAATGTCTCACGACCTTCGATCAATGCATTCACAAATTCGTTGGCCAGGTGCGGATGTGATCCACCGTGACCGGCTCCTTGCGTAAAGCTGAGGTGCGTTTTCTTGCCGATGTCGTAAACACCTTTCGTGGTGAATGGCTGAATCGCTTTGGGTAAACGCTTGGCGTAATCCGGGGCCTTGACGGCTTTGGGGATTTTTTGCTCCGGCAGTTTCGCCGTGTGCATGATCAGCGGTTCGTGCTCGACCAGTGGCCATTCAACGGAAGCTTTGGTTCCGTAGACGTCGATGCTCTCGCGATACTGGCGGGCAGTGTCGAAGAGGGAGCGAATGATCCGGGCATTCACGTCGGTATCTTTAAATTTGATGTGCGCGGTTTCGACGGCAAACGGGCTGCCGTATTTCTTGGCGAGTTCTTTGCGAATCGTGCCGCTGCCGAAACAGGAAACGTACTCCGCAGATTTGCCAATCAAACCAGCGACCGGACCGACGCAATGGGTCGCATACCACATCGGCGGAAGGCCGGGCCAATAATTCGGCCAGCCATCCATATCCTGCTGATGACTCGCCTGAACGAACTGCAATTTGCCGAGCTTGCCGCCGTCCAGCAGCTCTTTCATGTAAAGATATTCGCGGGCATACACGACGGTTTCCATCATCATGTAGCGCAGGCCGGTTTTCTTGACGAGATCGACGATTTTCTTGCAATCCTCGATGCTGGTCGCCATGGGAACGGTGCAGGCGACATGTTTGCCGGCCTTCAACGCTTCAATCGACATCCAGGCGTGATCGGGAATGGGCGAATTGATGTGAACGGCGTGAACATTCGGATCCTTGAGTAGTTCACGATAATCTTCGTAACGGGCTTCAATATCAAAGGCTTCGCCGATCGCTTTGAGCTTTTCCGGGTTCCGCTGGCAGATGGCGTACATATTAGTATGCGGATGCCGTTGGTAAATGGGAATGAACTCCGCCCCGAACCCGAGGCCCACAATTGCTATATTAATTTTTTTATCGCTCATGAAAGTAATGACGACTGATCCTGAACTAAATCGATGAACATGTGGGAGACAGTGATTATGGCTGTGAATGACACTGGATTTAGGCGTGCACTGTCAAGGAAGAGTTTTGGAAAGAGATTGATTCCTGCGTATTTTGGCACTGTTCGTGGCAGGGAGATCGCGCGCAACTTTGGGGAATAGAAAACGGAGTATCGGCCGTTGCGCTGCGTCGCGGGCGACAGTCGGAGGGTAGCGAGGGACAAAGTCTCTGGAACCGCGACTCAAAACGGATTCGTCCTGAAAGGTGCCGGAATGTAATTCCAATCCACTTGCAACCTCTCGGGAAAACAGTTTCCGAGCCCAGAAAGCGTTTTACAGCTTCGGGAAAAGAGTTTCCGAGCTCAGAAAGTGTTTTACAGCTTCGGGAAAAGCGATTCCGAGCTCAGAAAGTGTTTTACGGCTTCGGGAAAAGTGATTTCGGCTCGGAAAGTGTTTTACGGCTTCGGGAAAAGCGATTCCGAGCTAGGAAAGTGTTTTGCAGGTTCGGGAAAAGTGATTCTGAGCTCAGAAAGTGTTTTACAGCTTCGGGGAAAGTGATTTCGAGCTCGGAAAGTGTTTTACGGCTTCGGGAAAAGAGTTTCCGAGCTCAGAAAGTGTTTGTCCGCTCTCGGGAACCTGTTTGATTCCAAGGTTTTGGGTGGAATGGGGAGAGATTTGAGTCTCGTTACCTCGCCTCCTACGAGAAAAGGATTAACGAGGACTCGAGAAGGTGCGCCAGTTTTTCACGACGCCATTTACAAAGGTGATTTCCGCGCGCACGAAACTACGGGGCGAGTAATCCGTATCCAGGTAATGCTCGAGAAAGGTTCCGTCGCGGAGTTGAACTTCGCGGTAATTCCAAAAGCGGGTTTCATCGAGATAAGAGCCTTGATAAAGCCAGGTGGTCGTCGGTCCCGCTGCGTCTTCCGCCTGCGAGACTTGCGACGGCGCTCCCCAACTGATGTAAACCGCGTCGGCCGGCATGCCGATTTTAAGCTGCCCTTTGTCGACGAGAGTTTTGAGTTCCGGCGAAAGCGTCTCGTAAGTGGCGGTCTTTTCCTTTCGACGCGATTCGATCGTGCTGGTCGCGCAGCCCACGAGGAGCAAAAGCAAAAGGAATGAACAAAATCTCACGGCAAAAAAATCGCCGACAAAGCAATTGCTGTAAAGAAGTGTGTGAATTAATGTCGGCTCGCGTTCGTTTATAAAACTATGAACTGGTTGATTTTCGCTTTAATGACCGTCCTCTCCTGGGGACTTTACGGAATCTTTCTGCATACCGGCCAGGTCGCGATGGCCGACAAAACCAATGCGCTCTACAAATCTTTCCTGTTCGTCGGTCTGGCGTATTTCTTGACCGCCGTCCTGGCGCCGCTGGCCATGCTGATGATGCGTGGCGCGGATTGGAAGTATCCCGCTGCAGGTATGGGATGGTCTTTGCTCGCTGGCATCGTGGGAGCGATTGGCGCCTTTTGTGTTCTGCTCGCGTTTGGTAACGGCGGCAAGCCCGGGGTAGTCATGTCGATCGTTTTCGCCGGCGCACCGGTCGTGAACGCCGTCGTGAATATTATCCTTCATCCACCCGAAGGCGGCGTCGGCACGATCAAGCCACAGTTTTATGTCGGTATTCTCCTCGCCGCTCTCGGAGGTTTCATGGTGACCTATTTCAAACCGCCACCGCCGAAGGCGCCCGCCGCTGTGACCCAGGCTTCAGCGAACCCGGCGAAGTAAACCAATGGCAAACGCTTTTGCCACGCGGGAAGAAATCGGTTCCTCTCAGCTCGCGCAATTGCGGCGATTAGTCTCGGCCCTCGTGCCGACAAATCGCTTTTATTCGCAAAAGTTTTCTCCGCTCGGTTCCTGCGAAATCCGCAGCCTGGAAGATTTCACGACCCGCTTTCCGTTCACGACAAAACAGGAACTCGTCGAGGATCAACTCGCGCAGCCGCCTTACGGAACGAACCTCACTTTTCCGCAGGACCATTACACGCGCCTGCATCAAACGAGCGGGACGCGAGGTCAACCGTTGCGGTGGCTCGACACGCCGGAGAACTGGAACTGGATGGTCGAAAGCTGGCGGACCATTTTTCTCGCCGCCGGAGTGAAGAGTGACGAGCGGGTTTACTTCGCCTTCTCGTTTGGGCCGTTCATCGGATTTTGGCTCGCCTTCGAAGCCGCGCAGAAACTTGGGTGCCTTTGCATTCCCGGCGGTGGCTTAAGTAGCGAAGCCCGGTTGCGCGGCATCCTCGATAATGGCGCTTCGATTCTCTGTTGCACGCCGACGTATGCGTTGAGACTCGGTGAGGTCGCTGCACAACAGGGGACTAATCTAGCGCAATCCAAAATCAAGACGATCATCGTCGCGGGCGAAGCCGGGGGCAGTATTCCCGCGACTCGTGACGCCATTTCAAAACTGTGGAACGGCGCGCGGGTGTTCGATCATCACGGCATGACCGAAACCGGTCCCGTCACTTACGAATGTCCGGCGCAACCAGGGATTCTTCACGTCATTGAATCGGCTTACCTCGCCGAGATTGTTGAACCGACCAATGGTAAACCGGTGCAACCTGGCGACGTGGGCGAACTGGTCCTGACGACGCTCGGCCGCATTGGTTCGCCGCTGCTACGCTATCGCACCGGCGATCTCGTCAAACAAAAGAAACAAACAGCATGCGTTTGCGGTTGCGTTGATATGGCGTTGGACGGCGGGATTCTCGGGCGCGCCGATGACATGGTGATCGTGCGCGGGGTGAATATTTACCCGAGCGCCGTGGAAGAAATCATCCGCTCCTGCGGCGGCATCGCTGAATTTCGCATGCACATCTCCCACGCCCACGCGCTGCCGGAAATTAAAGTCGTGATCGAGCCCGCGTCTGATTGCTCTGAACCGAAACAGCTGAGCGACAAATTGGGGAAGATGTTTTCTCACGCCTTTGCGTTGCGCGTTCCGGTGGAGATCGTCAACGCTGGTGCGCTGCCACGCTTTGAGATGAAAGCGAAGCGCTGGGTTATCGAGTCCTGACAGAGAAGCGACGGCTACTAATGGCCTTGCCCTAGAGGGTAACACCCCATACTTCCAATTTCATTTCCGCCCTATTCTCAGGACGTGAATAATCCAAAGCAGTTGCCACCGAAATTACGCCTCGCAGAATCAGCCTCGTTCTTTTACCGCGTTACTCGCAAATCAATTATCCCTTTGATTCTGGGAATCGGTTTGCTGCAGATGATCACGCCTGCTTCCGTTACCGCACAACCTTTAACACCGCAACCGGCGTCGGTGAACATTCGCGTCGCCGAATCTACCACTGAACCGCAAGCGATCGTGATGTCGGTGCGCGGAAAGTGTGAGTATTCCGAAGACGGCGTCACTTTCACGCAGTTGGAGAATTTCTCTTCCAGCACCCAGGTTCTGCCAAATGCCAATAGCAGCGACATCAAAAACAATTGGGATCACGTCGTCAAAGAAGGCGCTATCCTTCGCACGAGCGCGGATTCCCGGATCACTCTTTTCTTCCGTCGCATCGGCATCACGGCGCGTCTGCAGGAAGAGACTGAAATCAAGCTCGAGAAGATGACGCGGGACACTCCGAAGAATGGCGCGCCCGTGATGCACACTTTGCTTGATCTTAGAAAGGGCAGGATTTTCACCGTGGTCCGTTCTTTTGTGGCGGGCAGCACGCTTGAGATCCGCAATGCCGCCGGCCGTTCCATAGTGGAAGGCGGCGGAGAAAAAGGGAGATACATCATCACCGCCGACGGCACGCATGTGACAGATAAGAATTCGGATATTCCTCTCAAAGTCATTGGTGAAACCGGAGTGACCATCATTACTCCGGGGCAACAATTCCTGCCCAAAGAAGGCAAATTGTTTCCGCTGGATCCGCCGCTGGCCGTCAAGGCGATTATCGAATTCGATGAACTTCAGGCCCTGGGCGAAGAGTGGGAGCAGTCGCAGCGAAACAAAGAAGCCAAACTCAAGAAGTAAGCGCTAGTCACCCGTCGAGTGCATCTCGATAGTAACCCCCGCCGACTGAGGGCAGTCGGCCTACAAAGGTGGTGTAGGCCGCGTGCCCTCACGCGGCGGAGTCCAAACAGACAAAGAGGGTGGCAGTGTTCAAGATGCGCCATCGCTCGTCCGCAACGTGTTTATGAGCTTCTGATCCAGATGGGTTCTGACATACTCTTGGTCCGTGCGATTTGTTCGGTTTCATGTAGTTCTTCTGTTTCTGCTGACGGGCTTTGGCCTGGTCAGCAGCGTTCTTGGGCAGGGTGGGGCTTCGCTGGAAATTGCAGTGCGTCACACTTTTAACGGCGAACCGATCGAGCTTGATTCCTTGCGTTATAAGAATGCGGCGGGAGAAACACTCTCGGTCATGCGGTTGAGTTATCTGCTCAGCGGTTTCGCGCTGCAACGAGACGATGGCAGCTGGGAAGAGTTGCCCGGACAATTTGCCTGGATGGATGCGCGGCAAAATCGCACGAGCATTCGGCTCGAACATACGCGCAGCGGCATATATCGCGCCGTTCGCTATTCCGTCGGCGTCGACCCAGTAATGAATCACGCGGATCCTGCGAAGCTTCCTCCCGATCATCCACTCAATCCCAATCTCAACGGTCTGCATTGGAATTGGCAGGGCGGTTACATCTTCCTTGCGCTGGAAGGACTCTACTGCCGCTCCACGAACAAGGAGTTCACCGGCTACTCTTATCACTTCGCACGCGATACGAATTACACGCACGTCACGCTCCCGCTGCAGCTGGACCTGAGGCGCGATGGTGTTGTCCATTTGGATTTGGACATTGCGACGCTGCTCAACACCCCGCGCCCGTTTTCATTTGCCAAAGATGGACCGTCCACTCACTCGCGCGATGGGGATCCGATTGCCGCAGCGCTCGCTACGAATCTATCGGGCGCTTTTCGTGTTCGTGACGTCGCCCCGTTGACAGCTCAGGCAACCTCCGCCGCAGAGCACGCCATTCCTTTGTTGCCGGAGAAATGGACGGTCTATCCGTTTAAGATGAGCAGCACTTTTCCTGTGCCTGATCTTCCACGGGACAATCCACTCATTGCCGAACGCGTGGCGCTGGGAAAACGGCTCTTTGACGAGACCGCGCTTTCCCGTGACGGTTCGCTCTCCTGTGCGTCGTGCCACAACGTTTCGAGCGCGTTTTCTGATCCGCGCCGTTTCAGCATTGGCGTCGGTGAACAGGTGGGGAAACGTCAGGCGATGCCGCTATTTAATATGGCGTGGAAGAGTTCCTTTTTCTGGGATGGCCGCGCGCCGTCGTTGCGAGCCCAGGCGCTCATGCCAATTCAGGATCACACGGAGATGGATGCGAACCTCACCAATATCGTGGTCGCACTTAAAGCGTCGAAAGAATATCCGGAGCTATTCAGAACGGCATTCGGTTCGTCGGAAATCACGCCCGAAAAAATCGGACTGGCGCTTGAGCAGTTCGTTCTGACTCTTACGTCCTATGAGTCAAAGTTCGATCGCGTGATTCGTGGCGAGGGAACGCTGAGCACCAATGAGCAACGCGGCTTTGAGTTGTTCATGACGGAGAATGATCCGCGCACTGGCTTCCTGGGGGCAGATTGTTTTCATTGTCACGGCGGGCCGCTGTTCAGCGATCATCAATTTCACAACAACGGCCTCGACTCAGTGCACGATCTCGACACCGGTCGTTTCAAAATCACGCAGCGAGAATCGGATCGTGGCAAGTTCTCCACGCCCAGTTTACGTAATGTCGCTCTCACTGCGCCTTACATGCACGACGGACGGTTCACAAACCTGGAGCAAGTCATTGAACACTACAGCACGGGCGTGAAGCGTAGTCCGACGCTGGATCCGAACATCGCCAAACATCCCACGGGCGGTCTGGGATTATCGGCGGAAGACAAAGCGGCGTTGGTAGCGTTTCTAAAAACGTTGACTGACGAGAAGTATCTTCAAGAGGCGCAGTCGCCGTAGAGTTGGTAGCATCGATTTCAATCACTTAACGTAGTATTCGCGCGACGTCCACATTGAGAACAGACCAGATCAGTCCCCGTGCTGACAGACTCCAGTTGTGCGCGTCCGCCGCACGCGGGACATTTAATATTCTCTGACGCTTTGCTGATCGGAAGCATGAATCGCCACCACAGTATCCCGCCCACAGCAGTGCAAGCGCCCAGGCAAGCGGAGGCAATGCGATGCTCGTCTGAGATCAGAACAGCAACGATTCCTGCTACAAGCACGGGCGTGAATGTGACCAGGCACGCGACTTGTCTGCCGCACACACCGAACCCCACTGCGCGTGCCTTTGCTTCAAAAGCATCATCACTCATATTCTGTCGCGAACGGTTGTCATCAATCCTGGGCATTGACGATCTGATATTCTTTAACTACGGCTTTTTGACCGCAACGTTCAGCTTGGCGAAAATCGGATCGAGGGCGGCCTTCCACTTCGCGTAACCGGCTGCATTTGGATGGAGCAAGTCGGGAAATTCTTCCAGCTTCGCGTCGCCTTTTTCGTCGGCGAAAATGCTCCATGTATCGCAACGAATGAATTGTTTATCCCCTTTGATCAAGTCGTCCACGAGAGCATTAAATTTCTGGAGCTTGTCCGCCGGGCGTTTCATTTTGCCCGAGCTGGGCATCGTTTTGCAGATGATCACCGGCATCTTTGGATTGTGCTTTTTAAGCAGGGCCAAAACCGTTTTTAAGTTCTCGGCCGTTTGTTCCGGCGTCGTGTCGAGTCCGATATCATTCGTGCCGATGAGCAGGACCACGGCTTCGGGTTCTGTATCGAGGACATCTTCGTTGAGTCGATACCAAATTCCACGGGTCGTGTCGCCGCCGATGCCGCGGTTGGCGACTTTGTAATTTGGAAAATCCCTTTCGAGACTACCCCAGCCTTGCGTGATGGAATCGCCGAGAAAAATAATCGCATGTTTGTCGTTGTTGCGTTGTTCCCAGAAATGCGTACGGCGAGATGCCCATGCAGCGTGGAACCAATCGGCGTTCGCAATCCCGCCTTTGCCCGGAAAGTTTTCGATACCCGGCCACTCGGCCACCGCAGGTGGTTCAGGTTTTTTATCGGCTACAGGTTCGGCAGCCGGGAGAGTGAAAACGACTGCGGTAAGACAAAGAATTTGTGTGAATGACAACCAGCGTTTCATGCGATGGAGTGTGAAAGGAACGCCGCTGTCTGCCAACAGCTTTTAAATGGAAAAATCTCATTGCTCCGTTAGACAGAAGTGGGAGTTGAGCTATATTAAATCAGGGACACAACAAAGGGGTTGTGAAAGGTTTAGGGAATGGGAAATGGATAATACGGTTTAAGGAATTGCGCTCTCAACTGGAACCGCCACGACCTCGAAAGAGGTAACGCGAAAAGGAATAACCTCCGTCGTCCAGCCGAGGGCGCCATTTTTGTACACCTCCAAACTTCTCACGTCCGACTTCCGTTCGACCAAATATTTTGAACCTTTGCTGTGGGGCAGGGGATTGATAGATAGATGGTTATTACGGACGAGTCGCCATCGGTCGAACAATCCCATTTATCGCGCGCCCGCGCGGGAGATGCGGACGCATTCTGCCTTCTCGTCACGCCCCTGCAGGAACGACTTCTTCGTCAGGCGGTAGGTTTGTGCGGCGATGTGAGTGCGGCGGAAGATCTGGTTTCCGAAACCCTGGTGGAAGCCTGGAAAAGTCTCGGGCGCTTCGATGGGAATTGCCGATTGTCCACCTGGCTCTATTCCATTCTCCTGCATCGTCACTACAAAGCGTTGCGACGCGCCCGCAGTCGGCCCATTTCTTTTTCCTGGCTCCCGTTTTTCCAGCAGGAACAAATCGAGCAACAGCAACAGAATGTTCCGGGTTCCAGTGCGACACCAGACGAAGTGGTTGCCCTCGGCGAACTGACCGCGGAACTCCGTCGCTGCGTCGACGCGTTGTCCGACAAACATCGTGAGGTGATCCTGTTGCGCTTCTTCGAAGACGCTTCCCTGTCCGAGATCGCAGTGGTGCTCGGTTGTTCCGCCGGCACGGTTAAATCACGGCTTCATCATGCCCTGGAAAATTTACGCAAAATGAAAATGAACCTTCCGCACTCCGAAAGGGATAAACAAATATGAAGCGGTTCTTCGATCCATGTCGCCGGCAGCGCAAAGAGATTTCTCTTTGGGTCGCGGGCGTGCTGACGGAAACCGAGGTCGCTGCAGTCCAGCAACATTTGGTCACGTGTGAAGGCTGCCGACGTTTCCATGTCGAAATGAAATCGGTGAGTGCGCCGCTCATCAAATGGGAAAAGAACTTCAGCGATGTTAAGGCGGACTCACAATTTGAAGCGCGCTGGACAAAAGCCGTCCACGCTGCAAAGAAAACTGGAACCGCGCCAGAGAAAGCGCGCGAGACTATCCCGGTGTCGTGGCAGGACCTTCTTCTTTCCTTTCGCTGGCATTTGACCGGCCTGAGCGCGCTTTGGTTGCTGATCGGTTTATTAAATATGGAGCCCTCGGTCTCTCGCGGACCGGTCATGGCGCAACATAACAAACCTTCGACCGAACAAGTCGTCGCCTCGCTGCGAGAGAATCGCCGGCGCATGCAGGAATTGATGGAACAGGCCGGTGCGTCGGCTCCTGCCCTCGTTGTGCCCCAAACATCTTTACCCCGACGCCGCAGTGAAATCGAAACCCCAACAGAAATGGTTTAATCTATGAACACGCCAACCAACGCTGCTCCTTCTCGCAACTTCATCGCCCGATTTTTTTCGTGGCTCTTTAGCTGGCGGATTGTGCGGCGACTGTTGATCGCGTTCGTATGGGTCGCAACGATTGTCGTGCTGTTTTATGCGGAAGAAAATTGGCGCGGGCGTCGGGCCTGGAACGCATTTCGTCAGACCCTCGAAGCCAAGGGGGAACAACTCGAATTGCGTGCATTTATTCCCAAGGCCGTGCCGGAAGAACAAAACTTTGCCGCCACGCCAATCGTTAAATCGTGGTTCGTGAAAAAAGATGCGGCAGGTAAGCCAGATTCGTGGGCTGATCGCTACGAAAAGGCTCAATCCAGCGTGCCCGTGAAAGATACGACGGAACGGCGGATGACGGATCTGGTGGCGTGGCAGAAGGCATTCGAGGGGACTGGATCTACCAACGAAATACAAAAACAGGATCGCGAGTCTCGCGCTCAAGCCGCCCCGGCCGTTCTTCAAGTCTTGAATGAATTATCGGCCCTCACCGAGCTTCGCAACGCCAGTTCACGTCCCATTGCTCGTTATCCGATTGTCTGGGATATGGAGAATCCATGGGGGATTCTCTTGCCGCATCTCTCCAATATCAAGCCCGCGTGCCGACGCCTTCAGTTGAAAGCGAGCGCTGAATTGGCTGGCGGCGACACGGAACATGCGATGGATGACATCCGCGTGATGTTGTACCTCGCCGATTCTCCAAAAGATGAAGCATTCCTGGTTTCCTACCTCGTTCGAATCGCTAATTTCCAACTGGCGGTGCAACCGGTCTGGGAAGGCTTGCTGGAACATCGATGGTCCGAGAGCCAGTTGGTTCAATTACAAAACAAGTTTCAAAGCTACGAGTTTCTGGGTGACCTGAAATATCCGCTCGATGGTGAGCGGGCGATGGGGGTCATGACGCCCGAGCTGATCAGGAAAAAGGGATTTGGTCTTCTTTTAGACGCGGGGAACACTGCTGATGCAGGGGGAACTCGTCAGTTGGTCGAAGCGATTGGGGTAGTCATTCCGACTGGCTGGTACTACCTGGAGCAGTGCAATTTGATCCGGATGTATGAGATGCAGGTTGCAAATGCCGTTGACTGGCAGAAGCGACAAGTCTCGCCGGCCCTTCTGAATGCGAATGCAAAGTTTTTCGAAGGGCAAATACCATTGAATGCCGTTCTGAAACATGAATTTTTCGCAAAGTTCCTGCTGCCCGCGTTAAGCAGCATACCGAGAAAAACAGCGGCGGCTCAAACCTCCGCTGACCAGGCTGTCATCGCCTGTGCGCTCGAGCGTTATCAACTGGCGCACGGGAAATATCCGGAGACATTGGCAGCACTGACACCAGACTTCATCACACAACTACCACACGATCTGGTCACAGGTGATCTTTATAAATATCGGCTCAACGATGACGGATCGTTTCTCCTGTATTCGGTCGGCTGGAATGAGAAAGACGACGGCGGCACGCCCGGTAGAACTGCGTTCGACACCAAGCAAGGCGATTGGATCTGGGGACGGACGAGTGCACCGGCGTCACGTTGAGTCACGGGTCTAGACGCAAGACGGCATCACATGTTGATGTCATGCACCGGGCGGCCATTCGCTTTCTCTAGATTTGAGGCTGAAAATGATCTAAAAGCTATAAAACCTTGTTGAATCGTCCTTTCCACGGGAGAAATGGCTTCCTCAACGTTTTGAGTGGAATGAAAACGGGGTTTAAAAATGAGCGACGGATTTCATTCCTAATCGATCCATCAGCCGTGGTTTTATGGCAAGAATTCGACTTGAATTTTCCAAGGGCGAACCGTGAGACGAACAAATCCCGATAACGTTACCGGAAGAAATCCTGCGCTAGTCCAATTTTTCACAGTCCAAAACTAAGCAAAACCTCCAAGTCCTTGTCGCGAGCCTGTTTGCACTTCCCTAAAAAAATTCCGCTAAAAAGCGGAAATTTTTTCACCGAGTGAAAAAGAAAAAACTTTTTCGCCGAAACTTTTCCGGAGAGTGAAAAACTTTTATTTCTTTAGCGGAAAGTTTTTCGGACTCCGCAAAACATTTATTCTTTTAGCGGAATTATTTTCGGAGAGTGAAAAATGGGTTTCAGCGTGCCGAAGGTTTTTCGGAGAGTGGAAAACTTTTATTTTTTTAGCGGAAAGTTTTTCGGAGAGTGGAAAAGTTCCGGATTTTTAGCGGAATTTTTTTCGGAAAGGTAAAATCAGTCGTTTTTTTGGCAACCCTTGTTCGGGGAAGGGATTCCGAACCAAATAAAAAGAAACCGGTTTTTCGGAGACCTTATAAGCTCCGGCTTTTTCGCCGGAGAAAAAGAAAGGGGGTATATTATGCTTCGCAAATTGACGCAGGTTATTTTCCATCTGTTTTTTAGCGGTTCCAAAAAATCGACCGGCCAACGGCTCTGGTTTTTGACGGTTCGATCCGCTTAATTAAAGACATTCACCCCTTTTCCGACTTTTCTTGGCAACCCCACTCAAAACGTAGGAACCGAGAAATGACGTCAGAACTCGAGGAAGTGGGGTCGATGTCACTTGGACGGAGACGTCAGAAATCAAAATAATGAGGCCGATGTTCGTGTGAAATCGTCCTAACTCGGCGTTCTCTTCCCGTCATCCTGAAAAGTGGTAGCCTGTACGCACTTATGGTAAATTCCTGCCGAGCCTGTGGTAGGTTCGGTTTTGGGGCTCGGTGTTTAGATGTTTTTCTCCGTTGCTCAACCAATTGCCTTCTCGCATTATCCACCGCTCTATGCGTCGACAGTATCCGTTCCATTTGATCGAACCGAAATGGCAGCAATTTTGGGAAGAACAGCAGACCTTTCGTGCCTTCAATCCAGCCGAGACACTCCCGACCGGACATCCGTTTGCTAAACGTCACGGATTGGAAAATAAGACCGCGGCGGCCGAGACGCTCCCGCCGAAGTTTTACATCCTCGACATGTTTCCGTATCCGAGTGGCGCGGGACTGCATGTCGGCCATCCGGAAGGTTATACCGCGACCGATATTTTGGCGCGTTACCGTCGGGCCAAAGGTTTCAACGTCTTGCATCCGATGGGCTGGGATGCCTTCGGTCTGCCTGCGGAACAGTACGCCGTCAAGACGGGGAAGCATCCGCGTGAAACGACGGAGACCAACATCGCGAATTTCAAACGCCAGATCCAATCGCTCGGATTCAGCTACGATTGGACGCGCGAAGTCGACACGACCGATCCAAAGTATTTCAAATGGACCCAGTGGATTTTCCTCAAGATCTATAATTCCTGGTTCAACCCGAAGACCAATCAGGCGGAGCCGATCGAGACGTTGGAATATCCTGCCGGTTTAAAAACC
>JAQGOU010000020.1 GCA_028293445.1 Verrucomicrobiales bacterium | reverse complement strand
AATTTTCGCGTCGACACGCTCCGAATCCTGGCTGCGGGAGAAATTCCCGAGCATCGAAGCGGCAGGGAATTATCTTCTCTCGCGGATTAGTCCCAATGGTTTGATGGCCGGGGCGGGGTTCTACATGGAATCGCCGCCGCGCAATCAATGGGATGGCGTCACGCAATGCTATGGGGTCTTTGCTTTTCGACAATTAGCGGCGATGAGTCGAGCTTTTGGAAAGCGGCGCGTCGCACCGGATTGGAAAGGTCACGCCGCAAAACTTTCCGCGCGCTTCAATGAAGTGTTTTGGAAACAAAACCATTTCGCCGAATACGTTCATCCTGAACATGGTCTCGTGGATTCGCATGGGTTGTCTGATGTGAACTGGGCGGCGATTGGCCTCGACGTGGCGAGTGAGCGACAGAAGAAAATCCTGTGGCCGATTCTCACCAGCGAGAAAGCATTCTGGCGCGGTGATCTGCCAACCTACCTTGTCACGAAGCCAAACACCTATGAGAAGTGGGAGTTGGCGGAACCGTTACCGTTTCCGTACACGTCCTTCACGCAGGATGTCGCCGCAATGGGACGGGTGTGGTATCTGGAAGCATTGGCCTGCATGCAAATGCGAGACTACCGTCGATTGCGCGAATCGGTGATCAAAGTTTGTGAGGTGGGAAAGAAATACGATTGGTTTTGGCACGAACGTTATCACGCCGCGGAGGGGAACAGCGTCAAGCCGGTCGGCGCCTATCGTTACTGCGAATACCCGGCAGTATTGGTCCGCGTGGTTCTCAATAATCCCAAGGTGTTTCCCGAAGCAAAATATTTGCGCGGGTAATTATCTAATCTTCGACCGTTTTGGTAACCACAGTGGTTAGGAGAAATGACCAGTGGTTGCGGCTGGCATCGCGGCATCTCCAAACCTAGGCTGGCTCGCATCATTCCCAATTACCCGATGTCTATGATGTCTGTTCCATTCCTGCGCCAATTCTGTCTCGGATTAATCCTGGCCTGTTCCCTGGGCGAGGTGTCGGCCAAGGAGCCGGCAAAAATCATCACGGCCGATGTCTGTATTTACGGTGGCACTTCCGGCGGCGTGATTGCGGCGGTGCAAGCGGCGCGAATGGGTAAGCAGGTGATCATTGTTGAGCCGGGGCAACATCTCGGTGGGATGACGGCAGGCGGATTAAGTGCTGTCGACATTGGCGATCCGCGCACGGTCGGTGGGATCACTCGGGAATATTTTACCCGACTCGCGGGGACGGTCGGACGGACGTTGGCGTGGGACAAACCGTTTGCGACCAAGGGCGGTCCCGCGACAGGAGGTGCTTTTGCGATCGAACCGCATCAGGCCGAACAGCTGTTCAAGGATTTCGCACGCGAAGCGAAGGTGACCTCCTATTTCTCAAAACGGCTTTCCACATTGCAGAAAAAAGGGACGCGTATTGTTGGGTTCACCACCGAGGATGGAACGGTTTTCCGGGCGAAGATGTTTATCGATGCCACTTACGAAGGAGACCTCATGGCGAAGGCGGGCGTCAGTTTCACGGTAATGCGCGAGGGGAACGCGAACTATGGCGAGAAATGGAACGGCATCTATTACGCCAAAAAATATTCACCGCGCACCACTCATCAGAAACCAGGCGCAAATGGACGCACGCCCGATGGGCAAGGAGTCTGGGATCGGGATTTGCCGCTCGATCCGTACGTTGTCGCAGGTGATCGGAACAGCGGTCTGCTTCCGTTGGTGCAGGCGGGTGAACCGGGCGTTCCGGGTGCACCAGCGCCAGGAGTGCAGGCATATTGTTATCGGCTCTGCCTGACGACCAATGCCAATCGGTTACCGATCACGCCGCCGCCGAACTACGACGCAAAGAATTACGAACTGGTCGCGCGTTTTATTGCGGGCTGCGTGGCATTGGGCGACGACATGGATCTCCGTTGGTTCTCCAAATACGACGCGCTGCCGAACGGGAAGTTTGATTTCAACACGGCGACCTTCGGCGCCAATCTGCCGGGAGCGAGTTGGGATTGGCCGGAAGCGACTTACGCGGAGCGTGAAAAGATCGCGAAGGAGCATGAGAATTATCATCGAGGGTTATTACATTTTCTCGCGACGGATTCGCGTGTGCCGCTGAAGGTGCGGGAGGAGATAAAACGTTTCGGATTGCCGCGCGATGAATTCACGGACAACGGCGGTTGGCCTCATCAGCTTTATGTGCGCGAGGCGCGACGCATGGTTTCCGATCTTGTCATGACGGAGCATCACACCACCGGAAAGGAAACCGCGCCGAAGCCAATCAGCCTCGGTTCCTACGGCACCGACACGCATGAGATTCGGCGCATCGTGAAGGACGGTGTCGTGACACGCGAAGGGAAGACGGCGGAGGGGCGAGGGTTCGGTCCGTATGGCATTGGTTACGGCGCCGTTGTGCCACGAGCCGAGCAGTGTGAAAATCTGTTTGTCACCTTCGCGCTTTCAGCAAGCCACACCGCGTTCAGCAGCATCCGCATGGAGCCGGTCTTCATGGTAACGAGTCAATCTGCCGCAACGGCTGCGTGTGTGGCAATCGATGACAATATGTCGGTGCAGCAAGTCAATTATCCTAAACTGCGGGCACGACTAATCGCGGATGGGCAGAAGGGGATTGAGTAAGCGCCGGATGCTGCCACTCTGAGCAAGAGCCTGGCGGAGAAATCGGAACCCGCCTCATTCGATGAAGCAACTTAAGTATATCGCCGGAATTCTGCTAGCTACCGTAGCGGCCATGGCGGTGCTCGGCACCATTTCCTTTTTGTTGAACCCTGATCCGGACGTTCCGTGGTGGATCGTGGGAGTCATGTTTGTGCTGGGGCTTGTTCCCTTCGGCGGTGCGTTTTTGTTGTTGCGGGACAATTTGACCGTCGCGAGTCGACCATGTCCGAAGTGCAAGAGCGCAGAACGGAGGATCGCGGGTGTTTTGCGACGACCAAACAAGTGGGCGCAGCATATAGGCGGCATCCTGCTGGCATCGCTCTGGGGGGCGAGTCGTGGACAGCAGGTTCAATGTATTCACTGCAACACGCTTTATCTCACGCAAACCAGAGGCTCACGCATCGCTGGAATCTTGCTTTGGATTTTTCTACTGCTGGCATTATCGGGCGTTGTGCTTCCGTAGAATGAAGGCTTCTAAAATATTCGGAATCGCCACTGCCATTCTGTTTACGGCGCTCTGGGCTTTGCCGTTGGCTCGGGCTATTTCGCTCTTCCGCGAGGCAGAAGAGTATCTCGCCGAGACCAACTCAATGAACGCTTCCAATGATGTCTGGTACAGCAGCCATCTCCTGGTATCTTATACGGTTTCCTTGTGCGCTGGTTTTGCTTTGGCCTGGTTTATCTTTTGGCGTCCTCGTCTCGTGTTCGTTCTCTCCTTCGGAGTCCTTTTGTATGTTGTCATCGAGATCATTCGCTTCAAGCCGGAGGAACCGATTGTTTTGATCCCGACAATGCATCCGTGGAGACCCGCTCGCATCAGCCTCGCAGCCGTCGCGGTTGCGGCGTTGTTCCATTACGGTTCCCGTCTCAAATTCCCGGCGCGAAGGAAGGACTAGGTTCTCGCCTTAGCGTTTCACGTGATCGCGCAGTTTAAGTAGTCGCTCACCCGCAGCGCGGAGGGTTTCCTCTTTCTTGGCGAAATGGAAACGGATCAAGTGATTGACCGGTTCACGGAAGAAGCTGGAACCGGGCACGCCAGTCACGCCGATCTCCGTGGTCATCCATTCGGCGGCTTTTAGATCGTCCTCAAAGCCGAGCGACGAAATATCAACGAGGACATAGTAAGCGCCTTCGGGTTCGGTGAAGGGGAGGCCGGTCCGACGGAGGTAACCGAGAAAGATGTCGCGCTTGGCGGTATAACTTTGCAGGAGCTCTTCGTAGTAGCTGTCCGGAAACTCCAGACCAACCACGGCGGCTTCCTGTAACGGGGCGGCTGCTCCGACGGTGAGGAAATCATGAACCTTCCTTGCGCCAGCGATTACTTCCGGAGCCGCCATGACATAGCCGAGCCGCCAACCGGTGATGGAATAGGTTTTGGAAAGTGAACTACAGGTAATGGTGCGTGGGAACATTCCCGGGAGCGTCGCAAAATGGATGTGCTCGCGCGGGGCGTAAACAATGTGTTCGTACGGCTCGTCAGTAATGACAAAGACATCGTGCTTTTCCGCGAGCGCGGCGATCTCCATGAATTCTTCGCGCGTGAACACCTTTCCCGTCGGATTCGACGGATTGCAAATGATGATCGCCTTTGGTTTCTGCGCGAAGGCTTGGGCGAGCACGGCCGAATTGTATTTGAAATGCGGGGGATGCAAT
>JAQGOU010000007.1 GCA_028293445.1 Verrucomicrobiales bacterium | reverse complement strand
AGACGACCGACTTCTTTGCGCAACTCACCGATCATGCGCGCATGATCAGCAGCGGACGCTTCGCGAGCTTTGACGATGATCTGCTCAGCAGCGGCAATCGCTTTTTGAGTTTCCGTTTCCTGCACGCGAGCGGCGGCGGCACGGGCTTCTTCGATGAACTTGTTTGCCTGCGTGTTGGCCTGGTCCAAAATATCTTTGCGCATCGCTTCGGTGCGTGCGAGTTCGGCTTTAATCTTCTCGGCGTTGGCGAGGCCGGAGGCGATCAGCTGACGGCGCTCTGCGAGCACTTTCAGGATCGGACCGTAAGCAAATTTTTTCAAAAGCAGCGCGACAATCACGAAACTCACGACCTGCGCCCAGAAAATGGGCCAATGAAAACCGAATTGGTCGCCAGTCTTTACAGCTAAGTCACGCAATTCGGCGCCACTTACACCAAGGACAAAAAAATTGCTCATAGAAATTGTTTTAAACTAATTCAGGCGCGGGCCGAAGCCCGCGCCTGAGAACTAATTAGTGCGCCAGGAAGATCGCAAAAAACACGATACCTTCCGCGAAGGCCGTGCTCAGGATCGCTTGGACCAGAATCTTGGTGGCTGCACCAGGATTACGTCCGACAGCTTCTGAAGCCTTCATACCAATCATACCTACACCAATCGCAGCACCGAAAGCGGCGGCTGCAACGTGAACGTTACCGGTAAGACCGGTTGCTTTTACTGCTTCGACAGCGACTGCGCCGACTTCGGCCAACATGGGCGTTAACATATTATTTTTCCTTTGTTTTTCTCAGCGGCTCCCGCAATCGCGTCACGGTCAAGCCACCGAAATCTTTAATGTTCGTGCGCGGGATGATGTCCCTCTTCGTGAGTGCAGATCAGCAACGTAAACACGGCTGTCAGCAACATGAACACGAGCGCTTGAACTAAACCGACTAAAAGCTCCATGAAATAGAACGGAATCGGGAACAACCATCCGAAATAGGTGCCACCGAGATTCGCCATCGCTTCGAGCATGTTTTCACCAGCGAACACGTTTCCGTAAAGACGGAAGCTGAGCGACACGGGACGAAAGACAATGGAAACGACTTCCAGAAAACCGACCGCGATGAAAACCAGGATCATCAAAACCTTCAGAGCACCGGTTGTGTCGCCCTTGGGTCCGAACAAATGCAGGATGAAACCACCGGGTCCATTCGCCTTGATGGCCCAGAAGGTCCAGCAGACAAAGAAGACCATCGACATTGCGAGGGTCATATTAAGATCCGCATTCACACCACGGAGCAATGGAGTGCTGACATGGCTCAGACTTAAACTGTTGCCACCGGCAGCATGATGTCCCCAGCCCATGGAGCCGACACCCGGAATCAAGCCAGCCCAGTTGGAGAACAGAATGAAAATAAACAGCGTCGCAAAGAACCAAAACGTCTGTTTCACGAGCTCGTTACCAATGATGCCTTCGAGGAAATTATATAAGCTTTCGACCAGCCATTCCCAAAAATTCTGTGCGCCTTCCGGAATCTGTTTCACGTTCCGCATCGCCATCTGAGCGCCAATAATCAGACCCAACGCCACTATCCAGGTGACGATCATGGAATTAGTCACCGGAATCGGTCCAATATGGAAAACCTGCGGGGCAGCCTGAGGGATGCCGTGCTCTGCTTCAGCGGCGGCGTGCGTGCCAGCGTGTTCAGCCCCGGGAGCCGCCTGGCTCACGACAGCGTCGGAAGTTTCAAGGGCAGGAGGCGTTTCGGCGCTTAGATAAAGCGTCGACACGAATAATATAAGAGCTGCAAAAATCGACTTCATTGCGCAAAAGTCATTCAAGGACAAAATTCCGTCGTCGCCAAAGCGACTTGTCTCACTCGAAAGTGCGGGGAAAGTTGGCGCATTGTGAAATTTTTCACAAGGGTTTTTTAAAATAATTTTAGGCCTCCGATTCCGGTCGATCCCTTCCGTTGCCGCCTCTGGAATTTCCATTTCAGATTCCTCGAAAGAGAAGCCTGTAAACAAAAGGGCCGTCCGGTTTCCCGGACGGCCTTGTTCTATTTTGGTAAGGATGAGTTCCACCTCGTCCCATACTCGGTTCTGCGCGTGATAAACCGGAGGCCATTCGCCGCCTACGCGGACAACGTCTCCCGTTTCATCAAGTGTTCTGGCTTAGTCAGGGACGGCGTGGAAGCCATCCCTACCATGGTTATTGTAATTAATGCGTCACAATCGTGACGGTTTCAGAGCGTGCACCTTCACCACCGGCGTTCACGGCCGAGACCGCGATGTCGACATGCGCATTCGCAGGCAGGTTTTCGATATTGAAATCGATATCTGCCGGAGAACCGATGAGGACCCAGTCCGCATCCACACCCAGGATCCGACGAAACACGTGGTAGAACGCCGCGCGCGCCGGGGCTGGCCATTTCAACGCTGCCGTTGTCGGGCCGATCAAGGCGACGATCACACCTTCCACCGCGTCCGGCGTTTCTTCCGCACCGGGCATATTGAAACCAAACGCTTTCCAGCGCGGATCCAACGGGCCCATGAGCGCCGCCAACTCGTTGATCAAGTCGCGCAGCGATTTGCCGACGAGTTCGAGCTTCACGTCGCGAACTTCCTTCAGCGCCCCAACCGTCGCTTCCTGGCTGTTAACCGCCGCGTTGGCAGCGTTCAAGGCGTTATACAACAACTGCGCCTGCGCTGCGGTAACCTCACGTTCGGCGAACTCCAGTGTTGGATTCGCGGTGAAGAAATCCTTCAACGCGAGCAACAACACCAGGAGATCGTCGACGTTCTCCGGGGCCGCGAGCGCACCGGTGAACCCGGTAACGTCCCAACCCTCGTGGTAGAGATTGCCGAAGATCGGCTTCAGGATATCGCGGGCCAGCATCACAAAGATGCGGACCTGCAGATACGCTGCATCCAATGCGGCCTTGCGACTGCGCAACACCTGCTTGCCCACCTCATAGAGGTTGATCGCGCTAATCGCCGCCAGGCGAATAGCGAGCAGGACTGCCGCAGTTTTATGTTTGATGTTCAATGACACCTCGTGTTCAGCCGCACCATTCTCTGCTGAGATGGATTGTGCCAACACGCCGTTTTTTGATTGTGCTATAGGCATTTTCATATGTTTTTCCTTTTGTTTACTTTGTTTCTGTCTTTGCCTGGCCGATTGCTTGCCGGTCTGACGCAAACATGCGCCCCTTAACGCAGGCATTTCGCCTGCAAGGTCCCGATCGACAAATCATGCCGCCGGAATTTCCAACAATTCTTCAGCCCTGCGTTTACCATTGGTCTTCAGGCTTCCGACTTTCGTCCTAAGCCATCCGACTTCTATCTTCTCCGTTCACGAAGCACATCGCTGTCGGCTCAAACGTTTTGTTCGTAACCCGCGACTGGAATGATCTTTCTAGGTTCAATTCCGTCTTCGTGTGTCAGATCAAGCGACTCGCGCTTGGTCTAACGTTTTATGTTTTCACATAAATTCTTTTGCTGCGTAAGGGCATGTGAATGGGACATTCAGATGCCCACCCCTAGACCATTGATTCCATTGGTCCAAACCCGCGAAAAAAACTTTATTTTCGGGCCTGTTTTTCGGCTTAATCCGATCGAAATCCGCCCCGTTTTCGCCGTCTTCAACTTTGAACCGGCGCCCACCGCGCTCGAACAGGCCATGTTATTTCACAAACACCACTCCTCGCATAAGGGCAAAGTTTCCAAGAAACCGTGCCCTACCTGCGCAGGCCTGATTCCATTGATCGAAACTGATTTCACTCGTTTCAAAACATCCCGGATTGCACCCGTGAACTCGTTTTCAATTCAACTGCGCAGTTTATGCCAAATCAGCGGCAGGTTACATAAGGACAAAGTTTGGTACCAAACTTTGTCCTCCCCCCTCCACCCCTTGATTTCATTGATCAGAATTGATGTAAAAAATCTTCGTTTTTTCGTTTCTCACCACGGATGACCTTTAGACAACCCAGAACAAAACCGGCATTCGACGATTTAAGTAAAAGGCGTGTAAACGACGAAGTGTTACGTCACCAGAGCCGTGAACCACCAAAGGAAGCTGTCACTTTCAAGGGGATTAAGGACAAAGATCCCTTTTCTTCACCCACTTTTAATCACCCCCCTGGGCTCGGTTGCCAAATCACGATGGATAAAGTGAGTACGGTTGTGTTGAGCTTTCCACCTCGTTCTTTGTTTTGGGCCCGAAAACAATGCTTTCACGTTAACGCGGTCACAAATAGGGTTGAATCAGGTCAAATCGGAGGAATAACGACCCAGAATTATCCATTTGGGACGGCGTCCCAACTCTGGAAAAAACTTTTTGCGAGTTTTCGGGAGCGTCCCGGAGACGGAAAAAACTTTTTCAGTGTTTGCGGGAGCGTCCCAATTGCAGAAAAAACTTTTTCCGATGTTGGGACGCCGTCGCCGAGGTGGAAAAAACTTTTGCAAGGTTTCTGACGCTGTCCAAATCCATGAAAAAACTTTTTGCGCCTTCGGGACGGCGTCCCAAACCGGGAAAAAACTTTTGGACCGTTTAGAACAGCGTCGAAAATGAGGAATTTTACGAAAACCCAAGCACGAAGGCCTCGAGTCAGGCAGGGATTTTCGTTTGGACGTTGTCTGGACCATGACGATTTCCGGGAAATGACAGGTCCTTTAGTGAGAACGCCGATGGACGCCCGCCATTACAAAGATTTAATATTTCTTCACTCGTCCCGTGGAAAGAGCGGGGTAGTCTCGCGGTGAAGCTTCTTTTTATGTTTAACAAATCATTTTCACTTCTCGTGGCTGTTGGGCTGGGCGCCATTGTTTCGGCGGCTCAGGGCGCTGAACCTTCCTATCGTCTCACGAAGGAAATTGCCGTCGGTGGCGATGGCGGGTGGGATTACCTGTCCATCGATGAGGCGGCGCGGCGGCTTTATGTTTCTCATGCGACGAAGATCGTCGTGCTCGATATTGATAAGAACGAGGTTGTCGGTGAAATTGCGGATACGCCGGGCATTCATGGCATTGCGATCGCGCATGAACTTGGGCGCGGCTTTTCTTCCAATGGCAAAGAAAACAAATCAAGCATCGTCGATCTGAAATCGTTGAAGACGCTGTCGAAGGTGGACACCGGCGAAAATCCGGATGCGATTCTATATGAGCCGGGTGCCAAGGAAGTTTATACGTTCAATGGACGTGGAAAGTCAGCCACGGTGTTCGATGCCAAATCGGGCAAAGTCATCGCGACGATTCCGCTGTCGGGCAAGCCCGAGTTTGCGACAGAGGATCTGAACGCTGGTCGCATCTTCTGCAATATCGAAGATAAAAACGAAGTAGCCGTGATCGATACCAAAACTCACAAGGTGATCAATACCTGGCCGATCGCTCCCGGCGAAGCCGCTTCCGGCATGGCCATCGACGTGGCGCATCACCGGCTGTTTCTCGGTTGCGATAACAAACTGATGGTGATGATGGACAACACAAATGGAAAAGTGATTACCACGGTTCCCATTGGAGATCGTGTCGACGCCAATGCATTTGATCCGGTCACGCAACTGGTGTTCAGTTCCAACGGCGAAGGGACGGTGACGATCGCACGTGAAGAATCGCCCGAAAAGCTGACGGTGATCCAAACGCTCAAAACGGAACCCGGCGCCAAAACAATGACGCTGGATCCCAAGACGCATAATATTTACCTGGCATCGGCGAAATTCGAAAAGCCAACGGAACAAGGCGGCGCGCGTCAGCGTCCGAAAATGATCCCGGGGACGTTTAAGGTATTGGTTTATAGCCTGGTGAAATAGGCGGGGGAAAAAACACCAAAAAACCAAGGCCCAAACACCAAAGAAAGGAGCGCGGCTGTGTCGTAGACCAGCCGCAGGGGGTACGCACGGCAGAAGACGTTGGGAAAGAGAACGTTCACGGCGTATCTGGACCTGCTGCCAAGGAACCAGCTTCGTCCATGAATCCAATCGTCGGTGTGCCAGCGTTTTCTCCCTCACCCTTAATCCCTCTCCCGCTGGGAGAGGAAATGTTTTCGCCGCCTATTTGCTTCTTTCCACGCCCAAAACGTCATTCGCCGAAAGGTTTAGTTTTCAAACAACGCGGATATCTGCTTT
>JAQGOU010000653.1 GCA_028293445.1 Verrucomicrobiales bacterium | reverse complement strand
AAACTGCTCACTGTTGAGGATCCCGTCGAATTCGATATCGAAGGCATCATGCAGGTGGCGGTTAATGACGCCGCTGGAATGACGTTTGGTAAGGCGCTTCGTTCCTTTTTGCGTCAAGACCCTGACGTAATCATGCTGGGGGAAATGCGCGATTTGGAAACATCCCAGATTGCCATTCAAGCCTCGCTGACCGGTCACTTGGTCTTGAGCACGCTGCACACGAACGATGCTCCCGGCGCTGTCACCCGTCTGGTCGACATGGGCGTTGAACCTTTCCTGATTTCCTCGACGCTGATGGGTGTTCTCGCCCAGCGTCTGGTTCGAACCATTTGCAAACAATGCCGCACTCCGTTTGAGCCGACGGAAAGTCAATTGGCGCAGTTGAACCTGTCGCCGCACGACATTGGTGACAAAGTGTTTTACTACGGCCGTGGTTGCACCTTGTGTCATGACACCGGTTACAAAGGCCGAAAAGGTATTTACGAGTTACTAGAAGTCAATGAAGCCATTCGCGCGCTCATCAATGAACGCGCGCCGACGGTTGTTCTCCGTCAGAAAGCCGTCGAGTTGGGAATGGTCACCCTCCGTGAAGATGGCTTGCGTGGCATCTTTGACGGTGCTACAACTATCGAAGAAGTCGTGAAATACACGTAAAGCTATGCCCAGATACAGTTACGTTGCCATGGACTCCCGGGGTAAGGAGACAAAAGGCACGCTGGAGGTCGCCAACCAAAACGAAGCGATCGTCCGCATCAAGGAAATGGGGTATTTCCCGACGAAAGTCGTTGAAGATAAAGCGAGCGGGAAACCCGCGGCCAAAGGCGCACCTGCCAAAGGTAAAGGCAAAGCCAAAGGAAAGGGCGGCAGCCTCAATTTCAACATCAAGATTCCTGGTCTTGGTGGCAAAGTTAAACCCAAAGTTCTCACCACATTCACCCGTCAGTTGGCCACTCTCGTTGAAGCCGGTCTTCCGCTCTTGCGTGGACTGCGCGTGCTCGAGAAACAAGAACGCAATGCCACGTTGAAGGGTATCATCGGCGATTTGGCTCAGTCGATCGAAGGTGGCAGCACATTTTCCGAAGGACTCGCACAGCATCCCAAAGTGTTCAATCGCCTTTACGTCAACATGGTGAAGGCCGGCGAAATGGGCGGTGTGCTCGAAGTCGTCATGAAGCGTCTCTCCGACTTCATGGAAAAAGCGCAGAAGATTAAAGGTAAAGTGGTGGCTGCGATGTTTTATCCCGCAGCTGTTATCACTGTTGCCGTCAGCATCATGGGTATTCTCATGGTGTTCGTGATTCCTAAATTTAAAGACATTTTCGCGGGGATGGGTATTGAGCTTCCAGACTTCACGAAGTTCGTGCTGGCGATCAGCGACATGGTTAAGGACCACGCGATCATTACGCTCGGCATGGTCTTCGCCTGTTTCGTTGCATTCAAATTGTTCATCAAGACGAAGTTCGGCAATCGCCTGTTCGATCGTGTGAAAATGCATGTGCCCGCGATCGGCCCGGTGATCAGCAAAGTGGCGATCTCTCGTTTTGCTCGAACACTCGGAACACTGGTCAGTAGCGGCGTGCCAATTTTGCAGGCGTTGACGATCGTTAAAGAAACCTCCGGCAATATCATCGTTGGGGAAGCGGTCACGGCCGTGCATGAAAGCGTCAAGGAAGGTGAAACCATCACCGCTCCACTTGAAGCTTCCAAAGTATTTCCGCCCATGGTGATCAGCATGGTGGACGTCGGTGAACAAACCGGTGCTCTGCCTGAAATGTTGATGAAGATCGCTGATAACTACGACGAAGAAGTCGATAACGCCGTAGCGGCGATGACTTCGCTGCTCGAACCGATCATGATCGTGGTTTTGGCCGTGATCGTCGGCAGTATCGTTATCGCGTTGTTCCTTCCGCTGATTAAGCTGATGGACCAAGGCTTCGACGGTAACGGCAAAGAAAAAGATTAACAGTTACGCTCTTTCCACAAAGCCATCGGTGCAAACCGATGGCTTTTTTGTTTTATACCGACCGCCAGAAATGATTTCCGGAAAGAAACGGGGCACTAGCTCGTCGGCGCTCGGTGGTTTGGAGTCCCGGCTTCAGCCGGTAAGGCGACCGAACCGCGACCACGGTTAAACCTTTGCAAATGCCTGGGCAAATCGCACCCATTGCTGGCTCAAGCCGGGATTGTGGCAGGCTTAGGACTGTGGGGGAGCATTGGTAGAGTGTGGAGTATCGCCGCTCGTAAAACTGCACCAGGCGGTGGATTCCCCAATGGTGTTAAAGCCATAGGTGCCTCCAGCAGGACAGTGCGGCTTGCCTTTTTTAAGATAGGAGAACACTTCGTCTTCCACGACTGGATCGCCGGTCTTCTTGTGGCTTTGGAGCGCCCACTGTTCGACTGCCTCGTCCAATACGACCAGATTACGCACGCATACCGTCTGTTGAGACTGGCTGCGCGATTTAAGGAAACCTGGAACAGCGATGGCCGCCAATAGGCCGATGAGAGCGGACACGATTACGATCTCCACGAGGGTGAATCCTCCCTGCTTCCTCTTGATTTTCATATTATTAAAAACGATTCACGTATTGCCTTTTCTCGACTGCCAGCGACGAGTTTAGCTAAGGTGCGTTTTTAGAAAATCATCCAGACTTCGTACAACAAACTAAGAGAAAGCCGTTTCAGGAATTAATGCGCCGCAGTCCCTGATTCGCTAACGACGACTACTTTTCCGGGTGAAAAAAAGCGGGCTCGAGAACCTTCTCGAGCCCGCCGCGCTTACTTAATTACCAAGACAATCGCTTACTGATTCGCACCGGCCTGCTGGATAATGCGATAGTTGGAGTCTTTGCCCTCGTTGGTCACAGAAACCGACGTCACTGCATTAGTCGCTGTCACTTCGCCGGCATTCACCCATCCCTCAGAACCCACGGTGCGGGCCTGAACCAGATAAGTCTTCCCGGCGACGGAATCCCAGACGATGGTCTGTGTATCACCCCCGGCAATGAAGGAGCTTGAATCCGTTGACTGCGTCCCAAGCGTGTCGCCCTTCACGATAATCGTGAATGCTTTCGAGTCGCTCTTTGCGATGCCGCCATTATTCGGATTATCCGAAGCAGCGATCGTAATCGCGTTCGTCGTATTTACATCCGCGGCGCCCGGGATCCAGCTGAACACGCCATTGGTCTCATTGAACACGGCGGCTGGATGCGCGTCGGCGAAGTCGGCATCCAGATCATACGTGATTCCAGTGCCCGGGTTGGGATCGCTCGCTGTTGCCGTAAAGGTCAGCGTGCTGTTGTTTTTCACCGTGACCGTTCCCGGCAATGTAGTGGTCGTGATCACTTCGAAGTTGTCGAGATGCACCGTGTGCGCGCCGGTGGTGGTGCCGACCAAGGCGAGTTGCTCAAGAACCTGTTGGCCGCCCGTGAGAATCGCATCACCTGTAAACGCCTGCTTCGGTTCGTTTGGCAGATCGAATTCCAATGTCGTCCATGTGTTCGCATTCACCGTGCGTGTCGGGATCGGAGCGCCGTTCGATTGTTTTCCAGAAGCGCCGATGAATTCAATCGTGCCGGTCGTACCGCCGTTGGCTCCATTTTCAGCGGTCGTGCCTGTTTCACGAATGCCCAGCGCAACTTTCAATGATTTGTCCGAGTAGATATCGAACTTCAATCGTGCGGTCGCATTGATGGCAGGGTTCGGCAACAGCGTTGTGTTCGCTGTCGTCAAACGGACCCAGTAATTGGATGTGCCCGTCTTGAACGTCCAACCTGCTTTCAGGACTTTCGCACCTGCATTGGCATTGCCCGCCGGAAACGACGTCACGATGGTGGTGTAGTTCGACGCAGTGAGATCCATGAAGTTGGTCGTCGTGGATGAATTAGCCGGCTTCTTGAACATCACCTGCTCGTTCGGCGTGTTGTTCGTGAATGTTTCGTAGTTCACCACCGGTTCGGTCGCCCGTGCAATGCCAAGATTGAGAACAGGCGGATTGTTTGTCGGCACAATCGTAACCCACAACGTCTGGTCTCCCCAGAGAGGAGGCGCGCCATTGTCGGTGACGCGAATGGTCACAGGATTGGTGCTCAATCCCGATGGAGGCGTCCAGGCGAATGCACCAGTGGTTGGATTGATGCTCGCTCCTGCGGGTCCTGCCACGATGCTGAAGGTCAGCGTCTGGGCCGGAAGATCGTCATCCTCGGCGACAACGTCGAAGGAGATCGGTGCTCCGGAATTGTTTTCGATGTAGATCTTTTCATCGCGTGCAATGCGGGGCGGCGTATTCACTTTGTTGACGACAATCGTCACGATTTGGCTGGAACTCATGACCGGCACTCCGTTGTCAGTCACGGTGAACGTCACGACGTTCGTTGTGCCGCTTTGTCCCGCTTCGGGTGTCCAGATGAACTCAGCTCCATCGAGCGTCGCATTCGTTGGAGCGCCGCTCATGGTAAACGTCAGGTCCTGTTCCGGCAGATCAGGATCGGTCGCATCCAAAAGGAATTGCAACGTGTCGCCGGTGTCGATCGTCACGTAATTCGTAGTCTTCACACTCAACACTTCGAAGTCGTCGAGGTACATGGTGTAATCGGTGTTACCGGCATCAGGCACGATGACCAAATGTTCGAGCACACCCTTACCGCTCGCAAGAACTCCATTGCCTGAACCAGGGAAGGCTGAAATCACTTCATTAGGAAGATCGAAATCCACCTCGACCCATGATCCCGGCGTAATGACGCGCGTCGGAACGGGCATACTGCCGCTCGCGGTTGCGCCCACCCATTCGAGGGCGCCGTTGGTACCACCATTGAAACCGATTGGCACTGTGGTGCCCGTTTCACGAATACCCAGCGCGAGTTTCACCTGCTTATCAGACCAGACTTTGAAACGCACATGCTGGCCGAGATCAATAGTCGGATTCGGATACATATGTGTGTTCGTCCAGAAATCCGCCGTGAAGGTGCTCAGACGCAACCACGGATTCACCGCGCCGCTCAGGAAGCGGAAGTTGACGTAGAGCGCCTGCTGGCTCGAATTAATTTCATCGCGTGGGAAGTCATTGGTCAGGAGCGCCCACGACTTGCTGTCGAGGAAGTTAGTGGTCGTTGCCGAGAAAAACGGCGTCCGGAACATGCTCGCATTATTGTGACCTTCCACCCCGTCGTCATCGCATTCGTCAAACGCCGCAATCATGTTGAAGTCGTTCTTGGGCGCGACC
>JAQGOU010000647.1 GCA_028293445.1 Verrucomicrobiales bacterium | reverse complement strand
TAGCAGTCTGTTGAAAAAGTAGGAGACGAGGTAACGAGTCTCTAACTTCTCTGCTGAAAACCGAGGAAATTTGAGACTCGTCACCTCGTCTCCTACGAGACAAGAGGGTTTTTCAACAGCCTGCTAGCGCACCTTTCACCTTTTATGCTGCAGGAACCATTCGTATAGCTCGGGATTATTATAACTTTCCGTCCATGAGTTATGCGTGGCCTCCGGATAGATTGTCAGCTTGAAATCTTTCACTTTTACCTTCTGCAGTTCTTCCATGAGGCGTTTCGATTCGCTCGGTGGAACCACGGTATCTTTGTCCCCGTGGAAAGCCCAGATGCCGAGCGTTTGTAACTGTTCCACCTGGCTCTTTGGCCAGTAGCCTTTTTGCGCGAGGGTGAGGTGAATTAAATTCGCGCCGCCACAAATCGGTGCCATCGCAGCGAAGCGACCGGGATTGCTCAAGCCGAGTTCCCACGATCCATAACCGCCCATGCTTAAACCGGTGAGGTAAACGCGATGTTGATCGACGCGATACGTTTTCTCGACTTCATCGAGTAACGCCAGCAACACATCGCTCGACCAAACCTCGTTCGATGGACAGAGCGGCGTCACCAGGATGAACGGAGATTCGGGATGGTTCTGGATATACTTGGAAGGGCCGTGCGTCGTCGCTTTCCAGACGTTCGTGCCGCGCTCCCCTGCCCCATGCAAAAACAAAATCAGCGGGAAAGATTTCTTCGAGTCAGCATCGTAATCCTGCGGTAGACGAACGAGGTATTGTGCCGCGAGAGGTTTGGAAACCTTCTTCAAGTCGTGCGCCGATTGGCCAATGCCCGCCGGATCCTTTGAGGCCACTGCCGGTTTCATCGTGGTGCATGCGTTGAACGTGAAGACCGCGCAACACAGGAGGAGGATTTTTTGCATATGTATCTTTTGTCAGTAACGACGGAAACCCTGATTTCTTTTTATTTATGTCCTGACCTTTGGGTGTCCGTATTTTCTCTCGAACATCACGTGAGAAAGAACGTTTTTAAGGGCTCGTCCTCACCCTAACCCTCTCCTCCGAGGAGAGGGGATAGCAGTCGATGCGCCTCTAGCCGTCGGACGGTGCGCCGTTCTCCTTCTCCCCGGGGGAGAAGGCCGGGATGAGGGCGAGCTGATAAAAATGTAACAATTTATCCCTGCGTTCGTTCATACCCTGTTTCGGCTAAACTACATCAATTTCAATTTCGGCAAATCCTGCGAATCAATCAACCCGACCGGTTCCTTCTTCGCATTCACCACGACCAGATCGTCGATGTTCCGTTCGTTGAATATCTTCAACGCTTCCGCCGCGAGGCAATCCTCGCGAATACAAATCGGATTGCGTGTCATCACCGTCGAGAGGGCTTTGGAAAGAATGCCGTCATCGCCCGCCATGTGCCGGCGCAGGTCGCCGTCTGTGAAAACTCCCACGAGTTTGCCTTTTTGATTCACGACGCTCACGCTGCCGGATTTCGCGCGGGTCATCACGAGGAGCGCTTCTTTCACGGAAATCTTCTCGGAGGCAATGGCGTTGCGATCGCTGCCGCGCATGATGTCCCGGATTTGCAGCAACAAGGCGCGGCCAATTGCGCCGTTGGGATGATGCTTGGCGTAATCTTCTTTTTTAAAACCGCGCGCCTGTAACACCGCCATCGCGAGCGCATCGCCCATGACGAGCGTCGCGGTGGTGCTGGAGGTCGGCGCGAGATTAAACGGACACGCCTCCTTCTGCACCTTGATGTTCAGAACAACATCGCTGTACTTGGCCAATGACGATTTCGTATTGCCCGTGAAAGAAATGATTTTAACGGAAAACTTTTTCAGCGCCGGAAGCAGGTTAAGCAGTTCTTCCGATTCGCCGGAGTAACTCAAGGCGAGAATCACGTCCCCATCGCAGACGATTCCCAGATCGCCATGAAGGGCGTCGACTGGATTGAGCACTACGCTGGTGGAACCGGTGCTGCGAAGTGTCGCCGCAATTTTCTGGCCGACATTCCCGGATTTACCAATGCCAACGACGATCAGTTTTCGACGCTGACGCAGAGTTTCCGCCACGAGGTCAACGGCGGCATCGAACGAGCCATCCAATTGTCGGCGCACCGCCCTGAGTGCAGCGATCTCGATGTCAAAAACTTCGCGAGCCTTGGCAAGATGTTTCACTAATCGAGAGGTTGCCAGCAAGCGCGTTGCGTTTCAACAGGGAAGCCATGGATATGCTCTTGCTTGATCACCACCGCTGGTTAGGATCGCCGCAGGTGAATAAATTCCTTTTTTCTTTGCTGGTTGCGCTAGCTCTCAGCATGGCTTCAACGGCTTTTGCGGAGGAAAAAATGGTCACCACCCCGCTCCTGACGGCGCTGTCGTCGACGACGATCAGCGGCTATATAGACACATCCGCGCATTGGAATCCTGGAACAACGAACCTCGTGGTGACTTTGCCCAACAAGAAAAGATCTTCGCTCACGGCGCGCGACATCATCGCACTGCAATGGGCTCTCAAACTGAAACAGGTGAATTTCTTCCGGACTTTTGTGTCCATCAAGGAGCGACTGGCAGATTTACCGGCAGAAGAATTTGATGCGAAATTTTTGCCGCTTTTATTCCCTTTGTCGGGAGTTTCCACAGCCCATGCCCGCCTCATAATGGGAACTCCTCCGCCCAGCGCTTATTAGTTCGTTCAGCAGGGCTTCCTCAAATCTGAGATCATTCTACAGCGTTGTCACGACCGGCGAGAACAGGCGGTTGCGGGAGATGTTCCCGACACAACTGCACGAACGCATGAGCGTTCGGAATTAAATCGAACCGCATGGAATAAAAGGTCATCCATTCATTCTTCACCTTAATCTTCACCATGCCTCTTCGGGTTTTAAAAGAGGCGATATCATTCCACCCGGCGATACGCCGACCTTTTCTGATCCCGCTTTGGCCGAGAGATATTTTCCCGAATGGGATTTCTTTACCTTGCGCCAATAGTGCGGAGAACCGGGGCATCTGCATCTGCAGAATTTTGGCAAGGACAAGTTCAATCACGTGTGTTCCCCCGTTCAAGTTATTGTTCAATTTGATCTTCTGTTTCTGAGTTCCGTAGATCGTCACGTAATACAACGTACCAACAGGTATCCCATGAATCCCCTGGGTCATGGTATGGTAGCGTACATACAGCACCTGCGACCACGGTATTGCCACAACCGAGTCGAAGCTCTTTCGAGCGATGCCATTCTGATGAAGACGGACTTCAATGGTGGGATGCCATACCCAAACGAAGACACTTGGGAACGCCACGACAAGTGTAGCGA
>JAQGOU010000632.1 GCA_028293445.1 Verrucomicrobiales bacterium | reverse complement strand
GCAGGCGGGATGAGTGCCGTTGAGCCGATGGCCCCAGGCATGGCGCGCATTCCTGACGGAACGTATCGACCGTTGTTTCGCGCAGCAGCGGATCCGAAAGAAGTTCCGGTGAAAGCGTTCGCCCTCGACGTTCTGCCGGTGACCAATGGTGACTTTCTCGAATTCGTCCGTGCCAATCCCCGCTGGCAACGTTCGCACGTGATACGAATTTTCGCGGATGACTCTTACCTGAAGAATTGGGCCGGGGATCTAGTCACCGGCACGAATGCTCCCGCCACGGTTCCGGTGACTTTTGTTTCCTGGTTCGCTGCAAAATCCTATGCGCAGTGGAAAGGTAAACGTCTTCCGACCATCGCCGAATGGGAGTACGCGGCTGCAGCCAGTCCGACCCGTCCTGATGGTGAAAACGATTCTGCATTCAGGCAACAAATTCGCGCATGGTATTCGTCACCCACACTTGAGTCATTGCCAGCGGTGGGCGGCGGCGCCCCGAACTATTTTGGCGTCCATGATATGCAGGGTCTCGTTTGGGAATGGGCTGCCGATTTCAATACGGCCATGGTGAGCGGCGATGCTCGCGGTGATACCGGTTTGGATCGACAATTGTTTTGTGGCAGCGGTTCGGAAGGAGTGAAGGACCGGAGCAACTTTCCTGCCTTCATGCGCTATGGATTCCGGAGCAGTCTCAAGGCGAGCTACACCGTGCACAACCTGGGCTTTCGTTGCGCGAAGGATCTATGACCATGACAACCCCCCTTTATCTTTTTTTGCTCGTCTTGATGTCATCCTTCGCCTGTTTGGCAGAACAACCGAAGGCAACGCCTCCTCCCTGTTGTTTAAAGCCTCGCGGAACTCCTACAAATTCCAGTTCGCTCAGTGACAGTTCGCTTTACCAGGTGGAATCAAAATGGACGAATGACAACGCAACGCCGATTACGCTCGGCACCCTGAGCGGGAAGCCACAAATCATCACGATGTTTTTTGCCAGTTGTGAATACGCCTGCCCTCTTCTGGTGCACGACATGCAACAAATTGAAAAAGCTTTGCCTCCAGAATTACGATCCAAAGTGAACTTCACTCTCGTTAGTTTCGATACGGAACGAGATACGCCCAAAGTTCTGAACACCTATCGAACCACCCATCATCTGGGCACCAACTGGACTCTGCTCCGTGGCAATTCCGATGATGTTCTGGAATTGGCAGCGTTGCTCGGTGTGAAATTCAAGAAGGATGCCCGCGGCCAATTTGCCCACTCCAATGTCATCACCCTTCTCAACGGCAAAGGAGAAATCATTTCTCAACAGATCGGGCTAAATCGTGATCCTGCTTCCACCGTCGTCGCGGTGCAAAAGCTTCTTAAAGGTTCCGCTGATTGATGGCGGTGGGACATCGGCAAGAAATGCCGAACAAAAACCAATCCTCGTGGAGGTCGAAGGTTCCGGACATGAGATACAACGTGATCTGAAGTTGTGAATCGATCATGTTCCCCGCTTTCTTAACGACAATCTGCTTTTCGCTGTCGGCGATCTCTGGGAAACGCTGCGCGAATACGCTTGGCGGACTGGAAGCCAATTTCTGGCGACTCGCCATCGCGACGATTCTTCTCAGCATTTACGCACGTCTATTTGGACAAACCATTTCCGGAGCTGCTGGCGCTGCGTTCATGTTCAGTGGGATGGTAGGCGTCGGGATCGGTGACATGCTTTTTTTTCAAGCGTTGCCGCGGATCGGGTCACGTTTAACGGTTCTATTGATCCAATGCCTTTCGGTTCCGATCGCCGCGACCATTGAATGGCTTTGGCTCGGGACCACGTTGTCCGCCCGTCAATTCATTTGGGTGGCAGTTGTCCTGAGCGGCATCTCGCTCGCGCTTTTTCCGATCCATCACGCGACCTCATCCCGCAAAGAGAAATTAGCGGGCGTTTGTTTTGCGATTCTTGCCGCGGTGGGTAACGGCTTTGGGGCGGTGCTGAGTCGCAAAGCTTATCGCCTGGCGCAGGCCGACGGCCTGAACATTGATGGCGCTACTGCTGCCTATCAAAGGGTGCTGGGAGGATTACTGGTGGCGGGAACAGTTATTGTGCTGGTGAGGTGGCCCTTCATCCAATCGACGTTTGCGAAATCTAAACTCGTCTTCACCGCAGACTATAAGAATAAATGGCGCGCCGTTTGGCCCTGGGTGCTCACCACGAGCCTCGCCGGACAGACATTGGGTGTGACCTGTTTCCAATGGGCCTTGAAAAATAATCCGACCGCCGTTGTCCTGCCCATCGTTGCGATGACGCCGCTCGTGGCCATTCCATTTGCCTGCTGGCTGGAGAAGGAACGTCCCACCCTTCGTTCCGTCATCGGCGGAATTATCGCTGTTGCCGGTGTGATTGCCCTGGTGACGAGCAAGTGACCACAGGGTTAACAAATCCGGCCAATCTTTGGCCAAGAAAGGTTAAGCCGTTTTTCAAGCTTTCGCCGAGCGTATAACCACCTCGTTTTTACGTATGAATGCGCTGAAAGAATGCACCGGCACTCAAATCAAATCTCAAACCCTCGATGGTAATGAAGCCGCAGCCTCGGTCGCTTATCGCTTAAGCGAGACGATTGCGATTTATCCCATCACGCCTTCCTCGACGATGGCGGAATTGTCGGACGAATGGTCGTCGCAGGGAAAACCCAATCTCTGGGGCACGGTGCCAAAGGTCGTGGAGATGCAATCGGAAGGCGGTGTGGCGGGAGCTGTTCACGGCATGCTGCAGGTCGGTTCGCTGAGCACAACGTTTACTGCGTCGCAGGGCCTGCTTCTAATGATTCCCAACATGTACAAGATCGCCGGCGAACTCTTGCCCTTTTGTATGCATGTCACGGCGCGGACGCTTGCGACTCATGCCCTTTCCATTTGTTGTCGAAGATTTCCCCAATGACGTGGAAGGAAGAAGTAAGATTCGGACCGCCATTGCCGACGAATAACCGCACGGTGTCGCCAACCTTGGCAGTGATGGCTTTGTCGCCGACCAGTGAACCAACAGAACCGTTGAAGACAACGTAGGTCGGGCGTTCATCCACCGCTTTATTTTGATCGAACACCTGCAGGCCTTCGTCGCCGAATTTCCCGGCGGTGTAGAACTCACCTTGCATGACGTAGTATTCCTTGCTCACCGTGGGCAAACCTTCCTTCGGCTCGACGAGAATCATCCCATACATGCCATTGCCCACGTGCATTCCTACCGGTGCGGTGGCGCAGTGATAAATATAGAGGCCGGGATTTAACGCTTTGAAAGAGAACTGAGAGGAATGTCCCGGCGCAGTGAACGATGACGCGGCGCCTCCGCCGGGCCCAGTTACAGCGTGCAAGTCGATGTTGTGCGGCATCTTGTTGTTTTGATGATTGTTGAGATGAAACTCCACGAGATCGCCCTGGCGAATGCGAATGAAACTTCCCGGCACTTCGCCGCCGAAGGTCCAGAACAAGTACTCGACTCCATCCGAAAGCTTGCGCACGACTTCCTTCACTTCGAGTTTCACAATCACTTTGGTGGCATGTGAACGCTTGATCGGAGGAGGAACATTCGGAGCCTGAGTGAGCACAGCAATTTCTTCTCCGACGATGCTGGCATCAATCGCCTGGGAGGGAGAGGCGGCAGGCGATTCTGCTGGCGCTGTCTGCAAAGCCATGCAGCTGATGAGCGTGGCGGTGGCAACCGACTTTAGAACGACTCGGTGGATTTCAAATTTCATAGGTAGACAGAACGCTTCAGTAATGATTGCAAGCTAAGGGGCGAACTTGATCGGCGCTAACCGTATCTTGGTTTTACATTGGCCAGAATTGCTTGATTCAGATCAAACCTCCGGCTCTGGAAAGGATGAATGATTCTTGGCTGTTCCATCAGTGCTTCCCATTTCGAACGCATTCCGCAGCGCTTGATTTTGCTTTCCCACCCAAAAAGAGTCAAAAAGGCCTCTCCGAAAACGGTTTTTCAGATGAAAACGCGTTCGGGCGCTCCCAATTTTTAGTTTTTCAGATGAAAAACTAATGCGGCGGAGCACCTGCATAAGTTTTCAAATGAAATCGCGACCGGGGAGAGCGCCGAGAGACGTTTTCATCTGAAAAAGAGTTCGAGGAGAGCCCGCCGAGGCGTTTTCAGATGAAAAAGTGTTTTGGGAGAGCGCCCGGGCCGTTTTTCAGATGAAAAAGGGAAAAAGGGGAGCGCTGAGGGACGTTTTCAGATGAAAAAGGGTTCGGGCGGAGTCCGCCGCCGCAATTTCATCTGAAAAACCACTTTAGGAGAGCCTAATTGCGCGTTTTTGGATGAAAACGGAGTTTGGGAGGAGATTGGAGGCCATTTTCCCGCGAAAACGGCTCGTCAGCGTCCCCAAACCGGTTTTAGGGAGAATCCGCTTCGGGATTAGTTTTTCGGAACCGGATCTGCGATGCGAAGTCCTGACCGCGTCGTTCGGCCATTTCACGACCCACATCTTTCAGTGTCGCCGCATCGAGCACCTTGGCCGCCAGCGGAAAGATCTCATTGTCCTCGATGGCAATGTGGCCTTCGTAGATCGACTGAAGTTTGCCCAGGTGGCTGACCAAATTGGATGTTTCTTCCGAGGAGAGGCGTTCGTTCACCAGCCACTTTTGTCCGAGTTGCTCGACGGCGTGATGACTCCACTTGGCAATTTGATGATCGGCTTCAAGTGCTTGAATTTTGGCGAGAGCTTCGCGTGTGGCGTCACCAGCTAGTTTGCGCATTCTGGGAAAAAGCGATTCTTCTTCATCCGCCGTGTGTTTGGGCGCGGCTTCCCTGAAATAGCGCAACGCGGTTTCCAACGCGTCGCGCTGGAGTTCATTGAGTTCGCCGCCGCGAGACTGCTCCGCGACAACGATCAGCGCGTGCAAAAAGCTCTCGACCCGGCGGTGACAGTCCGAGAGCAGTTCGAGCGGCTGTTGAAACGTCGGAGAGAGCTTTTGTCCAATTTGAATCATAGCTTTAACCGAATGATTCTTATTCTTCGGTATTGGCGACCAGCACCTTCGGTAAAACGTAAATCGACCAGAGCAAAACGCCAGCGATCCAGATGACGGCTCCATAGATATAATGTGACGCCATGATCTTCGGCCAGAAATCGCCACTGATGCGCGTGGCCATGGCAAACAACATCAGCCCAATCGCGATGAGCAACCAACGATTGCGGCGCTTCAAGAGCGCAATGTTTCCGCTGTGTCCAAACACCACCCGCGTCGCGACCGTAAACGTCATGACCGCAAAGCCGCCAATCAGCGTGAGATGCAACAAGCTGACGCGGTACTCCGGAAAAGCAGAGACAGCGATAAATCCTGCCATGACGCCGAACAACGCCAGGCGTATAGCCATGCCCATGGCGTTCGTCGCATCAGGTCCACGGCGAAAAGGCATTTCGAGCAGGAGATAAAGGCAGACGACTGCACCGCGAATTGCATAAGCAGTGTGAAACCAGCCTTTCACTTCGAGGACAAATGTTGCGATAATGACAATCCCTGTCACCAGCGCGGTCGTCGCTTTCTTTAACCAGATACGAGTCGGATTTCGCGATTCCGGCAAATCATGCGCGCTCTGCATTCCGAAGAAACGCGGCAGGAGAAAGGGCCCGATCCCAAGTATCGGCAACAGAACAAAGCCCTGAGAGGACAGCAGTCGTTGCAGGACGATCCAGAACGGATCAAGCTCCATACGGTTTTCCAGCAACGAAATAACGGCTCCGCTCGCGACGCAAATCAACGAGAGGCCGACCAGCACAAAACCGGGAGGGGGAAGATCCTTGCGTTGCTTCGCGCGAAACAGCATCGAGCCGGCGAATCCCAGGAGAAGCAAAAGAAACAGAGCATCACCCCATGCCATCTTTCCGTACGCAAACGAGAGAACCATCGCAATATGAATAACAGCGAAGGGAAGGACCTCCCCGGCGGTAAGCGGTTTTGCGGTGAACATGCGGGGCATCGCTGTGCCGAGGAAACCGAAAATAAATCCGCCAAAGAGTCCGAAGGCCATGATCCGCGCATGAGTGAGGCCGGGATAAAATTCCGTCACTCCCTTAAGATAAAGGGGCCATAAAGCTACGCCGAGGATGCCCGCGAGAGTTCCGAGCGGAAAAAAAATGCGAAATGGTTCCGCGCTCAAAGATTTTAATGTAAGGCGGTTCATCATGGCTTGGTTCTTATGGTGACCTGGAAAAACGAAGGGCGTCCATGAGTGAACGCCCTGTTCAATGACTTGATTTCCAGCAGGCTTAATGTGAGCTAGACGTGGTAAGGGCTGGTGTGCGGTTCTCCTTGTTTGAAGATGTGGTCCTCGCGGTGGAACGCGATGATTGGTCAGCCGAATTCACAACTTTGTTGCTTTCCTGTTCGTCCAAAAGGGCAAACTCGTTCTCGAGCACCATGAAAATGAAGAAGACAATAAAGGCGATAGCGCCGACAGGGCGACCGAGCCAAAAGTAAATATTCTCCTGCAAGTCGCTGAACCCAACGGTAAAGCCGAGGATCGAAATGGTGAGTGCAATTTTTTTAACGTGTTTGACGTTCATGACGCAGACAGCCTGCTGCACGGGAAGAAATCCGGCTTCACGCTTTTTGCCGTAAATAGAACGAATTTTGTTCCAACCCTTATTTCCGGTCGAACGAGCCGTCAGTTTTCTCGACGTTTCCAATAGGGCGGCAAATCTTTCCTGGCCATGATTCTGTTTAGGAAGACTTCAAATAAATTGTTCAGCAAGCCGTTTATCCCAAAGCCCCGGCAAAATTTGTTCAGTTTTAGCCAAGCATCGGGTAGTCCCTCGCAGCGCGACTCATTAGGTTGAAGGCGTATCAAACAAAGGGAAATTATGAAAGCCGTGCTACGAGACAACCCTGCCGCACAAAGACGTGGACTGCGTCCCAACCCCGGGGTTCATTCGCAAACCGCTGATCGTCGACCAGAACCTTATGGGCTGGACATCAAGTCGATCCTCGTCCCAATCGATTTTTCCAATGCGTCACGGGCGGCGCTACGCTACGCGGTCACGCTGGCTCGGGATTACAGCGCCGACATTTCATTGATCCATGTGGTGGAGCCAGAAGCTTACGGCCTGTTGGCAGATCTTGAGTTGTCTGAATCCAGAATCACGTTCGTTGAATCAGCCACCGCCCGGCTGGCAAAAATCGCCAAAGAAGAGGTCCCCGCTTCTATCGAGGTTCGTCCATGGGTGCAAATTGGTGCCCCTTACGAACAAATTACGAGCGCTGCTAAGATTCTGAATGCCGATCTGATCATTATTTCCACCCATGGCTATACCGGCTTCCGACACGCCATTCTCGGCAGCAC
>JAQGOU010000614.1 GCA_028293445.1 Verrucomicrobiales bacterium | reverse complement strand
CTAAAACGGTATGGATACTGAGGATCCTATGCAGTTTAGAACCTAGAACGATAGGGGTACCGGGTAGCCAACCCATTTTAGAAGCTAAAATGGGATGGTCGCACGTTCACCCAACTCAATTTAGCTTCTAAAACAGTACGGATACTGAGGACCCCATCCATTTTAGAAGCTAAAATGACCTGGCTACGCGGTATCCTATCCGTTTTAGAAGCTAAAACCAGTCGGTTACCCGGTAACCCATAGGCTAAATAGCCTGAAGTCAGTAGTTTACGAAAAACGGGTCAAAAATCGCTCTTTTTGGCGCACACCAACCAGAAGGGCGGGACCTATTGCGGGTGATGGCCGAGGCAGTGCACTGGGGCAAGGACGTTCCTTTTTTACAGAGCGACCGTGCTGGAAGCCCGTGGACTAATCTTTAACCGGAACTGTTGTAGGCTCGACACTATGCCAGCGTTGTGGCTCAGTCCTGCCGTGAAAATTTCGGTCTCCCTCTTTCCCACGCGGCGATTCGCCATCGCTTCATTGCTAGCGCTGCTGATCGTAGGGCAGTTGACGGTGAATGCCGCAGCCTTTGGCGGCATGGTGGTGGCCTGGGGAAACAACACCTATGGTCAAACGAACGTTCCCGTCGATTTGAGCGGAGTGACAGCCATTGCAGCGGGTGGGTGGCACACTGTTGCGTTGAAGAGCGATGGCACAGTGTTGGCGTGGGGGCGCAATGACGAAGGGCAAACGAAGGTTCCCGCCGGCTTGAACGGAGTGACGGCTATTTCGGCGGGTATTGAACACACGTTGGCTTTAAAGAGTGATGGCACCGTGGCAGCTTGGGGAGACAACGGATATGGGCAAACTAACGTTCCTGCCGGCTTGAGCGGGGTGACGGCCGTTGCGGCAGGTCGTTTTCACACCGCGGCCTTGAAGAGCGATGGCACAGTGGTGGCGTGGGGAAACAATAGCTATTATCAAACGAACGTTCCCGCCGACTTAAACGAGGTGATTGCCATAGCGGCGGGAGCTTGGCACACGGTGGCCTTGAAGAGCGATGGCACGGTGGTGACGTGGGGCCTCAACAACGAAGGGCAAACGGACATTCCCGCCGGCTTGAATGACGTGTTGGCAATTGCGGCCGGTGGGTGGAACACTGTTGCCCTGAAGAACGATGGCACAGTGGTGGCCTGGGGAAACAATGCCTATGGTCAAACAAATGTTCCTGCGGACTTAAACGACCTCGTTGCCATTGCGTCCGGTGTTTATCACATGGTGGCATTGAAGAGTGATGGGACGCTGGTGGCGTGGGGAGATAACTTCTCTGGTAAAGCGACCGTTCCTGCCGGCCTGAGCGGCGTGACGGCCATTGCGGCGGGTTGGGATCACACTGTGGCGATTGTTGGGTCGGGTGCGCCTGTCATTATGAGGGCACCGAGCAATCAAATGGTGACGGTGGGAGCCATGGCGAATTTTAAGGTGGCGGCGATCGGCACGGCCGTCTTGAGCTACCAATGGCTTTTCAACGGCTCGACTCTGGTCGGCGAGACAACCAACGGCCTGGCTTTGAGCAATGTCCAATCCAACATTGTGGGTAATTACACGGTCGTCATCACGAACAACTTCGGCAGTGTGACTAGCAGTGTGGCGGTGCTGACAGTGGTCTCGGCCTCTAGCAGAGTGAGGGCGTGGGGATTCAATGGCTTTGGTGAAACGAGCGTTCCCGGCAGTTTGAGCGGGGTGACGGCCATTGCAGCGGGTAATTTTCACACTCTCGCGCTGAAGAATGATGGGACGATCGTGGCGTGGGGAAACAACATCGCAGGTCAAACAAATATTCCTGTTGAGTTGACCGGAGTGACAGCCATTGCGGGAGGTGGTCATCACAGCGCGGCCTTGAAGAACGATGGCACGGTGGTGGCATGGGGGCACAATAACGAGGGAGAAACGAACGTTCCGTCCGGTTTGAGTGGAGTAACGGCCATTGCGGCGGGTGGTAATCACAGCGTGGCCTTGCAGAGCGATGGTACGGTGGTGGCGTGGGGATACAACGGCTATGGTCAAACGACCGTTCCCGCCGACTTAAACGAGGTGATGGCAATTGCGGCAGGTCTTTATCACACCGTGGCCTTGAAGAACGATGGCACGGTGGTGTCGTGGGGAGAAAACGGACATGGTCAAACAAACGTTCCCGCTGGCTTAAGCGGGGTGGCGGCCATTGCAGCGGGTGGTTTTCACACTGTTGCATTGAAGAGCGATGGGACGGTCGTGGCGTGGGGAGACAACCAATATGGTCAAACAACCGTGCCTGATGGCTTGAGCGGGGTGACGGCAATTGCGGCGGGTGGGTGGCACACCGTGGCATTGAAGAGCGATGGCACGGTGGTGGCCTGGGGAGACAACAGGGAAGGTCAAACGAACGTTCCTGTCGACGTAACCGGGGTGACGGCAATTGCGGCGGGTTGGGATCACACTGTGGCGATTGTTGGGTCGGGCGCGCCTGTCATTATCAGGGCACCGACCAATCAAACCATAACAGCGGGAGCCACGGCGAATTTCAACGTCGCGGCGATGGGCATGCCCCTGTTGAGCTACCAATGGCGTTTCAATGGCTCGAATCTGACGGGCGAGACGACCAACAGTCTCATCTTTAGCAATATCCAATCCATCAATGCGGGCAATTACACGGTCGTCATCACGAACAACTTCGGCAGTGTGACCAGCAGTGTGGCGATGCTGACCGTTGTGGATATGCAAAAGCCGATGGTGACCATTACCAACCTGACTTTGGATCAACGAATCAGTAACCAAGTGTTCACGGTGAGGGGTCTGGCCAGCGACAATGGGCAGGTCACGAATGTGTTCTATAGTTTGAATGGCGCGGCCTTTCAATCCGCTGTGGGCACCACGAACTGGTTCGCCACAACTCTTCTGACGCCGGGAACCAATTGGATTGTGGTCAAGAGTGTAGATGATTTCGGCCTCGAATCCTTAAGCGTGACCGGACGCTGTTTCTTCGTGGTGAACCGTACTCTAACCTTGGTAACCAATGGCCTCGGAACTATCGCGCGCGACTTCTCCAGCCTCGATTTGGAAGTCGGCCGAGACTACTCCGTCACCGCAGTGCCCAACACGAATCAACGGTTCAGCTACTGGCAGTCGAATGGTGTAATAGTTTCCAACAGCGAAACGTTCCATTTCCTGATGCAATCGAACCTGGTGTTGCAGGCCAATTTCTTTCCCAATTCGTTCCTTCCCCTGAGAGGTAATTATAACGGGCTCTTCTATGACACAAATAATCTAACACAAACCAGCAGCGGTTATTTCAGTTTGAAGGTTTTTACCAACGGAACATTTACCGGACAAATTTTGCTCGATGGCGGGACTAATAATTTCAAAGGGAAATTTGATCTGTCCGGCGTGGCGCAACTGAGCGTGCCGCGCCGTGGAAAAGGAACGCTGACGGTGGACCTGCAATTTGATTTAACCAATGGCACGCAGAAAATTATCGGCACGGTGGCGGCCACTAATTTTGTCAGCGAATTAACGGCTCTCCGGGCGATTTTCAACCAGAGTCATCCCGCGACCGGATCTGCCGGCGATTACGTCATCGTGATGAGTGGCTCGACGAATAGCGCGGCGACCGCGCCGACGGGGTATAGTTACGCCCGATGCAAAGTTGGCTCCGATGGCAGCGTGACGTTGAACGGTTCCTTAAGCGATGGTTCCGCATGGCAATGTTCTGGCCCCTTGCTCGCCGGAGGGATGTGGCCACTTTATGCGCCGCTTTATAAAGGACATGGTTCCATCAGCGCGTGGATTACGTTTGGATCTGGCAACGCGTATATTTACCCGCCGCATCCGTTTTGGTTCAAGAATCCAGTCAGCACCGGCAATCTCTATCGCAATGGATTCACTTTAACCGGACCCGAACTGGTCACTAGCGGCAACATGCGAGTTGCTCCCGTGAAGGGCGAACACTATTTGGGTTTCACCAATGGAGTGATTTCGTTGAGTGATGGGAATCTTCCGGCGACGATCGAGAACGACATTGTCGTCAACTCCAACAATGTGGTGAGCGTGATCTCCGGCACCAATCGATTGGCCGTTTCGCTGACTGTGACCAATGGTTTTTTCAACGGCCGATTTGTCCACCCAGCGACGCACGCCACCGTTTTAATCCGAGGCGGCCTCGTTCCCGCGGATCATCTGGGACTGGGTTATTTCCTCGGCACCAACCAAAGCGGAGCGGTCTTGATCGAGGCCCGGTGATTCAGTCCCGCAAAAGGGTCCTTAATATCGCAACTAAATTTGTCAGGTAAAAAAAGGTATCTCGGTCGCGCCTACGGCACTGCATGCAGCGGGTCGAGTTCGTGGAATTATCTACAATACCTCTTCCTTCAGTTTCTGAATCTCGTTCCGCCAGCGGATGTGGATGCATTTGTCTAAAAGGGAGCAGTCTTTGGTGTATTTACAGGGGGCGATAAAGAGTCATTCCATTTATTTGCAGCCAATTGGATCCAGGCGGGGAAGCTATCGCAGCCCTTCACCCAAACATTATTTTGCGGCCTGAGCTTACCCGGGCCGCTGGCGTGGGCTGAGGAATCTGCGGCCCTTTGGGCCTGTGAAACGCGGTAATTGCGTGCCAATTCAGATCGCGACGATGACCGATGCTTCAGTAGCAGGATCGCCTGGGTGCTGTCCTTCGTCGGTTTTTCCGCTTCACCGAGACAAGTTCTCTGGCTTGGGCCATAGCCATCATCACTTTGCAAAATCATTGCTATGGGAAACGGTTGCGGCTGCGCCCTTTTACCGCATCAAAAAAAACGAATATAAATTGTTCTTGTGTGTCAGCGTTCTTCCGCTAACATGAGCGCCATAAGTTTGATGGCTCGATGTTGAGCTTGAAAATCTTCACGAAGACCGGAGTGGACGTAAGAAACCCAACCCAGTCGCGGGTCTCAGGCAAAATGTTTGGGGCCGACAGCGATGTGCTTCGTGCGCAGTAAGTCCGTAGTCCGTGAACAGTAAATAGTCTCCAGTGTTCAGTCCGAACGCTGGAGGCAGAAAGTAAAACATATGAAACAAAAACAAATCAAAAGCATACCAAACCTGATCGGCTCGATCGGCCTCATTAAAGCGGCCGCCATCGAACACGAAGAAGGTATTCCACTGCTGCATAACACATCAGGTAACATCGGCATGGACGCCGACGCGTTAACGACAACGCGCAACAATCACGAGCTGGGCAAGGTCGTTCTTGCCAATTATCGCGCTGCCCTGGCGACGATTGTGTTCATGGTCCGCGCGTTTTTGACGCTCGGCCGCGATATTCTCAAACCGGTTCTCGGTAATGGATATTCACAGTCGTTCGACGTGCTCGGTCTCATCGGTTCTTTGATGATTCCCAGCACGACCGAGGATCTGCTCCCAATCCTGCAAGCGTTCAAAGCTTTCTTCGTGGCGAATCCCACGTTGGAGGACGCGACGCGCAACATCACGGCAGCTCAGGCGCAGTTGTTGCACGATCAGTTGCTCGCAGCACAAGCGAACGTCAATTCGCAGGTCACGATCACGCAGAACCAAAAAGAAGCGCGGGATGGAGCCGCCGAGCAGGTGAGTGTGCGTATCCGTGCGGTGATCGACGAGATGGGGCAGGTCTTGAGTCCACTCGATGCGCGTTGGCTGGCGTTCGGGTTCAATCGACCGGGCACAATCGAAACGCCGGGCATGGTGGAAGGCTTGATCGCCGTCTTGATCGGACCGAGCACCAGTGCGCTCAAATGGAAGGCGTCGGCGCGTGCGGAATATTACCGCGTCTGGATCCGTGTCGTCGGTGTGAATGCGGAGCCTGTCGCGGTTGGTTCACCAGCGGATATCGACTTCAACCTCGAGAACCTGCCGGCGAATGCAACGGTCGAGATCTCGGTCTCTGCCGTGAATAACGGCGGCGAAACCGCGCTCTCCGAACCGGTCACGATTGTGACGCATTAACGGCGAAGAATGGGCGGCGCGGCAGCGCCGACCCTACCCAATATGGTAGGGCTGAGCTGCCGCTCAGCCGTGACTGAATACGGTCAGCAGATAAAAACACAAGGCCGCCTCGGGAAACCGAGGCGGCCTTTTTCTTTTCCGTCGCTTTGACGGCGAACTTTCGTTGTCGAAGCGATTGTATTTTTAACCGGTTCAATTATTTTCCGCTTATCGGATGCCCAAAACTCGCTTGAGTCGCAGTCTGCGCGCCACCTTTGTTGGGATGGCGGTCAACGCATTGCTGGCATCCGGAAAGTTGGTCGCGGGGATCGTTGGTAATTCTTATGCGCTCATCGCGGATGCCGTCGAATCCATCTCCGACATCTTTAGTTCATTGATTGTCTGGCGCGCCCTTGTGGTCGCCGCTGCCCCCGCCGATGAGGAACATCCTTACGGCCACGGGAAAGCTGAACCGATTGCGGCCGCGATCATTTCAACGTTCCTGCTCCTGGCTTCGGTGGGAATCGCGATTCAAGCCGTTCATCGCATCGTGACTCCTGAAGGTGCACCCCGTGCGTTTACGTTGTGGGTGTTGCTCGTCACCATTGTGATCAAAGAAGGACTCTTCCGTTTCGTCTTCCGTGAAAGCGTTGAGATCGAAAGCGACGTGGTTCGCACGGACGCGTGGCATCATCGGAGTGATGCGATTACTTCCCTGGCCGCATTTATCGGAATCAGTTTTGCCGTCTTCGGCGGAAAACGATTTGAATCCGCCGATTCCATTGCCGCCATTGTTGCCGCAGGAATTATCGCCTGGAATGGATTCAGATTGTTGCGTCCGGCCATGAATGAATTGATGGACGCGGCACCAAGCCGGAACTTTAGCGGGAAGATCGAGGAAATCGCCCGCGGGATCCCGGGTGTCGATGACGTTGAGAAATGCTTCGTCCGTAAAATGGGTTACCACTACTTCGTCGACATGCACCTCGAAGTGAATCCCGAGATGACGGTGCAAGTGGGACACGACATCGCCCACAAAGTAAAAGATGAAGTGCGACGGCAGCTCCCGGCGGTTTTCGACGTGCTGGTGCACATCGAGCCGAGCGGACGACCGCACCGGAAGAAGTAAGCTGAGCCACAAGTGTATTGCGTCCAAGAATCGCAACGGGATTCCGCCCCAAAGCCCAGGGTTGTCCCGTCGGCGGGACTACCTTGGGAATCATCAAGCAAGGAATTCATCAACCACAACGTGGTTGCGCCCACCCTGTTGGGCATTCTATGACGCAACCCCGTTGGGGTTGATATATTTTAACCGCATTACCCAGGGTAGCTCGTTCCTCGCAACCCTGGGCTTTGGGGCGGAATCCCGTTGGGATTCGGGCTCGGAAATGACATATGGTAACTCGACGTACTATTCCCGCGGAGCGCCGTGTCTGTCGGGCAGGTCATTGCATTCTTTCATCCACTTGGCGAGAGCGTCACGCAAGGTACCGAGAATCTTCTGATGCTTCGATGACCCGGCGAGGTTGTGCAGTTCGTGGGGATCATTTTTAAGGTCGTAGAGTTCTTCTTCAGGTTTGCGTGGAGCCATGAAGAGTTCCTGCTCGGGTGTGAGCTTGCCTTGCGCATGCAGTTGCTTCATCAGAGCCAGGACAGGATAGGCTCGTTGTTTGTATTTGTTGGGCTGGGTGTAGGGCAACTCGGGCATGAAGTTGCGAATCAATTTGTAACGATCATCGCGCACGCTACGGATGCGGTCCACGGTTTCATCACAACGATCGCGCGCGCCGAAAATATACTTCCGTTCTTTGGCTTTCGGCCCAAGGAAAACCTGGCCCTGCATATTCGCCGGGAGTTTCACGTCGGCGAGATGAAGAGACGTGGCGGAAATATCAATGGCACTGACGAGATCGTCGCGCACGCTGTTTGGTTTGAGATGCGCGGGCCAACGGACGATTAACGGAACATGCAGGCCGCCTTCATAACACCATTGCTTGTCGCGCACGTGGCAACGACCGTTGTCGCCGAAGAAAAATACGATCGTATTTTCCGCAAGACCGTCTTCTTTGAGGCGCTGCAATATCTTCCCGACCTTCCCGTCGAGATAATCAATGGTATCGAGATAGCCCGCCCAGTCTTTGCGCGTGATCGGGTCATCCGGATAATAGGGAGGTAATTGCACCTTGGCGGGATCAACGTGGTAATCGAGTTCCTTCGCGGGTCCCCATGAACCTCGATGTGGTTCGTGAAGTTGATATTCACCGAAGAAGGGCTGCTTTGTTTTCAAAACATCAAAATCCTCACCGTCAAAAGGCTTCTCCACTTTGAAGTTATAATCCGTTTTGCCGCCCGAGTGCAGGTCACCGCCCTTTTTGATGTTGCAAGTAAAGTAACCGGCCCCGCGAAAATGATCGGTGATGGTTTTAACATTCGCGGGAAGATCGGTCGTGCTGCGATGATCCTGCGCATTGATCGTGGTTTGATACATGGCTGTCAT
>JAQGOU010000608.1 GCA_028293445.1 Verrucomicrobiales bacterium | reverse complement strand
CTTGTACGCGTACAAGGCCTCTCCGGATCGTGGAAATTTGGTGTTATACGCGTACAAGGGAGTTTCCAACGATGGAAAGTTGGTGATGTACGCGTACAAGGTGGGTTCCCAAGACGGGAAATTGGTGAAGTACGCTCCTTCGGGAGTTTCCCGTCACCCGAAATTATGTTTTGCGCGCATTCCCGGATTTCCGGTAACGGCAAACTGCTACTCGACGCAAAGGCGGCACTTTCCCGTGACAGAAAGTTGGTCCTTGGCCGTAAAGCGGGAGTTTCCCGCGAGAGAAAGTTGTTACTCGATGCTAAAGCCGCCCGTTACTCAACCACGACACTCTCAGATCAATATGATTGAATCGTCGTGGAATGATTTCTCCACGCTTCAGATGTTAGCAGGACTTGGCACGGGCGATCGTCAGTCTATAGTCCGTAACATCAAGTCTCGCCATGCGAAGATCTGTCATCATCAAAACATTCCTGTTGCTGGGAGTTGCCATTGCTCCTGGCTTGGCTGACCGCTTGCAAGCGCAACCGTCCCCTTCGCTCGCCAATTTTTGGAATACCAACGCCGTCTGGGCGAGCGACTCCAATAACATTGGCGCTTCATTTGGGTTTCATTGCCTGGCGGCGATTACCAATGATGCGGGGATTTGGGCCTATTATATCCATAATTATTCCGCGCCGGGTGGTTTGACCAAATCCGCCACCGGCCGCGCCCGTAGCACCGATGGGCTGAAGTGGACCGACGATGGCATCGTGATGGATGTAGGCGGGAAGGACAAAGCTTCGGCCACCAACGGACCGGGAAAGATTTGGGACGATCGACTCGCGACATTTCCGGGTATCTGGAAAGACGGCGACATCTGGTATCTCGTTTATGAAGGCGCGGCGGAGGATATTCCATTCTCACCGGGCGACATCGGGCTCGCGACGTCCACGGACGGTAAAAATTTCTATAAACATCCAGGCAATCCGATTCTTCGCCACAACACCAATGGCTGGGAGGCCGTGAACATCGGCACGCCGTCGCTCTACAAAGAAAAAGACACGTGGTATCTATTCTATCACGGCTATGATGGAACTTTTTGTCGAGTTGGCGTAGCCACGGGAAACTCGCTGACGAATTTGACCAAATATTCCGGAAATCCCGTTGTCGATGTCGCGTCGGGAACGAACGCCTGGGATTCCGGGAGTGTGGGAAAACGGACGGTCGCGAAGGAAGGCGCCTTTTACTACATGGCTTTTGAAGGCAGCACGCGACCGCCTTACGACAAGGCGAAGTGGAGTTCCGGACTGGCGCGGTCCACGAATCTTTTGGCGTGGACCAAGTTCCCGGCCAATCCTGTCATTCCACAAACTGACGGCGGCTTTGGCTTCGATGCCACTGAGGTTATTCCGATTAACGGAAGTTGGTATATGTATGTTCGAACCTCAGATGAAACCGCGCCGACAAAACGCTTTCGTCTCGCGCCCAGGAAATGATCGGAGAGGCGACGTCCCCGTCGCCTCAAGTTTTGGTTATTTGTTTCTTAAACAGGGGACGAGGACGTCCCCTCTCCGCTGCGAATTTTGTCGAAGATATTCCGTCAAATTGACAATACTGAAGTAATGCTTCGGTCCAATCCATCGTGCACAAAACTCGGGCAGATGTTTTCGTTAATTGGTTCGTTGCTGTTGTTCGTCATTCAATCCCAAGGCGCGCCGCCTCCCGGCTATGTTTTGGATTGGAGCGACGAGTTCGAAGGTTCATCGCTGGATACAAACAAATGGAACCACCGCTTGCCGGGACCTCGCAATGACTCCATCAACACGGCGCAGGCGGTTTCTCTGGCCAACGGTATTTTGACCCTCACCACCTACACGGAAGGTGGCACCAACTTCACCGGCATGATTGGGACCGAGAATTTATACATGCCGCTCTACGGTTACATGGAGGCGCTCATTAATTTCAATGACTCACCCGGGGAATGGTCGGCCTTCTGGATGACCGCACAGACGATGGTCGTCGTCGGCGATCCGCGGTTTAATGGAACCGAGATAGACATCGTCGAACATCGGTCCGTTAATGCGAACAACGTGCTGAATCACAATCGGGCCGTGTCCAACATTCATTGGGACGGTTACGGCGCAGATCATAAAACGGTCGCCGGCCCACTAACTGGAACAAACCTTTCGACCGGTTGGCATTTGTTCGCCATGGAATGGACGACAAACCTGCAAAACTTTTACTATGATGGAGTCTTCGTTTGGGGAGTGACCAATTCAACGGCGCAAGACCCAATTCCTCCCGAAGCGCCAGTATCGCAGCGAAGCGAGTATTTGATCCTCAGCTCTGAGGTCCGCGATAATAACTGGGCGGGCACAATTCCGGTCGGAGGATATGGCAACCGAGCCAGCAGCACGACAAAGATGAACGTGGATTACGTCCGTTCCTACACCTTTTCGCCCATCTCCGCGATGCTGAGTGCAACCAACCTGGGTGGGGGAAAAATAGGCATCTCTTTCTACGGCACTGCAGGCGTGAGTTACGTGCTGGAGCGATCAACCAATCTCCTGAGCTGGACGAATGTGGCGACCAACATCGCGCCATCGGGTGGGCTCATCGCGCATACGAATACAGTAATGGGGGAGAGCGCCTACTATCGAGCCCGCTCCAATTAGGAACGCGCGCAATCTTCGCCAGGTGAGGCGACGTCTCGTCGCCTGAAGTTTCGTGTATTTTTTTTAACAGGGGACGAGGACGTCCCCTCTCCGGACGGTGTGGGGACGTCCTCGTCCCCATGAAAAGGCTTGCCGATCCATCTCACATCCATACCTTCAGCGCACTTCGGGGATGAATCCAAATCTCAAAAAGTTGATCCAAGGCAAACGCGAATGGACGGAACCTTTGTCACGGGATGAACAAAAGAAAGGTTTCAAAGGCTGGTATTCATCGAAAAGCCTGCCGCATTTCGATTCACCCGGCACCACACAATTCATTACCTGGCGTCTAGCTGATTCGATGCCGGTGGAACGGCGGCATGAATGGGAAGCTTTCCTGCATCTCGAAGACGAAACAGAAAAACGAAAACAAATCGAGTTGTACATCGATCGTGGATTCGGAGCGTGTCACCTGCGCGATTGTCGCATTACCGAAATGGTTCAAGAAAGTCTGTGGCATTACGACGGTTCAAAGTGTCGCCTGCTGGCCTGGGTCCTGATGCCCAACCATGTTCATCTGTTGGTGGAAATGTGGGACGTTCCAATGGGAAAACTGCTGCACAACTGGAAAGGTTACACAGCCAAGCAGGCCAATAAAATTCTTGGCATGATCGGAACATTTTGGGCGGACGATTATTTTGATCGTTACATTCGAGATGAAACGCACTTCCAGCGCGTCCGTCGTTACATTGAAAATAATCCGGTCAGGGCGCGATTGGCGAAAGTTCCAGAAGATTGGCTTTGGAGCAGCGCGCGTTATCGCAGCAAAGAAGACTTTGAAAAACTACTGCACCGAAAAGGTATCCGGTGAGGCGACGTCTCGTCGCCTGAAGTTTTGTATATTTATTTCTGCAACAGGGGACGAGGACGTCCCCTCTCCGAAGGATCCGCGATTTACTTCACCGCTTTGGCTGACGGTCGCAGGTTCATTCTGCAATCTGCATCTGCCGACACCGGTTTACCCACTTCATCCACGGGATGCGTGAAGAGATAGCGCCAGACGTCTTCGTGAATAAATTTTCCCGCGGCATTCTTTACCGCTGAGTTGCCGGGAACGACGGAGCCGTGCGCGCGGTTTGGATCGTTCTTCACATCGGCGTCGGTGATGAGCCGACGCGTATTGCCGTAAGGTGCGGCGGTCCGGTCCACGTTTACTACCGGACCAAACTCCCGCAGACCCAACAACTGCCACGAACGGCAGTAATGGTCGCCGGTCCAACCGGCATCCAGCACATGACTAAACGCAAAGAAACGATTCGCTGGCGTGGCAGACGGCAAGGCCTGCCAGGTTTCATACTGATCGCGCGGCCCGCAAAACATCACCACGCGATCCACTTTCTTATATTTGGCGAATCGCGCGGAAACGGTGGAGCCGTGTGAACTGCCGGCAATGATCACGCGATCCCAACGAAGTTCCTTGCGGTCGTCGGTCAGAAAATATTCCCAGCGGCCCTGCGGATTCTTTTGTGCCAGCCATTTCACAAATTGCAACGCGCGCTCCATCATTCCATCCGGTTTCGGAATCGTCACCACGTCACTGAAATCTTCGCCGGTCGCCGCTTCCAGCCGGATTTTGCCGAGGAACTTGTCGTCGGCCGGTGGCGGTTCCTGACCAAATTTTGGAAACCAGCCGTTCGCATAATGCACCCGAATGGCGTGCAGGCCGTAGCTATTGACGCGCTCAAACAAGGGCGCGCTGTGTCCCATGAGCCAGATGACGAGTTTGCCTTGCGGTTGGACGCGGGTATCGACGCAAGCATTTTCGATGTCGGCAGGTTTTCCATTTGTTTCGAAAACAAAATTGATCTCGGGATGCGATCGAGCGCGTGAATCAATCTCACTGGCCCGTGCGGTGAATTCATAACGGTGTGGCTGCGGATCCGAAAACCTCAACGGTCCTTCTGCAGCGGCACCGCGGGTGAATTCGATAAGTAAGAAGACTGCTATGGCAATCATCCTGGAGGCGGTTTTGGATGCGTTGGAGAAGCGTTTCTTTGCTTCTGCTAATTGCCGTTCAATTGTTTTGTGGCCGGAAAACATTGTTGCTTCGCGCACTGTACAAGAAATGGTCTAACGTGCGACGTCAAACGTGTAGACACTCGCGCTGCGCCCGCGCCTGCGATGCGCCCTCCTGTATTCTGGCACGAAACCTGAAATTTCCCTTGCCGCCAACTTTGAACTTCAACCTTAAACTTTGAAGGTTCGTCGTAAACGATTGAAAACCAGACTCCTGCCAAAAGGTACAATGGGAATTACCTCCGCCCTGGGACTCTTCAAAAATGCCGTACAAGGACCAAACCATAATTTTGGAGAGTCCGGGGAAGGGGTACAACGCCCAAACCATAGTTTTGAACCTCCCGACGGAGGTTACAACGCGTAGTACGCCTCCGTCGGACTCTCCGAGCGTCTACTTTTTCCGCACACCGGAATTTTTGACTCTCCAAAATTGGGGTACAACGCGTAGTACGTCTCTTCCGAGAGTCCCGAGGAGCGACATATTACTGATACGGACTTCCCGGACCGTCCTGAATTGGTCCGTGAGCGCACGCCCCCACTTTCGAACCGTCCGAAGTTACGGTATGGCCATAATTCCCCAACTTCCGACGACGGAAAATCGGTCCATAAGAATATTGGAGGAGTTTTTGGCAGTCCTAAACTCGTCCGTGCGCGTATGGATAAGTTTCCCGGGACGGAAAGTTGTTACTGATGCTAATGCCCGAAACCCCGACGGTAACCGAGGGCTCACACGGTTTCCGGGTTCTCTAAAAAGGCCAGTTTTTTGAGCAACTCCTCGCCCCTCACCGGTTTGCTGATGTAATCGTCCATTCCTGAAGCCAAACATTTTTCGCGATCGCCTTCCATAGCATTGGCCGTCATTGCAATGATCGGCACCCGCCGCTTTGATTGAAGTTTTTCCGTTTCCCGTATTTTTTGCGTCGCTTCGTAGCCGTCCATTTCAGGCATCTGACAATCCATCAGCACAGCATCATACGCCGTTCGCTCAACGGCTTCTATCGCTTCCAGTCCGTTAGCGACAATGTCCAGCGAGTAACCAAGCTTTTCCAACTGTCTGCGACCGACCTTCTGATTCACAACGCTGTCCTCAACCAGCAAGAGCCGGAAGTTTTTTCTTCCGTTGGCGGGCTTGGCTATCGATTGTTCGGGGACGCTGGGATCAGCGATATCCAGCGCCAACGGAGTGTCTGGTTGCATCGCAAAATAAGCTGTAAACCAAAACGTCGAGCCTTTGCCGAGCTCGCTTTCAACGCCGATGTTGCCTTCCATTCTCTGGACCAGCTGCCGCGCAATTGCCAATCCCAAACCTGTTCCGCCGTATTTACGTGTGGTGGAACTGTCAGCTTGCGTGAACGGCTGGAATATCTTCTTTCTGCTTTCCTCTGATAAACCAATTCCCGTATCGCTCACTTCAAAACGAAGCTGCGCTTTATCGCTTTCACTTGCGCCTTTGCTGACTTTTAGGATGACCTCGCCTCGCTCCGTGAATTTCACGGCATTGCTCAGAAGGTTAATCAAAACTTGGCGCAGTCTTCCCGCAAATTTCTTGGCGCGCTCGGTTCAATGTAAAACGCCAGCTCCACTCCTTTGGCGTGCGCCCGCTCCGCCAACAAACCGACCGCGCCTTCCGCGGCCTGATGCAGGTCGAAATCAATCGTTTCGAAGTGCAACTTGCCGGCCTCGATCTTCGAGAAATCCAAAATGTCGTTAATGATCGTAAGCAGCGCATCGCTGCTGCTCCGGATGGTTTGCACGAAATCCTGCTGCTCATTGTTGAGATCCGTTTCCCGCAACAGGGCTGTCAT
>JAQGOU010000602.1 GCA_028293445.1 Verrucomicrobiales bacterium | reverse complement strand
TTACGCCAAAAGCTCGAAATTTGGCGCTAAAAGTCAGAAGTGGGCGGACGAGGAAATTTCAGGTTTCGTGCCAGAATTCAGGCGGGACAGGGCTGGCGGTGACGGAGCGCGGGGCGGCGATTCGCAGAAATATCCGAACTCATTTCTTAACCGCGGATAGCACCCGCGAGCGGTGCATCAACTCTTTAGTTCTGACTGACACGGATAAGGCAGTCGTGACCAGGCTCTGTTGAAATAACGGCAAGTCATTGTCCTTTCAAATCCGTGTTTATCTGTGTCTATCCGGGGTTAAAACTGCCTCGTTATGCCGGTTACAAATCGAGATACTTTTCTTGCCATAGAAGCGGCATAGCTGGATACTGGCTAACCTTTTGCGAATGGTGGCCCCCCAATTCGAAGGCTGTTCGGTTTTATTCCCTTTATGAATCGTGTTTCATTTGCGCTTGTCGTTTTAGCTTGCAGCATTGCGGTATCGTCCCTGGCCCAAACGGCCGATACGAAGAATTTCATCTATAATGAGGATGTTATCTCGACGAGTCAGCTCACAGGAAACAACGGCCAGACAGTCGGCTTAACATTTATCATCAGCTCATTACCGGCGCACGCCACGTTATTGACCAACACGCCTTACGACACGCTCACGAGCGGGCTTTTAAAATATCAGCCCTTTACGACCACTAACTGGTACGGCACTGACTCGTTTCAATTTCGCGTAGCCTCGGGTGGAGTGACTTCGGCCGTCGCCACGGTTTCCATAACGGTTTCGAACATTAACGACGCACCGCTCGCGCATAATCAATCCGTCCGCACGCAAACCAACCAATCCGTGGCCATTACGCTGACCGGTGATGATGACGGCGATTGGCCGTACAATGCGACCGCGACGAACCAGAATTATCATTACAGTCCATACCAATCTTTGCCGACCAACGCTGTCTTCACCATTCTCACGCAACCGGCGAGCGGGACGCTGACTGGAACCGCGCCGAATGTAGTGTATCAGCCGAACACCAATTTCGGCGGCAACGATCAATTCACCTTCAAGGTCAACGACGGGACGATCGACTCCGGCAGCGGCACGGTGCGCGTGTGGGTGGCTAGTTTTGCGATTCCGGAAGGCGGAACGACGAACCTCCATACGAATGTTCCTTTTGCTTCCTCAATTATTCGGCCTGGATTCACGAATCAATGCCTGACTACGAATGGCACACCCTACGTGATTACGGCCAGCGGAAGAACAGATGACGGCGCCCAGCAGAAGACTCCGAGCGGCGATCGTTTTAGTCGCCCTCTCTTGTTCAACTGGTACGGAACGAATTACACGAACTTCTACGTCAATAATAATGGTCTGATTAGCTTCGCGACTTCCAACAATATTGCGCCCACCACGATTCAACTCTTTCCACAAGCCAAAGGCCCACAACTCGCAGGGTTCTGGACGGATGTGGACACGCTGAATACCAATCGTGGCGGAGTCATCAACTGGAACGCGAGCGCAAGCTTTGTCAAAGGACGCCAGGCCGTTGGCCTCACCTGGAACGACGTCGGACGATTTAGCAGTAATGCGACGAACCTGAACCGGTTCCAGATGGTTTTGATTGATCGATCCGACATCCACCTCGGCTGTTTCGAAGTGGAATACAATTACGAATACTTGGAATGGCTTACCGGTGCATATGCGACCAATGCTTATCCTATGGTGGGGTACGACGCCGGAAACGGTGTTAATTTCGAAAACTTCCCCGGCTCGGGCACTACGAACATCATCAAGAACCTCACGAACAGCCTCGGACGGATCAGTTACCTGATCACGACCAGCCCGCCGCCGTCATTTAGCTTTCCCATTTTCTCGGGCATCAACGGGGTCACCAATGTGGTGTTCAATGTTTTGGCCAAACCAAGTCCCGTAGGTTTCCCCACGCGAGTAGAACTGCAATACGGCCTGACGACCAATTACACGTCCACAGTTTATTCCGCTTATACGACCAACACCAATGGCGTGAAAATCAACATGGCCGTCGAACCGGGGACAGCGTATCAATGTCGTTTCGTTGTCACCAACGACGTCGGCGCGACGAGCACTTCAAACTTCACTTTTACGAGCTACGGTTTACCGACGGCGACCTATTTATCAGGATACCCTTATCCCGCAGCGCTCATTGGGACGGGCGGATACTATGCGTGGGTGGCATTTCAATGGGGAACGACGACGAACTATGGCAATACCACGTTCGGCGAATACGTCGCTGATGGAGGGACCACTTCGGCTTTCGTGATAACTTCCCCAGGAACTTATCAATTTCGCGCCATTCTGACCAATGACCAAGCCAGCGTATATGGCACGAACGGCACGTTCACGATTCCTTACAATGTGAATCTCTCAGGGTTACAGGTGAATGCGCTCACCTTCAACGAAGGCGTCTTCAACGGCAGCGGCAATACCACCAACTACACGCTGACCATCCCAAGCAGCGTCGGCGATGCTACGGTGTTCGCCACGCCACTCGATGCCACCACCAATGTCTATCTCACTTATCAACTCAATGGAGGAAGCTACACAACGAACAAGGGGCCCTTCGCGCTAGCCCTCGGCACGAGCACCATCAACGTGCGCGTCAACGCGGCAAATGATTCCACCAACAAAACCTATCGTATCACCGTCACCCGTATTGCGAGCAACGATGCCAAACTTGGCAGCCTGGCTGTCACCTCCGGAACGGTGTCGCCGCCGTTTAATTCGCTCACCAATATTTACTCGGCCAGCGTGGCTTACGACGTTACGAACGTTTTGGTGACGGCGACCGCGGCCTACAGCAACGCCAGTGTCCGCATCAATGGCGGTTCCTATGCGGTCGCGACAAACACCGCTTCGGTCTCCCTGGCATTTGGCAACAATTCGATTCCCATTCTGGACCAGGCAGAGAATGGGGTGACGACAACGTCCTACACTCTCAACGTGGCCCGTTCGTTCAACACCAACGGCGTTCTCTCATCGTTGACGCTCAGCGATGGAACTTTAAGCCCGTCCTTCAGTCCAAGTAACACGGCCTACACCGTCACCGTTAACGCTGGTGTCAGCAACATGACCGTGAACGCAGCGACGACCAATGCTTACGCGCAAATTCAGATCAACGGCAATTCCTACCAGGACTTAACGAACTCCCGGACGCTCCCGCTCAATTTTGGAAACACCATTATCACGACTCTGGTCCAGTCACAGAGCGGAACCGTCAAGGTTTATACCGTGACCGTGACCCGGTTGACCCACACTCCCCAGACGTTGACTATGCTGCCGACCGCCATCGGTTTCACCAACGCCACATTGAACGCTTCCATTATTCCGGCATTTTTGGATACGTCCTACTTTTTTGGCTACGGCACCAACGCGAGTCTCGGGTCCGTGACGTCGACAAACACGGTACCGGCAGACAATAACCCAACGAATGTTTCGATCCTGCTCACCGGCCTGCAACCGGGCAGGTCTTACCAATATCGCGTGAACGTCTTCAACGGTTCCGCCACCAACTCCGGGACAAATGTTACTTTCACCACGCTCGCCGCTCCGTCGATTACGACGCATCCGTTGAGCCAGAGCATCAAGCAAGGCAGCAACGTCACCTTCACGGTGGTGGCCGCCGGCGGAAATCCGTTGAGCTATCAATGGTTGTTCAATGGCACGAATATTTCGGGAGCCGAAGCGCAGCTGACCAATTACACGCGGGCGAACCTGCAATTCCCTGACGCCGGCAGCTATTCGGTGATCATTTCCAATGCAGCTGGTTCCTTCACCAGTTCGAACGCGTTATTAACGATTATTCCGGCGGTGGTGCATTTGGATGCGTTAACCGTGTTGAGCAATCGTCAATTGCGTCTCCAGATGAGCGGTGATTCCGGAACTTACTGGGTCGATCAGACGAGCGATTTAACCAATTGGTTTCCGTTGATAAATGTGACGAACACCAACGGCATCTTCGAAATCACCGATCCGGAAACGAACATCTCCCTGCGGTTCTACCGAACCCGAACGCCGTAAGCCTCCGCGCCGCGGCATTGCAACGCACGTTTCGCAGCGTCGGCCCTAAAAGAAGCCGGGGCAAAGCCGCTTGCTTCGCGTCGGCGTGTTTATATCGGTTGCCAGAACGGACCGCGGCTGTGTGCAACGCACCAGCCGCAGCGACCTCAAATACGCCAAGATTTTCCTTTTTCCTAACGCGTGCAGTCGTGCGGACCCTGCTGCCAAGAAACCAGCTTCGTCCATGAATAGAAACGTCGATATGCGAGGATTTTCTCCCTCACCCTAGCCCTCTCCCGCTGGGAGAGGGGACCTGCGCCTC
>JAQGOU010000522.1 GCA_028293445.1 Verrucomicrobiales bacterium | reverse complement strand
TGCGTATGTCCCATTTATCCTGCTCAGCCAGGCGCTGCTGATCGACGGGGAAATGGCCATCGAACTTTCCGTCGCGGCCTCAGTGCTGGTGGTGCTTCGCTTCTCGCAACTCAGGAAATATTTCGGCGGCATGAACTTTCCACCGCGACTTTTGGCGCTCGGCGGTGTCTTGCTTGTTATTAACGTGATGCTTCCAATGCTTGCCCGACACATCCACAGCGGGTCCGTTGCGCTGGATCGAGTGGAGCGAATGAATTACCTGGTCCGCGCTCTCTGGCTCTTCGGAACACCGTTGCTCGCGGGAATCGCTTATTTCTTACCGACCCCGCGCACGATTGGTTCGCACCTGTTGCAACGCCGCACATTTCCACTGACCGCATTAGGATTGTGGGTTTTCGTCACAGCCGCGCACCTTTACTGCATTGGTTACATTCACGAATCCGCCTGGAACATCGCGATGACGACACCGTTGCTCTGGGCAGCCGCGTGGATGTTCTATGTGCGAATGGGTGATGTCTTTGAAAAACCCGGCATGAATCTGCGCAATTTTCTGATGTTACCTGCGGGGGCCATTACATTGCTTGCCGCATATCAGCACCAGTGGTCCCTTTTCTTCGTTTTGAATATTCTCAATGTGTTCATCTACGGAACGCTGGTCATTAAGCAACGGAGCTCATATGTGTTCCGGTTGATGTCACTCGCTGCGTGCGCTGTCCTCGCGGGGATTCCCAATGAGCTCATCGCCCAGCTCGATCTCGATTTCAGTCGTGGCGCGTTGATCGGCCTCGGCATTACCAGCTTCGTTCTGCTGCAAACGCTCCTGTCGAGGGACCCGAGCGCAGGTGTTTTGGGAGCGCTGGTCGCCGGCATCGCTACCGCAGTGTTCTTCGAAGGCAATAGTTATTACGTCAACGTCGCGACTCAAGTCGGAGCCGCCTTTTTTCTGATCCACAGTTTGCGATGGGCTGCGAATATCGCAGGCTCACAGGTGGCCCGTCTGTGTGCAGCGGGCGTTTGGGTGATTCATTCGATTTTCTGGACAGCATCGACAAACATCACCGCCGTGTGGACCACCGCCTGTTTTGCGCTCGCAGTGTTCACCATTTACTTCGCCGTGCGTGCGATCTTCGGGATCTGGGGATCCCGCGTGGTGCCGTATGCGGCCGCGCTGGTGCTGCTTTCCAGTCCGGTGCAAAGACTTCTCTCAACCTTGCAATCAACCCCGACTGGACTATTGGTTTTAATCGCAAGCTTTTCTTGTTCGCCCTGGGAACGCTTCTCGCGCTCACCAGAAATCGCTGGCAGAAACCAGCCAACGTCATCACAGCAGAACCTTCCGCCGAATAAATTATGAACAACAAGAATCACCATGGCTCGAGTTCGGTTCTGTCGGAGGAAAGAGTTTTCCTTGAAGACGACCGCGTTCCTCCCGCAAAATCATTTACGCCAAACAACATGACAACCAATTCACCCGCCGCTCGCGAAATCTACAGGAAAATTGCCACCAACATCGAATCGGTGATGCGCGGCCAAAGCACGGCCGTGCGCAGATTGCTGGCGGCCTTCGCGAGCGGCGGGCATGTCTTGCTCGAGGATTATCCCGGCACTGGAAAAACCACTCTCGCGAAAACCCTTGCGCGATCGATTGGCGTCCAGTTTAAACGCATTCAATTCACTCCCGATCTTCTGCCCTCGGATATTCTGGGTGTGTCGGTTTTTGATCAACGCGAACAAACGTTTCGCTTCCATGAAGGCCCGATCTTTACGAACATTTTGCTCGCGGACGAAATCAATCGCGCTTCGCCACGAGCGCAATCGGCACTCCTGGAGGCGATGGCCGAAAACCAGGTCAGCGTTGAAGGTGAACGACGCCATTTATCAGACCTCTTTTTTGTCATCGCGACACAGAACCCCGTGGAATTCCGCGGAACCTATCCGTTGCCGGAAGCGCAAATGGACCGATTTGCGATGCAGTTCAACCTCGGCTATGTCAGCGCCGACCACGAAGTCGCCGTCCTCTCTGCGCAGGCAAAGCATCATCCTCTCGAAAACATCCAGGCGGCTGCGTCGGTGGATGAAGTCATCCTTTTGAAATGTGCCACGCAACAAATTCGCATGAGCGAAGAACTGAAACATTACATCGTAAAAGTGGTCAGCGCGACACGCTCGGCCACGGGCGTGCAACTCGGAGCAAGCCCGCGTGCCTCAATTGCGTTGATGAAGGCCGCGCAGGCTTTGGCATTATTCGACGGCGAAGATTTTGTTCATCCGGAACATATTCATGAAATCGCCGTGCCGGTCATTGCACATCGTCTCGTGCTTGATCCCCAGGCCCGGTTTTCCGGCACAACGACGCAGAGTATCGTCACCGATATTCTGAAAAAGATTCCGGTACCGGCATAATCCAGCGCCGTGTTTCTGAGACGGGGCGGACCACTGCGCCCTGCCCTCTCTCACTCACGCGGCGATCACATCAATGCAACTTTACAAACGGCAGCATTATTACCTGTATCGCCTTTATTCGGCGGGGATGCACCGGTTGCGCCGTCGCACGACGAAGACGGCATGGATGCTTCTGATTGGAATCACCATCACGGCCGCATTTGGAGTGGATACAAACCTCTCCGTTGCTTACCAACTCTTCACCCTGCTTTTCACGCTGCTGTTGGTGGCGAGTGTTTCGACTTTCTTTTGTCGCGTCAAATTTTCGGCCCATCGCATTCTGCCAAAATTCGGATCGGTAGGCGAAAGGATGGATTATAAGATCGTTCTGAAAAACGAAACGCGCCGGACGCAGCATGGCTTAGGCATCCTCGACGAAGCTCCTGATCCGCGCCCATCTCTACGCGAATTCCTCGAAACGCCTGAACCTGGCGAGGAGAAACGTAATTTCTACGATCGGATGAACGCGTGGTACCGCTGGCAATGGTTAACGGACCAGAACGTTCGCGCGACGATCAAAGAGCAGGCAGTGCCCCCGCTGACGCCCGAAGTCGCCACAGAGATGCATTGTGAACTTGTCCCGCTGAAGCGCGGCTATTTTCGCCTGGCCGCGATCACCCTCACTTGCCCCGATCCATTCGGTGTGTTTCGCGCGCTTCGCAAAGTCCCGTCCGAACAATCGATTTTGATTTTGCCGAAGCGTTATCTTTTGCCCCCGATCGAATTGCCCGGCAAATCACAATATCAACAAGGGGGCGTCGCCATGGCCTCGTCGGTCGGGCAGTCGGAGGAATTTGTTTCGTTGCGGGATTACCGGGCCGGTGATCCGATGCGGCACATCCACTGGAAAAGCTGGGCCAAAACCGGAAGGCCCATCGTCAAAGAATTCCAGGATGAGTTTTTCGTTCGTCACGCGCTGATTCTCGATACGTTTTGGCCGACGTTGCACAGCGATATCTTTGAGGAAGCTGTTTCCGTGGCAGCCTCTTTCGCCTACACGATTCAGACACGGGATTCATTGCTTGATTTGCTCTTCGTCGGCGCCCAGGCGTATTGCTTCACGAGCGGCCGCGGCGTCGGACAAGCCGAACAGATGCTGGAGATCCTCGCTTGCGTTCAGATCTGCCAGGACAAAAGGTTTTCCTCCCTCCAACAACTCGTCCTCGAACACGCCTCGTCGGTCAGCGGATGCATTTGCATTCTCCTGGCGTGGGATGAGGAGCGAAAACAATTCGTGCAACGACTTAAAATTGCCGGCACACCCGTGAAGGTCTTTGTCGTCGTTCCCGCGGAATCAAAAGAAAAGTTTGAGCTCGGTCCGATGGCGAACGAGCCCGAGAATTTTCACGTCCTCGAAACGGGTAAAATCGCCCAAACGCTCGGTGCCTTATGAAAACACCGCCGCTTCTACTTGCCGCCGTCCTCATCTTCTGGGGATGGCAGGCCGATTTTCTTCTCTGGTCCATCTTGATGGCGACCATCGTGGAAAGTTCTCGCGTCATTAAGGTTCGCTTGAATTTTCCGGATACCGACCTCAATCGAATCTGGGATCTATGCGGCTTATTGTTTGCAGGCGCCTTTGTCTTCTTGAAAAGCTCGGCGGACATTCATCTGCCGGCATTTGTATTTCCCCAATGGTTTCCGTTCATTTTTTATCCGATGATTCTGGCGCAGGTTTTCGGGACAAACGACAGCGTCAGCATGAAAACGTATTCCTGGCTGCTGCGATGGCGCAACGCCCAGAGCGAATGGGCAAATCATCGCATTAATTTTTCCTACATTTACTTCGCCGTGTGCGTATTTGGAGCCAGCACGACAAACAGATTCGGAGCGAATGTAATGGAGAAGTCATTTAACTGGTACTATCCCGGCCTCGCCATCGTTGTCGCCTGGGCCCTGCTGGCGAACCGACCGCGTCGGGTTTCGTTTCCCGCGTGGACCTGCATTTTGGCTTTGATCGTGGGCGGCGGTTTTGTTGCGCAGCTGAGTTTACATGGCGCGCAGTCAAAAATTGAGACCACCGTTGGCAGTTGGATCATTCGGTTTTTAGGAAAGCGCCAACTGGACGCCAACGAAAGTCGCACCGCCATCGGGCGAATTGGCAGGCTCAAACTTTCGGGCAGAATCGTTCTACGCGGAGAACCCGTGGACAAAAAATCCACCCCTGACCTCCTACGCGAAGCTACCTACGTCACGTACAAGAATGAAATCTGGTTCGGCAGTCGTGCTGCCTACTCGCTCCTCACGGCTGGCAAAGACGATTCCTGGCCGTTGGTTAGAAAAACGGCTGGCTATGGGGTGACGCTTCATACCTACCTGAACAATGGAACCGGTATTTTACCCTTGCCGGTGGGGACCTCAGAAATCACGAATTTGCCGGCAGTCGTAGAGATCAATAGTTTGGGGAATGTAAAAGTTAAAGATGCTCCAGGCATGGTAAGTTATTTCGCGCACTTCGGCCCGGGAGAAACGGCAGACTCGCCGCCAGGCCCAGCGGACGCTGAGGAGAATATTCCAGAAAAGGAAAAAGAGACATTTGAGAAGCTGGTGCATTTACTGCAATTGGATTCACCTGAAAAATCTCCCAACGAGAAGCTGAAGATCATCGGACGTTTTTTTGGAAATGACTTCAGTTATTCGACTTATATTTCCGAGCAGAATGTGGATCGATCAGGCGTCAAAACTCCCTTGACTCTTTTTTTAGAGAAAACGCATTCCGGGCATTGTGAATATTTTGCGACGGCAACGGTCCTGTTGGCGCGCGCGGCAAAAATTCCTGCTCGTTACGCTGTCGGCTATTCCGTTCAGGAACCCGGACATGGCAATACTTTCATCGTCCGGGAACGCCATGCTCATGCGTGGGCGCTCGTCTGGAATCATGGGACCTGGGAGAGCTTTGATACCACGCCGGCGTCATGGAATAAAATTGAAGAAAGCAACGCCTCCTTTTTTGAAATGTTTTCAGACGCCTGGGCGCGTTTCCTTTTCGAGTTTTCAAAATGGCGTTATGGAAAGACCAGTTATCAGAATTATCTCGTCTGGGCGCTCGTGCCACTCATTTTGATTCTCGTCTGGCGGATCGTCTTCAATAAGGAACGGAAGCGAATTCAAAACCACGGCCCCGAGTCGGCGGGAACTATTTGGCCGGGGCTGGATTCGGAATTCTATCTCGTGGAACAGCGATTGACTGCCATGGGCCTGGGACGGGCACCCGAGGAGGCCTTGCTGAATTGGAGAAAGCGTTTGCAGGACTCCACGCCGTTTGTCGATTCCCAACTCGAACGTATTCTTATTCTCCATTGTCGCTATCGTTTTGACCCTAAAGGTATTTCCACAACAGAACGAAAAGGGTTGAGCGAACAGGTGGATGAGTGGCTGACAAAGACCAAAGCGGGCTCATCGAAGGAATAATTCAGCCCCAGAATAGATTACAAAAGGTTCCTAAACTCATCCGTTGACAAAAGCATCTATTCGGTTACCGTTTGCCCCTCAATTTTGAATTGATTTATGCCGAATACGAACTCAGCCGAACGTCGCATGCGCAATAGCGCCCGCAAACGCATCCAGAACACCAGCACCAAATCTCGTTTACACACCCTCGAGAAGAGTTTTGCCACTCTGGCTACCGCCGGAAAAAAAGCAGAAGCCGCCACGGCTTTGAAGACTTTGGTCTCAGCCTTCGATAAGGCTGCCAAGACAGGTGTGGTTCCAAAAGGTACTTCTGACCGTAAGAAGTCCCGTTTGACGCTACGCTTGAGTAAAATCAAGGCGTAGGTCTTACCAGAACATTTCCGTTAGGCGTTTCTTAGGAAACGCCTATTTTTTTGCGTCCTTCTTTTTGTCCTTCTTGTCGTCCATCTTCTTTTCTTCTTTCTTATCTTCCACCTTCACCACCGCATTCGTCGCCCAACCGTTATAGATTTCCAACTTTGGGTTCTGCGCTTTCAATTGCGCAACGCCCGCTTCGGTGACTTTGGTCTGCCAGACATAGAGATGTCGCAAGTTGGACAATCCTGACAGTTGCTTGAGACCAGCATCGGTGACGGGCGTGTCAAAAAGATTGAGGTAAGTCAGATTCACCAAGGGCTTCAAATGAGCGAGACCTGCATCTCCGATCTTGGTGTGCTCCAAATGTAAACGGTTCAGATTGGTCAATCCCTTTAGCACCGACAAACCAGATTCTGTAATCCGCGTTCCAGCCAGGTTCAAATCAACGAGGCCAACCACATCTTTTAACGGCGCAACCACGGCATCCGTCGCGTTGGTGCCCAGAGATCTGAACGTGGCTTCCTTCCAATTTACATTGAGGGCAATGGGGCGAATCGCGACGCCGGATTTTTCCAAAATAGGAATCGCTTTTAATTCTTCGGCGGCTGGCTTGAAATCGGGCAGTTTCTTGTCAGTCGCGGTTTCCGTGTTTTTAACGACGGCTCCGTCGGGCCAGACCGCGCCTTGATTAATCCAATCACGAATGATGTCGGTTTGCGCTTTGGTCAGCAGATCACCCTTGCTCGGCATGACGTCGTCACTGCTGGCTGGCAAAGTAATACGATGATACAGGTCACTTTTCGCGGCATCTTTCGGGATGATGACGGGCCCGTTCTTTCCGCCTTTCAATGCCGATTCCTTACCATCCAGGCGTAAATCTGCTTTGTGCTTATCAGGCCCGTGACATTCAACACAGGATTTTTGGAAAATCGGTTGGACATCCTTAACAAAATCCACCGTCTTCTCGGCATTTGCGCTGGAAACGACAACAAAGCTGATTGCAAAAAGGCTAAAGGAAATTTTCACAGGGAATTTTTATCAGTTAAAAGGTTTACTCGCAACGCCGCTTTTGACGTGTTGAAAAAACGTTACATTCAAATGTTGCTGGGGTCACAAACAAAAACCCCTCCTCAGGTTCACTGAGGAGGGGTTGTGTAATGTTCAGTTATGGGATTATTGCAGCGGAACGTTATTCGTCGCGCCGTAGAGCAGGACAGCGCCGCTTTGGTTGGTGCCCAGGAAGTAGCCGTAGCCGACGTTCCACGGTTGTAGGACGGCGCCACTCCAGAGGATCGTCTTGGCAAGTCCGGTCGGCAACACGCTGATCGCATTCGTAAACGATCCGCTGATCTTGCCGGTCTTGCCGTCCACCGCCATCGCGAGTTTGCGCAA
>JAQGOU010000493.1 GCA_028293445.1 Verrucomicrobiales bacterium | reverse complement strand
CAGATATTTCGTGGCTGCCGTGTGGTCGTATGCGAAGGAGGCGGTCTGCCCGGCTGGAGAGTTCGGAGAACTGGGTATGTAAGGCGACAAGAAGGACAGCGGTTTAAGAATGGTGCCATCGGCGAGGGTAATGAATGATTTGTCACTGCCGGCCGCTGCGCCGAGGGATGTGGTGACGACGACCCGGTAATGGTAAGTGGACCCGGGAGCGAGGCCGAGCAGGGTGGCGCTGACGGCCACCGAAGAGGTGCCGTCACCCAGGTTCTGGACCGGTGTGGTGTTGCCGTAAGCCGTTGTCGGTCCCCACTGGAAGGAGACCAGTGCTGTCTGGCCGTTGGGAGTCGCCGTTCCATTGAGATGCGCGCTTCTTGCGTTCACCCGGTCTGATGCCTGGGTGGAAGCGGCAGGCGATGATCCGGTCAGACCCAGCAAACGAAGTTCGCCAATCTGGAGCGTTGTGCCGGAAATTGGTCCAATGAAAGTAATGCGATAACTCGAATAGCTCGCGGTATTTCCGGTCAGCGAGAATTCCTGTATTTGCATGTCGGCGGTGGGCAAAAGCGGCGTGCCGGCACCCAGAGTGGTGTAAACCGCCCCGTCGTTGGATCCTGCCACGATCACCAGTGATGGGACACGCCCAGGGTATGTCGCATCATCCAGTGCGCCGATCAATTCGAATCCTTTCAGTACCGATGACCCTGCGGCAGGGGTGAGGTAAAGCGTCGCGGGGCCGTTCATATTTTGCAGTTCCAGCTTGTCGTTTCCTCCATCCAACAAACCGTCGAATAATTTACTCGCGCTGCGAATAATGGAAGTTCCCGGCGTCACCGAAAGGACCGCAGCATCGCTGGGGGAGCTGATGAGCCCGTACGAGAGCAGTTCCACTTCGCTGATCTGACCAAATCCGAAGGACGTGTTTTGAACGGCCGTTATGGAAAGGCGATAGGTCTGATAAGCAACTGAGCTGTCGATTTTGAAAGTTTGCAATGAGTGAGGAGCAGGAAAACCTGGCACCGCGAGATTGGTGAGCGTGGTGAAGTTGACGCCGTCCGCCGAGCCTTCAAGCAGGATCCTGGATGGATCGCTATTCGGATTGTCTGCACTGATCAAGGTGAGGGCGCGCAGGAGGTTGGTGCCTGATGGCGAAATGGTATACCCCGCGCTAAATGTTTCTGAGAACTTGGACCGGGCAGTATTGTCAGTGGCCCACTGGACCGGAAAAGCAGAATCAACGATGCCATTCGGATTGGCCGCAATCGGATCGCCAGGGAGTGTCAGGTCGAGGATGGAGAAATCCTGGAGTGTGGTGAACGATTGGTCTCCGCCATAGGCGAGCCCGGCCTCGTTCGTTACTGCGACACGGTAGTGATAGAACGTCCCCGGGCGGAGGCCGCTTAAAGTATGATCCGTGGTCACGGAGGAAAACCCGGAGCCGACTGTCCGAACGGCGCTGGTCGATCCATAACTCGTTGTCAGTCCATATTCAATCCAGGTCTGAGTATCCAGCCCGCCCGGTATGACCGTTCCTTGCACAATTGCGAATACCGTTCGCACCGAAATGGGTGCCTGTGTGACAGGCAGTGTCCCAGCGAGCGCCGCAGTGGCAAGCGTCTGGTCAGCGCCAAAGGAAAGCCCATTCGCATTCCGGGCTACGACCCGGTAATGATAGGTGGTCGCCGGTGAGAGCACACTCAGCGTGTTGGTGAAGGAAGCCGCCAGCAATCCTGAACCCAGGGCCTGGGTGACAGTGGTTGAACCGTACGATGTCGTGACGCCAAATTCAACCCAGGCAGCGGTCGCCGCACCGGCAGGACTCACGGTTTCCCGAACAGTTGCAGCACGAGCACTGATCTGTAACGAGGCTCCGGGGAATGTTGCCGGCGGCTGACTCTGCCCCGCAACAAAACTTAATACTGCGGCGAAAGGCCCACCCATCCAGCCGCCGTCAATGGCTTGCACCGTCCAATAATAGGTCTGTCCCGGGGTGAGATTGTTGACCAGCGCGAATTGTCGATCACGCGCATTTCCGAGAGCGGGCAGGCGGCGGTGGCCGTCTGGCCCGGACATGGGACTGACAATTTCGCCGCCGCCGGCGGTTGTTCCCACTCGAATGTTGTAGCTCAGCCCCGGGGCCGGGGTCTGCGCGTCGCTCGCTGGCTGCCAGATCAGCGTGGCTGTGCTGCCAGAGGTGATGGCGACAAGCCCGCTGGGCGCCGTGGGGGGCGTGTTGGCCACTGCAGTCCGGTTCACCCACACCTGAAGCTTCGGATTCACGTTGCCGTCATCTCCTTGCACCACCAGATCCAAACGTCCATCGTTGTTGAAATCGCCCCACGCGACCGAGCCTTGTGAAATGCCAAACACTCCCGGCAGCAACGCTGCCGTAACATCCGTGGTGAAGAGGTAATTCTGCCCAAAGGAAGGCCCCTGGCTGTCGTTTCGATACAATTTCAAAGCTGGCTGAAACCCAACTCCAGTGAATCCTCCCATGATAATGTCCACCCGGCCATCATTGTCGTAATCCCCCAGGGACGTCGCGTTGTAGGCAGGCACTCCGGGGAAGGGCCGCTCGTGATGGATGGATGGATCTGGAAACTGACCAAGGCCACCCGAAAAGCCGGAACTGACGGGATCCCAGAACAATGCCGAGTTGATGTCAATTTGAGTCGTTGGGGTGGTGGTATCGGTGTCGGCCCCGGTGACAACCATGTCCAGATAGCCATCGTTATTCAGATCAGCCCACGCCACGGAAGCATTGAACACAGCTGGCCCCAGATTGCCCGCGTAAACAAACTGCCCTCCGCCTTGGTTTCTCCAGAGTTCGCTGGAGCCCTGACCAAACGTGTTCGCGTTGGTGCGACCCGTTATCAGGAGATCGAGATTGCCGTCGTGATCATAGTCGGTCCAATTAAAGGAGACGAGCCCTGGTGCCGTCCATGCTTTCGTCGGGGCGGGGAATGGCGCCTGGCTGAACTGCCCGTTGCCGTCGTTGTGCCACAGTTGGTAGGTGACGGGGGTTGTCGTTGTCGCCACGATGACGTCCACTTTGCCATCATTGTCATAGTCCCCCCAGGCGGCTGAGCTGTATTTGGTGGTGAACGCGGGCGCATTCGTCAACACGAAAAGTCCGTTTCCCTGGTTCAGGAAAAATTGCAACCCGGCGACATTCTCATTTCCTTTCAGCACGATGTCCAAACGTCCGTCGTTATTGAGGTCAAGCCATTCGACTTGCAGGGAATTCTGAAAGGCAAAGCTATTCGGCAATGTCGGCAAGGGCACACGAACGAAAACTCCGTTGCCATCATTGCGCCATAATTGGACCCTGTTGGTTGAAAAATCCGAGTCGGAGGCGGTGAGATGACGGGCGAATAACAGATCCAGATTGCCGTCATTATCGTAATCGCCCCAGACCGCGTTGCCGTGAGCATCGCCAATCATGTCAGCAGGCAGCGACAGACGGTCAAAAGCGGGTGTCTGGGCGTGCATGGCAAAACCGGACACGGCGAAAACCAGGGCCGCAAGGAGGATTCGCAGCGCACTCGAAACCTTCTCGAGCACACATTGAAAAGTAATATAAATTTTCAAATCTTGCAGAGCGTAACTGTCCGCCTGCGCCACCTGCAAAGCAAATTCCAATAATTGCGTAATGGTGTGCTGTCGCTTGACCTGGTCAATGACCCAAGTGCGGCCAGTTTAGCTCATTGGTAGAGAACGATTTGTAATTCCACTTCGCTCCGGGGCGAGCGCAAAATACTTCCGCCGAATCACTTCCTCAAGCCCTGCCACCGCCTTGTCAGTATTCTTCAGCTGTTTTATTATACGAACCAGCTGTGGTATTTTGATTGTTAGTTGACTATGCGCATTATGCCAGGATTCCGGAACTCCGCTTATCTCACCGCCAACTTGTCCGAGCAGAGTGTATCTGCAGTGGCTCTCGCGCCCGACGGCCAAACGCTGGCCATCGGAAGCGGTGAGCGCTTGGAATCGAGCAAGGGCAGGGTCGAGTTGTGGGATGCCGCGTCCGGCGAGCGGACCAGGATCTTGAGCGCCACAGTGGCCCGGTGACGGCGCTCGCTTTTTCGCGCGATGGCAAGACATTGGCGAAGTGGTAGCCATGACGCGACAGCAAAACTATGGGACGTAGCCGAGTCACTCCGCAGCAGGCCTCCCGACAAACGGCAAACAAAGCCTTAACCAAAAATCGCAATCTTTAAATCCAGGCAAAGCGCACAGATCTTCATCACTTCGCTCCTTCTCTTTCCAGCTTGCAACCCCACCGAACATATCTTATCAAAATAGTGTGCTGTCGCTTGACCTCGTCAACGACCCACACGCGGCCAGTTTAGCTCAGTGGTAGAGCAACGGTTTTGTAAACCGTCGGTCGTCGGTTCGACTCCGACAACTGGCTCCATTCAAATCTCTAGTAAAAGCTACTAGACTCAACACTTATAGGGCTTTCGTGAACTCCTGATGATTATTTCAAAATGTAAGCAGGGGAATTGAAGAGTCAGAATTTGCTACTACCTACCCTTATTCTAGCAAATAAATTAGCAAATGGGATGAATATAATTCAAGCGAAGCTCGAAAAAAGTCGAGTTCGGAGTCCATCAAATTTTCAGCAATAATTATGTTTGAAGGACGTGGGAAGCTTTGTCGCGTCGAACCTGGGTTTCTTTATAAGTGGTATTACAGAATGGATGAGTCATCTGACCATTGTCGGATTCCCCGCTTCCACCATCTTCACGGCGTTGGATATGGTCAATCTGTAAAGAATTTCGATGAACGCGAGCTCCGCAAATCTTGCACACGACTGCATTCGCTAGACAATCACGCAAAATAATGAACGTGTTGGTTTCAGTAGTAAATTTTGTGTTGGGCTTTTCGGCTCTCTCTTTCAAGCGCCACTTATCACCGTTGATAAGAAATTGCGCGATGTCGCTAGTTTTTCCTTCGGAGACCTGAATTAAAATCTCCTTATAAAGCTTTAATACCCAC